>DASRDJ010000095.1:0-7592 GCA_035652655.1 Terriglobales bacterium
TTTTTTCTCAATGCTCTCTCTTCACTGTTGTCTTGCTAATTCAGCTCACTGTTGTAGTTCGCGCACAAGAATCGTTGGATGAGAGCGCTCTCGCCTCCACGGCAGCGGCGACGTTCAACTTCGTGCAGACGCCTGACGTTCTCGATATTGGCTCGCTCTCCGGGGACTCGGAAAGCGACATCTGGGCAACATCCATTTTTTCTCGTCCCACAAACCGAGCATCGAGTTGCCTCGCCCACCAATCCAATAGAAAGCAACTCGCCGCTCCCAAAACACCTCCGCAAGCTCTAATCCCAGCGTTTGGCCAAAAAACTCATTGAGCGTTGCAAGTCGGTAACGTTTAGATGGCTCTCAAAAAGATCGTGAACAGGAATCATGCTTACCTCCATCCTCACCCACGGTCAATCGCACGAACGGTCACGCTGATCCTAGGACCAAAAGCTTGCTACAACTTTAGACGGTATTGTCGATCTGACTCGCAATCCAGCTATTCGCTCCCTCAAAAATCCCCGCGCTGATCGGTGACGGGTGGCGTGCACGCAAAGAGCACCAACCTGAATGTGACTCCGCGTGCACGTCCCGAGTTTTCGTCGACCGCACAGTGAAGCTCCTACTGGTTAGCGCGGTAGAAGAGGTAGTCGGCGGTGTAGGGCACCAGCTGAGTCTGGCCTACCGTGCAGGCGGTCGTAGGAACAGCTCCTCCAGCGGTATTCAGGCGTTGAATGAAGGTGGTTTTGAACAGGAGGTTCCCGCCGGTGGGCCCCTTCTTGTTCCCTACGGACTGCAACTTGAGGCATTGAATCGAACCGGTATTCGGGCAACTCGCAATGCTGGGGTCCGGGTCGATTCCAGCGGCCTTCACAGCCCACACCCTGCTGCTATCGAGGGAGCCCTGCCATGTCGCGTTCCCGCTGAGCGGAGGAGTGACGCCTGGCTTGGGGCCTTCGTTGATGCTCTGGAAGTGGGTGATGATCTGGAACTGCTGCCCGAAGAGATCCGAAAAGAGGGTGGCCTCGGGACGGGCGCTGGGGTTCCACGCGGTGCCACCTGTGCTTGTCGGCAGGCAAGTATAGCCTTGGCTACCGAAAGCGTGGCCGATCAAGTACAAAGAGTTTCCGTCGGGCACTGTGATCTCTGCCGGCGTCTGCGGGGGCGTGAGATTCTGCGCCGATGCGTTGTTGACTGTGCCGAAGGCACATACGAGCACGAGGGCGGCCACAAACAGGGTCCGAACTCGCGCAGTCTTCTTTCCTTGCTGATCAAAGTTGCAGCTCATTTATTTGTTCTCCAATTTTCTGTGATTTCAATTGCAAGTAATGGCTAAGTTTGTTGAGACACACAACGACCTCTAAGGCGCTGACCGCATTTCTGCATGCGGATCAGGACGGCCTACATAAAACGTGTCGTCAGTTATCTGGTGTCAGCTCTTCGAGCGCTCGGTCCCGTCGGTTTTAACTGCGGTCCCTGGGAATCTGGTTCCAACTCGCTCGAACATGCCGTGGTGTCTACTGCTCGCACTGCGCAAAAACAACGCAGCGCATTCGTGAAGACGGTCTTCAATGCATGTGATAGGTTTGATTCAGCGTCACGGAGAATGGATCCCTCACTCGTGTCACATGTTTGTCAAATGATGTTTGCCCCCGTGACGACAATTCCGGATCAACCGGGCTTGGTATCTGAAGGAATGTGATTTGCATGCGATCACCCTTTGGTCACGCTTCGGTCGTTGGCAATGGTGGATGTTGTTGTGCTGGCCGGCTTCTCTTCATCGTTAATGGCTGCTTTGAAACCGCGGATACCTTCTCCGATTCCTTTCCCGAGTTCCGGAAGCTTTTTCGGTCCGAAGACCAACAGGGCAATTCCGACGATTACTAGCAGATGCATGGGCTGAAACAGTCCTTCAAACATATAAACTCCCTAAAGATGAATGATTCGTTCCACTCACGTCCTGCGCTCCGATTTTGCTGTTTGCTGATCCCTTGCTGCCTTGCCCAGCTACTATCTAAAACTGCTTCACCTGGGAAATATTCTCCAACTCGAGAAAATGTCGGCGGATTCGCGCCCGAGTTCGGCTTTGACCATCGGCTGAATGTGCCTCAGATCGCCCGAGCCCGGCACTACCGGAACGGCGCTATATACCAAGCGTAGTACGTCCCAACACCGGTGAGGACGACGATAGACCAAAGCGTTAGCTCCGCACGCATCCACCGCTTCCAGTCTTTAAAGCGCAGCGACTGGGGAAGAATGCGGGTGCCTGCGACGATGACAATGTAGAGTCCCAGGAACTCAGCCGCGCCTCCTACAAGCGAATGAATCGTAGCCGCCGCGTAATACCATTTATGCAAACTCCCAGGAAATGCTGGCCTCACTTGGTGTTGGAACGAAGGCCACATCACCAATGCGATCATCCCCAGATTTAGAAGAAGCACCGTAGTTTGGCAAATTCCGTGAGCTACGTAGCGTTTTCGTTTCGCGAGAAGAGCTCCTGCGACTAGCGCTACTCCCATGACGACCTGTACCACGAGATTGAGATCCGCCTCAAACGTAGCGCCCGTGCCAAGGAAACCATTTATTGGAAAGATGGCCAAGGATCAAAACCCTTCAAGAACAAACGTCAACGGGAACGGCTCGATGGGGGCAATCTAGACCCTCAGTTCTGCGACTCTTGCCAAAGTTACTTTAGGCCGTGCGGCAATTTAAGCGGAGAGACATCTTGCCGAGGAAACCTTGCGACGCAGGACTGTGCCCGACCTAGGTGGGACCCACGCATGTTCGTTGTCTTTCTGAAGTACTCGTTTAGCAGTTCGCGAAGCTGCAACCGAGCGCGCAATAGCCACGCCTTCACTGCGGCGGGACTTAATTCCAGGACCTCTGCCGTCTGATGTATTGAGAGCCCTTCAATGTCTCGTAGCACAAAGACTGTTCTCAAGGCCGGCCGCAGATTTTCTAATGCCTTGATTAGGATGTCGCGCAATTCAGACACCCGGTAGAGTTCTTCAGGATTGGGCGCCCAATCTACGACTTCGCGCGGAAGCATATCTCCGTCCGCCTGAAAGTCTTCATCCAGAGACACCTCTTTGGTTGTGCGCCGCTTTCGCAGCTTCATGAGCGCTTGATTCACGGTGATGCGAATCAGCCACGTCGAGAATTGCGAATGTTCCCGGAAGTAGCCCACATGTTGGAAAGCCTTCAAGAAGGCCTCCTGGACCGCGTCTTGCGAGTCTTCGCGATTGTGCGTAATGTGTTCCGCAATTCGCAAGAGTTTGCGATCGTAACGCTCCACGAGTTCCTCGAAGGCGGATACATCTCCACCCTGCGTCGCATGGACGAGATCCAGATCATCTCTGACAGGAGCCCTCCCAACGAATTGTGCCAAGTCCGCATTCATATGGTTCAAACGCTTGAAGAAGACATCTTTTGAAAACACTTCATCCTGACAATACTCACCACCGCTTTCGTAGGAGGCCATCTGACATTAGCGCGGTGTCACTGCACCACGACCTTCCCTGTCATCTTCGGGTGGACCGAACAAAAATAGGGATATGTCCCCGCCTTGGTAAACGTGTAGGAGAACTTCTCGTCCGTATCCCGCACCTTGGACTTGAACACACCGTCCGTGCTGACTACTGTGTGGGGGATATCATCACGGTTGGTCCAGACGACCGTCGTTCCAACAGAGACCGTCAGCGTCTGCGGCCCAAAACTGAAATTGTCAATTTTCACGTCTGCGCTTGCCCCTGACGGCTGGTCATTCGCTGCAACGCTCGGTGTTTCCGCCAGCAGCATCAGCGCAATCATGACCGTTGTTGCCAAACCTACAATCCATATTTTCTTCGTTGTCATTGTTCTGTTTTCCTTCTCTAGTTTTGTCTGCTTGATCTTCGTTTGTTTGGACAGGATCTTTACCGATTTACCCCAACAGTGAGTCAACGACCGCCAGGCCACGTCCACTCCCTGAAGCAGAAGAGCCCGAGTCCCCGAGCGGCGAGTCAACGATTGCTAGGCTGCTACCGCTGACCAGATAGTTCACGTCGGTAATACCCAACACCCGCTGCAATTGGTCAGTGGGCACCTTCATTGGTCCGGCTGAAGGAGCTGTTCCGGGCGCAGGTTGGGGAAAAGCGGTTGACATCGCAGTGTGGAACGAAACCTTACCCTCGATCTTCTGCATAATCTGGTGAATGTGGCCATTCAACACTGTCACGGAACCGAACCGCTTCACGTAAGACAAGGCTTGCTCGCTGTCGTCGGTTCCCCAACCCCAATCGGGATAGATGGTCCATAGCGGAATGTGTGCAAAGAGCACAATCGGAGTGCTGGCAGAACGGCCCTTCAGATCGCCCTCCAGCCACTCCAGCTGTTCGTGGCCGAGCGACCCCATGCCTCCGGCTTTCAAATTGGCGACATTTACGAGGGCAACGAAATGGACGCCCTTGTGATCGAAGCTGTACCACCCGGACCCTTTCGTGCCCTTTCCATAGCGCTTGAGATATTCCTCGCCGTTGTCGCTCAGCATGTCGTGCTCACCCGGCACAAAGTAGATCTGTTTCGCCGCCGCTCCTTTCAATGCCTGGTCGAGCGTATCGAATTCACTCGGCTTCGAGAGCTGACTCAAATCGCCGGTGTGAATAATGAAATCTGGTTTCTGCGGCATGGCATTGATCTTGTTGATCGCTGTTTGTAACGTTGCAGTGACGTCCGGATTGGCCGGCTTGCTAAAACCGATGTGGCTGTCGCTAATCTGCACAAAGCTGAAGTCCCCGCCTTTGCCGGCATGCTTGCCATAGACCTTGGCGAAGGCCCGAGACGCGGGAATCCCGCCGCTCATCGTCCAGACTAAGCCTGTACCGGCCCACGCCATGCACTTCAGAAATCCTCGGCGGTCAACGCCGTCGTCGTTAAGGTCCTGCAATCTCTGATCAATAAGATTGTGCTTTTTGGTTGTCATCTTCACTCCGTGGTCTGTGACGTTCTGCACTCATAACTGATGCGCGCTGCTTTTATTCCCAACAAAATCAAAAACAGATCAGAATTTTCTGTACTTGTTCGGAAAGCCATGCCGACTTTCTCAAGATAAAGAAACACCGCGACGACTAACCAGGTCCGTTTACGCCGCTTAAGAAACCGCCCATGTATCCGGTGAAGGCGATGATGCAGACGCCGACGATTTCAATCCCCAGTCGGTAAACCGACAATGCTTCTGCGCGCCGGCGCGCACGGAAATGCAGCCACCAGACGAGCCAGATCGTTGCGCTCGAGATGCAGGCAAGCACCAGGTGCAGCAGCAAAGCGCCCTTTAATTTCTGACCCTCGAGTTGAAACTGCCACGCGACGATGCCGGTGGCGAGAACTGGAAATGTGGAAATCGCTGCTACCAGCAGGTTGTAGTACGCTGCGTCCGTCAGGCCGCGCAGCGTAGTCCACTGTGCGGTCAGGTCGAATGCCACTGCTGAAATGAACAGCGCGATTGGAAAGTGGATCAGCACAACATGTTGTGCGTGCTTCGCCAGCAGTGCCGTCTTAAGATCGAAAGGATTTATCATGCTTGCCACTTTTTTACGTTCGTTCAACGCCCTAGAATTCCTGAAACTTCACAACTGCGCTTTCGGCGCTCGTAACGGATAACCGATCCGATCGCAAGTTATTCCCGTTTGGAAAGATTTTTGTGTTTAGGGCACAAGCTTATAGCCCATGCCGTGGACAGTAAGAAGGTGTGACGGGTGCGAAGGATCGCTCTCCAGCTTCTGCCGCAACCTCAGGATGTGGTTGTCCACCGTTCGAGTACAAGGGTAGTTCTGGTAACCCCACACTTGATTGAGAAGTTCGTCTCGCGAGATCACGCGCTCGGCGTTCTTTGCCAAGAACTCCAGCGTCTTGAATTCCTTTGCAGTGACCGTGACCTTCTCGCCGCCGCGAGTGATCTCGGTCTTGGAAAAATCAACGATCACATCCTCAAAGACGTACAGGCTTTCCGGACTGATCCGTGACGCACGGCGCATTAGCGCGCGCAGTCGCGCAACAAGTTCCCTGGGGCTGAACGGTATGGTTAAGTAATCGTCAGCTCCCATTTCCAGGAGAAGGACCTTGTCGGCAACATCGGAGCTTGCGCTAAGAACGACAAGTGGGAGACCGGAAATCGAGTCCGCAATGTTCCGGCAAAGGTCCCACCCCGACGATCCTGGGCGCTGCAAGTCGAGGATCACTGCGGAGAATGGTCTTTCACGAAGTCTCGCCATCCCAGTGACGCTATCGGTGACCACCTCCACCTCATACCGTTCCAGAGAAAAGAGCCGCTGTAAAGCCTTCCGCAAGGCACTATCGTCCGCGATGACCAGAATCCGATCCATTGTGGCCGGTCGCAGTTCGGACAGTGGAGTGTTCAAAGTTGCTGCTAGGGTGGTGGTTGCCATCGCTTTTCCTCTTTCTGTAGATCGTCGCTTAATTCACTCCTTCATCTACACAGAGCGCAAACCCCTCTCGTACGCTTGGGGGATGAAACACGCTCTCGATACGTGGTGCGCCTCGGGACCGCTCTTGAACGACTCGCGAATTGCCCTTCGAGCCCTGGCGAGCCGTGACATGACGGTTCCAATCGGGATCGACAATGTTTCTGCGATCTGCTGGTAGGACATTTCCTCCACTTCACAAAGAAGGATGACCTCCCGGTAGTGCGCCGGCAACTCATCGATCGCTCTCTGCACCAGTTGGCGGTTCGAGCGTTCAATTAGGATCGTTTCGGGAGTCTCCCTCTCAGCTGCAAGTTCAGATCCGTCCCTCTCCGACTCCATCGCCACGGTCATCTTTCGCTCGAGCCCCGAGCGCGAACTGAGAAAGCTATTTTTTAGGATTCGAAATATCCAACCTCGGAAATTGGTGCCAGGCCGAAACGATGCAAAACTGTGTAGAGCTTTTCGATAAGTCTCTTGTACGAGATCCTCGGCATCGCTCTGATTTCGCACAAGCCAGCGCGCAAAGTTGTAAAGGGAATCGAACAGGGGCATGGCCAACTCTTCGAACCCTGCCAACGATTTATCGTCCTGTGAGGATGAAGTCCCAAGTAGGACCATCCCTTGTGCACTAAGTCCAAAACCCGTCATTTGCCTTCTCCCGAATCAGTTCGAAACCCGGTCGCGCTAGGCTGATTTCTTTATCTGCGAGCAAAACTCGATGACCTTTCCGCATTGCGGCTTAGGAGCGCACTTCAAGGGTTTCCGGAAGTTCTTCGGTATGTAAAACTCAATGACCTTTGCCATGACAATCTCCTTCGATCTTGTGGTCTGGGCCCAATCTGAGGGGCCAGTCGTCAGGCGTCAATTCACAGAGGCTATTCGCTCCATAACCGGCTCGTTGGCTGCCAATTAATTGATGGCTAAAGAGTTAGCTCCTCACATATTCAGGCTGGGCCTGGGACTGGGCTCTGAGGGAAATGCTAGACTCCCATGCGAAGCCCAAGGGCGCTATGGAACCACTGCGACAAACGTCGGTCGTGCGATTTGGAACCTATGAGGTGTCTCTCCAGTCGGGCGAAGTGCGCAAAGCGGGTGTGAAAATCAGAGTGCAGCAGCAACCAATGAAGCTGCTGAAAATATTGC
>DASRDJ010000096.1:0-59452 GCA_035652655.1 Terriglobales bacterium
GCACCGCATACAAACTGGCATTCGGCATCGACCGCAGCACAATTCCGTGGAGTGAGATTCCGAAGGCCGAAGTCCTGTTTGTCATCGGTGCCAATATCGGCGAATGTGCTCCCATCACCACCGACTACATCTGGCGTTGCCGCGACAACGGCGGAAAGCTGATTGTTGCCGACCCGCGCATGACACCGATTACGCGAAATGCTGACTTGTATCTACCCTTGCGGCCAGGCACCGATCTCGCGTTGCTCTTGGGAATGCTTCACGTGATCCTACGTGACGGCCTCGAAGACCGCGACTTCATCGGCCAGTACACGACCGGTTTCGACGACGTCGCAGCTTACGCCCGCCAATGGGACCTGCGCAAAGCGGCCGAAATGACAGGTGTTCCCCCGGAAACGATTGAGAAAGCCGCTCGCTGGATCGGCAAATCGAAACGCTGCATCCTGATGCACGCGCGCGGACTCGAACATCAATCCAAGGGCGTCGAGAACTGTTCTGCGATCGTTAACATTGCCCTGGCAACCGGAAATATTGGGCGCGAAGGCTCCGGTCCGACGATGATCACCGGTCAGGGCAACGGCCAAGGCGGGCGAGAACATGGGCAGAAATGCGACCAACTTCCCGGCCAGCGTTCGCTCGCCGATCCTGCCGCTCGCGAGTACATCGCTGGAGTCTGGGGCATTCGACCCGAAGACCTCCCGCAGCCCGGCTACAGCGCGCAAGAAATCATGAACGCGATTCACGCGGGCGAAATCAAAGGCCTGCTGTCGATGTGCTTTAATCCTCTGGTTTCGCTGCCCGATGCCAACTTCACGCGTGAAGCGCTATCGAAATTGGAGTACTTCGGAGTGATCGACTTCTTCATGTCTGAGACCGCGCATCATGCCGACGTCGTCCTCGCCGGCAGCCTGCATGAAGAAGAAGACGGCCTTGGGTGCAGCGCGGAGGGTCGTGTAATTCACTGGCAGAAGAGCATCGACCCACCGGGCCAAGCACGGCAAGATTCCGACATCATTATTGATATCGCACATCGGCTCGGTCGGGGCCAGTATTTTCCGTTCAAGAATCCAGCCGACATTCTTGAAGAGCTTCGCGTCGCCTCCCGCGGGGGAGTCGCCGATTATTACGGCATCACTTACGAACGAGTCGACAAAGAGAAAGGCATTTTTTGGCCGTGCCCCGATCTCGGCCATCCTGGCACGCCAATGCTGTTCGCCGACAAGAAGTTCTATACCCATGATGGGAAGGCCCACTTCAACAAGACAGAATGGCGTCCAAGCGGTGACCCCGTTGATGGCGACTATCCTCTATATCTGACCACTGGAAGAGTGGTCAGCCAGTATTTGTCCGGCACGCAGACGCGGCGCATCGGAGCACTAGTCGATCAGTATCCAGAGCCGCGCGCAGAGATTCATCCTCTACTCGCCGAGAAGTACAACGTCAAAGACGGCAATTGGGTCACAGTGACCACCCGCCGTGACGATCTTACAATCCGCGCAATGGTGGTCAAAACGATCCGCCCCGACACCGTTTTCATCCCTTATCACTGGGCTGGCACGCGTAGCGCAAATCGTCTGACTCACCGAACCCTTGACCCACGCAGCAAGATCCCTGAGTTCAAAGTGTCCGCCTGCCGAATCCAACTCGCCACAAGCCCAGATTCTTCACCAGACGATCGAGCCGCTCATAACGGCGCTTCAAGAGGAGGCGCATAGTGTACGGCTACGAGTTCTATATCGATCCCTCGCGCTGCATTGGATGCCGTTCTTGTCTGCAGGCTTGTGAGGAATGTGAGACCCATCGCGGAAAGTCGATGATCAACTTCGATTTCATCGAACGCCGCGAGAGCATCACGTCCGCAGCTTACGTTTGTTGGCACTGTGACGAACCGACCTGTGCGCAGGTCTGTCCTGCGGATGCAATCAAGAAGGGCGAAGATGGTATCGTCCATTCCTCTCTGAAGCCGCGCTGCATCGCCTGCAGCAACTGCGTGCTCGCGTGCCCGTTCGGTATCCCGAAGATGATGGAACCCGAGCAGCAGATGATGAAGTGCGACATGTGTTACGACAGGACATCTGTAGGCAAACGGCCAATGTGTGCGACGGTCTGCCCGAGTCAAGCGCTCGCCTACGTCCGTCCGGAAGAGATTTCCAAACGGCGGGAGAAGCCAACGAACATTTTCTATTTTGGAGAACAGAAAATCACAACTAAGGTGTTCATGATGGCGCCGGCCGAGCGGGATGCTATCGCTCTAGACGTAGTGGACTACATGTGGGAGGAACAGCATGAATTGGCTGCGACGATCGAGTAGCGAACCGTTGTGGAAAGAAGAGTTTTCGGTTCGCACGGCCGACGAACGCTACGTTACTCGCAGACAGTTGACGAAATTCCTCGTGCTCACCAGTTTCGGCATGTTCGTCGGTAATCTCTGGATTCTGGTGCGCTCGATGTTCTCGAAGGCCCCTTCCTATCCTCAACAAACGGTCGCGCGTCTCGGCGAAATTCCGGTGGGAGGAGTGAAGTTGTTCACTTACCCGACCAAGGACGACCGTTGCATTCTCGTTCGAACATCCGAGAATGAGCACGTCAGTTACAGCCAGAAATGCACTCACCTCTCCTGTGCGGTTTACTACTCGCAGGAGGATAACCGCCTCGAATGCCCGTGCCATAAAGGATTCTTTTCTATCGCTGACGGGTCGGTTCTTCAAGGCCCTCCATCGAGGCCTTTGCCCAAAATCATTCTTGAATCCCGCGGGGGCGAACTCGTGGCCGTCGACATCAAGACATCATGACCGTGCCGACAAACATCGATCTGCCTCCGAAAACGCGCGGTCTTACAGCGATCGCCGGCGCCATGTCTCTGATCGCCGTACTGCTGATCGTACAGATTTGGCTACTGAGTGCGGCACTAGAATCATTTCTGGCGGGCAGACATCATACTGCTCTACCCGCAGCGATCTTTTCAGGATTGATGTTTTTGGTTTGTTTCGGACTTTATCTGTTCGTTGATCGCGTGGACGCCGAGGTTCGGCACAGTGATGAGGATCGTCAACGCTGAGTGAGGTTACTGGACATGCCGGTTCAGATTGGAGCGAAAGCTCACAGTTTTTCCGATCCTACGGGACTTCTGTCGGACTGCCACAGGCGCATCGAGATGTTCCTTGGATCGTTACAGCGCGTCGCCGACGTCATTGATCGCCCCTTGACCGAAGAGGCGCGGTCAACACTCGAATCCGCTCACCGATACTTTCGGGAATCGACCCCCAAGCACACCGCAGACGAGGAAGAGTCTCTGTTCCCTCGTCTGAGGCAGATTCAAGATCCCGAAATCGAAAACGCACTTGAAAGCTTGGACGCGCTCGAAGCCGACCACCACAAGGCGAACACCCTGCACGGCGAAGTGGATGTTCTGGGAACTCGATGTCTTGAGGAACGCTGTCTTCCCGCAACGGAAGCAGCCCAGTTTCGGCAGGCTGTCAACAAGTTGGCCTCAATTTACCGGGAACACATTCGGATCGAGGACGAAGTAGTGTTTCCGGCCGCAAAACGAAGGTTATCTAGCCCCCAACAATCGGCAATTGCGAATGAAATGGCGAGCCGTCGCAACTTGCGCTCATAGTCCACCAAGTCTTCTATTGCCCATTGCGGGTCTTATCCCGTCACCACTTTGGCGAAGTGCGAACGACACGACTCAAGGTACCTAGAAATGGCGGGAGCGGACTCGAACCCGCGGCCTCCTGCGTGACAGGCCATCATCTTTCACGTCCGCAATCCGCTGGATTCTCGGGGCGATACCGCGGTGACCGTGGATCACCGTAGCGCGATAAAGCTTAAGTCCCTCAAGTTGTTGAAAGGTTGGCGTCCCCGACGGGATTTGAACCCGTGTTACCGCCGTGAAAGGGCGATGTCCTAGGCCGGGCTAGACGACGGGGACGAGATAAACGTGAGGCGGGTTTTCGATTGCGAACTTCTGATGGTAACAAGCGCCTCTTCGAGATGTCAAAGTGCAGAGCCGCACTCTCCGCATCCGCAGGATTTACAATATCCCAAACCTCAATCGAAACGGAGCGCCGGGTGGCTGATCCCCTTCATCTGAGTTTGTGGTTTCCGAGTTTCAGCGAACAGGACATGATGCTGCACGTCTTGTCCGTTCTGCGGCAGTTCCCTTTTTCGGTGGTTCGTCCGGGCGTCAGCTACATATCGGTCCAACCAGTTTCGTGGAACGAGCCGACCATCCTCGAACGCCGATTCACGCCAGGCGTCGCGCCTGAAATTGCAGTCGACGTCGCGTCCGACCTCTTGCACGAAGACTACGCCTACGTGTTCGACGCGGATTGGGACTTGTGGACGCCGGATTCTACCGGTCGCCAGTGGGCTCTCGCCCCAAATCACGTGCGCTTCATCGCCCAGGGTGCAGAGTTCGACGAGGGTACCGCGGAGACTACCGGCCATATCGAAGTCGACTTCGGACTCGACAGCGCTTTCCTTCAGGAACAGGTCGAACTCGACGCCGACACCGAAGAGCGCGTGCGCGCGAACGTTCACAAGCTGATCGATTTCACCAACAAAGTCGAGAAAAACGCGCACGCTAACGGACGGCTGCTCTGGTCCGACTCAGAAGACAACCTCGCGCAAAAGCTCATCGCCCGCCTGCAAAAAGTCCAATAAGGAAAAGTGGAGCGACGGCGTCCTCGCCCGTTAGGGGAAGAACTCGTCGCTCCAACAGATCCTGTCGCGAACTCCTGACCGCAAGGAACTTACTTCGTCCGTCCGCCCTCGACCTTGAGCGCATCAGCCGCGGCCGCTTGTGCCGCCGCCAACCGCGCCGTCAACACGCGGAACGGAGAGCACGAAACATAATTCAGACCCACCCGATGGCAGAACTCCACCGACGAAGGCTCGCCGCCGTGCTCGCCGCAGATTCCCACCTTCAAATTCGGCCGCGTCTTGCGCCCGCGCTCCGTCGCCATCTTCACCAGTTGGCCCACGCCCTCCTGGTCTAGAGCAGCAAACGGATCTTGCTTCAAAATTCCCTCTTCTAAATATGTCGGCAGAATCTTGTTCACATCGTCACGCGAGAATCCGAAGGTGGTCTGCGTCAGATCGTTCGTGCCGAATGAGAAGAACTCCGCTTCCTTGGCAATCTCATCTGCCACCAGGGCCGCGCGCGGCAACTCAATCATTGTTCCCACCAGGTAGTCCACCTTGTGTTCCTTCTCTTTGAAGACTTCGTCCGCGACTCGCCGGACAATCGCCGCCTGGTTGGCCATTTCCTTCAACGTAGCCGTAAGCGGGATCATGACTTCCGGGAATACCTTCACGCCCTGCTTCGACACGGCCACCGCCGCTTCAAAGATCGCGCGCGCCTGCATCTCCGTGATTTCCGGGTACGTGATGCCGAGACGGCATCCGCGGTGCCCGAGCATGGGATTGAACTCGTGCAGTTCTTCCACGCGACGCAGAAGATTGGGGATGACCTTCTTCAGGTCAGCTGCCCCTTTTGCGCCGAACCGCTTGTACTTACCGATCAGCTCTTTCTTGTGCTTCGCGTCGGCGTAGGGAAGCACGGCGATATCGACCATCAGGTCTTCGCGCCGCGGCAGGAATTCATGCAGCGGCGGATCGAGCGTACGGATCGTCACCGCATACCCATCCATCGCCTTGAAGACTCCTGCAAAATCGGCGCGCTGCATGGGCAGCAGTTTCTTGAGCGCAGTCCGCCGATCCTTCTCATTGTTAGCCAGAATCATCGCCTGCATGTGCGGGATGCGGTCTTCCGCGAAGAACATGTGCTCCGTACGGCACAGCCCGATTCCCTCAGCACCAAAAGTCCGTGCCTGGATAGCATCGCGCGGAATATCAGCATTCGCCCGAACCTTCAGCTTGCGGAACGGGTCCGCCCACTTCATGAAGGTCTGCAGTTCTTTATCATCGGGCGACGGGGGAAGCGTATTGAGCTGTCCTTTGATAACCCGCCCGGTTGTACCGTCCAGTGAAATCCAGTCGCCGGCCTTGAACACCTGGCCCTTGACGCGCATCTCCCGGGCTTTCTCATTGACCTCGATGTCGCCCGCACCCGCCACGCAGCACTTGCCCATGCCACGGGTGACCACGGCCGCGTGGCTCGTCATGCCACCACGAGAGGTGAGAATGCCCGATGCGACTTCCATCCCGTGAATGTCTTCCGGTGTGGTCTCGCCTCGCACCAGAATGACCGACGCCTTCTTTCCGAGGCCAGCTTTCTCCACCGCTTCGTCGGCCGTGAACACGATCTGTCCGACCGCAGCACCCGGAGAAGCTGGAAGCCCCTTGGCCAATACTTCGATCTTCACACCCTTTTCATCAAGACGCGGAACCAGGAAGTCATACAATTGGTTCGGCTCCACGCGGAAGATGGCCTCTTCCTTCGTGATGAGCCCCTCCTCCACCATCTGCAGCGCCACTCGCACCGCGGCCAACCCAGTACGCTTGCCGTTGCGGGTTTGCAGCATGTAGAGCTTGCCGTCCTGAATGGTGAACTCGAAATCCTGCATGTCTTTGTAGTGCTTTTCCAGCCGCGTCGTGATGTCGCGCAGCTGGTTGTAGACCTCAGGCATGATCTTCTCGAGCTCAAGAATGTGCACCGGGGTGCGCACGCCCGACACCACATCCTCACCCTGCGCATTCAGCAGGAATTCGCCGTAGAACTCCTTCGTGCCGATCGCTGGATTGCGCGTGAAGCCAACACCCGTGCCGCTGGTCTCGCCCAGGTTGCCGAACACCATGGCCTGCACGTTCACGGCTGTACCCAGCATGTCGTCAATATTGTTGATGCGGCGATAGTGCTTTGCCCGGGCGTTCTGCCAAGAACGGAACACTGCGTCTCTCGCCATCACCAGTTGCTCATGCGCATCCTGCGGGAAGTCGCGCTTGGCGTGTTTCTTGACGACCTTCTTGTACTCCGCGATGACTTCCTTCAAGGCCTTGGCATCGAGATCGGTATCGAGCTTCGCCTTCTTCTGTTTTTTCTTCTCGTCGAAGACTTCCTCAAATGCCGACTTCTCGATTTCAAGCACGACGTTGCCGAACATCTGGATCAGTCGCCGATACGAGTCATAAGCGAAGCGCGCATCGGCACGCTTGGCCAAGGCTTCCACGCTCTCGTCGTTGAGGCCGAGGTTCAGAATGGTGTCCATCATGCCGGGCATGGAGAACTTCGCGCCCGACCGCACGCTGACCAGAAGCGGATTTGCGCCTTTGCCAAGTTCCTGCCCCTGCAGTTGTTCGAGGTGTTGGAGCGCCTCTTCCATCTGGCGATCGACTTCCTTCGAAACCGCGTTGTGCTTCATGTACTCGCGGCAGGCTTCGGTCTGGATCGTGAATCCGGGAGGCACGGGCAGCCCTGCGTTCGTCATTTCCGCCAGGCCGGCACCCTTGCCGCCCAGCACGTCTTTCATCTTGCCGTTGCCATCGGCCTTGCCGCCGCCGAAAAAGTACACGTACTTCACTTCGTTTTTCGGGCTGGTTTTGATTTCAACTTCGGTCTCGGGGAGAGTTGTCGTAGCCATGATTGCGTCCTTTACTGTTTCGAGGATTCTTTGCCTTCGGTGACGATTTCGGAGAAGTCCGCAATCGTCGAGAACTCTTTCAGAAGCGTCTGCAGCAATGCCAGCCGGTTGGCGCGAACGTTCGCATCGTCGGCCATTACCATCACCTTGTCGAAAAAGTGATCAATGGCAGGCCGCAGCTTTCCGATTTCCAGCAGCGCTTTTTCATAATTACGATCCGCGCGCAGCGCTTCGACCTTCTTTGCTGCCTCCGGGACCTGCGCGGCCAGAGCTTTCTCGGCGTCTTCCTGAAGCAGCGCCGCGTTCACCTGGAGCGCAACTTCTCTGCTCGCCTCGCTCGCCTGCCGCAGGATGTTTTTCGTGCGCTTGAACGAACTCGAGATCGCCCCGAAGTCAGGTGACGTCCGCACTTTCGAAACCGCTTCCGCGCGCGCCAAGACATCGACCACATCATCCGCATCCGCTGCCAGCACCGCATTCACTACGTCGTACGCAAACCCACGCGCGTCGCGCAAATAGAACTCGAGGCGCTCGCGCAAGAAGCCACGCACGACAGCGTCGAATTTGAATTCCTTCGCGAACTTCTTTTCAGCCTCAGAGCCGCGATAACGGACCTTCGCGTCTTCCATCAGAGCGCTCATCTGCAGAGGCAGCTTGTGGTCCGCGATCGTCTTCACAATTCCATTCGCCTGCCGCCGCAATCCGAACGGATCTTTCGACCCGCTGGGAACCAGTCCCAAGGCAAACATCCCGGCAATACTGTCGGCCTTGTCTGCAATCGAAAGCACAGCTCCTTCTACTGTACGCGGCACCGAATCGTCCATCGACTCGGGCTTGTAGTGGTCGTAGATCGCGGTCGAGATGCACTGCCGAGCGTCCTCGCTGAGACCGTCGTCCAGTACCTGTACCCGCGCATACAATCCGCCGACGATGCCTTGCAGTTCCGTAAATTCTTTTACGAGTTCGGTAGTGAGATCGGTCTTCGCCAGGCAGGCCGCTTTGTGAATGACGCCCGGCCGCAACGTCACTCCGGCTTGCTTCAAAGTCTCCGATAACCAGCTCGCCAACCGCTGCGTGCGAATGGTTTTGTCGTAATAGCTGCCAAGATCCTTCTGAAACGTCACATGTTTCAGCAGCTCTAGCCGGTCGCGCAAAGATTGCTTCTGGTCGGTCTGCCAGAAAAAACGCGCGTCGTTGAAGCGCGCCCTCAGCACGCGTTCATTCCCGTGCTGGATAACGCCGTCGCGATCTCCATCTGTATTCAGCACCGCTAGGAAATGCGGTGCGAGCTTCCCGTTCGCGTCTTCCACGGCAAAGTACTTCTGGTGATCGCGCATCACAGTCACCAGTACCTCTTCCGGCAATTCCAGGAATTGCGGATCGAAGTTGCCCAGAACCGCCGACGGAAACTCCGTGAGATTGACCACCGTATCGAGCAGGGCCTTGTCTTCACGCCATCGGGCACTAGGAACCTTGCGCGTGGCAACATCCAGTGACTTGCGAATCTCTTTTTCGCGTTCCGCCCGGTTCAGTACTTTGGTGGAGGCGAGCGCGTCTACGTAGGCGTTGCCAGCCTTCGGAATCGCCACGGCCTTGTCGGCGAGAATCCGGTGCCCGCGCGAACTATTCCCCGCCTGAATGCCATCGAACTCCAGGGGAACAATCTCTCCGTCGAGCATGGCCACCATCCAGCGCACCGGACGCACGAAACGCTCGTTCGTTTTTCGCCAGTACATATTCTTCGTCCAGTAAATCGACGAGATTTCCTTTGGCAGCAACTCCGTCAGAATTTCGCTGGCCGCGCGGCCTTTCTTGGTGACCTTGGCGGAAAGATATTCGCCCTTGGCGGTGGTGGTCTTCTCGAGTTGCGAGACATCCACGCCCGCTTTCTTCGCGAAGGCGTGCGCTGCCGGAGTCGGCTGTCCATCTTTGTAGGCCACGGCCAGGGAAGGTCCGGTGACTTGCTCGGTGAGGTCGGGTTGCGATGCGGGAATACCTGCCGCCAGAACTGCTAGCCGGCGTGGCGTGTCGAAGGTGGTCACGGCTCCCGTGGGCGCCAGCCGTTCGCGCTCCAGCATTTTTGCGACGCGTTCGCGCAGCTCTTGCGCGCCCGCATCGATCATCCTTGCAGGAATTTCTTCGCAACCGATTTCAAGCAGAAAGTCAGGCATCGATCAATCTATCTATCTTCCCAAGTTCCGCAGATCCTGAATGTGAGCACCGTCACAACGTCTTAGTAGCGCCGGCGTCCCGCCGGCAGTCGCGGGCGGGCGTCCTCGCCCGCTGTCCTGGCTCCTACCCCACGGTCGCTGGTTCTTTCTTCCCTCGTGGAGCCTTCTGGGCTTTCGCCTCGACAACCACAGGTTCTTTCTCCGAAGACTGCGCCGCTTCACTCGACTGCTGCTGCAAATACGCCTTAGCAATCCCAACCGCCAGAGCCCGCACCCGCGCAATCACGCCCACCCGTTCGGTAACTGAAATTGCCCCGCGCGCATCGAGAATGTTGAAAAGATGCGAGCACTTGAGGCACAGATCGTAAGCGCCCAGCAAAGGAAAGCGCTTCTTCTCTGCCGCGTCGCTCTTCGACTTGCTCAATTCTGCATAGCGATCCAGCAACGCCTTACACTCCGCTTCATACAGCTCGAAGTGCTGCCAGGTCTTCTCGACGTCCGCCGCTTCAAAGTTGTAGACCGAAAACTGCAACTCGTCAGCCAGGCGCACATCGCGATAGGTTGTCGGATGGGCTGTCTCCGGATCTCGGGCCCACACAATGTCATAAATCGAATCGACATCCTGCAGAAACGCCGCAATGCGTTCCAACCCATACGTCAGTTCAGCGGAAATCGGCAGCAGGTCCACGCCGCCGCACTGCTGGAAATACGTGAACTGCGTGATCTCCAGCCCGTCGAGCATCACCTGCCACCCGATGCCCCACGCACCCAGCGTGGGCGATTCCCAGTTGTCTTCTTCGAATTTGATGTCGTGCTGTCGCAGATCAATCCCGATTGCCTTCAGCGACTCGAGATAAATCTCCTGCACATCATTGGGCGGAGGCTTCAGGATCACCTGCAGTTGCGTGTGCTTGAAGAGCCGGTTGGGATTCTCCCCGTAACGCCCATCGGCCGGACGCCGCGACGGCTGCAGATATGCAACCTTGTACGCCTGCGGCCCGAGTACACGCAGAAAAGTCTCCGGCGCCATCGTGCCGGCGCCAACTTCCACGTCATACGGCTGCTGCAACACGCACCCGCGCTGCGCCCAGAAAGTCTGCAGTTTTAGGATGAGTTCCTGAAACGTCGGCGGATTGGGTTTGGAAGTTGTCATCAAAGACTCAACTCAACCAAAAAGCCTTGTCATCCTGAGCGGACCGAAGGACCTATGCACTTCAGCTGAGAGCTTCAGTTGAGAGCTTCGAGCAATCCAACCATCAGACCCGGCTTGCCCGTAGCTCACGGCTTAGAGCTCGCAGCTCTCTAGATCTTCTCCAGCATCCCACCGGTCACCAGCTTCTTTTCGATATGCCGCTCGAGAATCTGCATCAGGCACTTCCGCAAATCAGAAGCTTTGGGCTTCGGCCACTCCGTCCCGGCAAAGCTCTCGACCGGAGCCCGAAACATCTGCCCGGCCAGCGCCCGCGACTCGCTCGAAATCTCCGACGAGGCCCGCCGCTTGTCGTCCACGCACATCAGCCCGTCGGCCAACGCGTGGAAGTAAGCCCGGCTCCCATTCAGACCCCGTCCACACACCACGCACTCGGAAAGATCCGGCAAAAAACCGACCAGCCGCGTCATCCACAACTCGAAGTACGTGACCGGCATCCAGATCTGAGGTCCGCGCAAGCGGCTCAATACCGACAACGTCAGCCGGAACACCGCGTCATTGGCCTCGCGGTCGGGCAACAATTCGTCCAGCAATTCCGCAATGTGCGCCAGCGCGACCGCCCGAGGGTAACTGACCTCGCTGGCCAGCGGAGACTCCAGCACCTCAAGCGCATCCAATCGCGCCAGTTCCTGTCGCTCGCGATCCTCGTAGAATGCCCGGACAAACGTCAGAGGCTCGAGCGCCCCGCCAAATCGCTTGCGGGACTTCTTGGCCGCGCGCGCTACGCCGCGCACTTTGCCCTCATTCCGCGTAAAAAAGGTGACCAGCAGGTCGGCCTCGCGCAGCGGGTACGTCCGCAGGACGACGGCTTCCGACTCCTTCAGTGCCATGGGAGCCCAGCAGGTTAATGTTTGATTGTAATGGAAGAACCTAGCCCTGTGGCGGCCAGTTTGCGGGAAACCACTCAGACTGCAGCAGTTTGAAAGAAACCGAGTGCCCCATCTTGGCGGCATTCTGTGCGCAAAGGTGGGATTCCAATGCCATATCCCACACGGGATCCTCACTACGTGCGCTTAAGTTTGAGGTCGCAATTTGCGACCTCAAAGCAAAAGGCGTCCATCTCCAGATGAACGCCTCCGCAGGAACCCGGCGCAAGCTCAAAGCTCGCAGCCCGAAGCTCTTAGTTCGCTATCTCCCGTAATACTTGGCGTTGCGCTCCGTAAACGCTGCCCATTTTTCCGGCAGATCGTCGAGGGCGAAAATCGCCGACACCGGGCACACCGGCACGCATGCACCGCAATCGATGCACTCAACCGGATCGATATACAGCAACTCTTCCGTCGCATGCGCCGGTTCGTCCTTCTTCGGGTGAATGCAATCCACCGGGCACGCGTCCACGCAAGCCGTATCCTTCGTCCCGATGCAGGGTTCTGCGATCACGTAGGTCATGGTATCTCTATCTCCTGAAACTCTGCGGCTCTGGTAAAAGAACCACAAATTCTAGCAAGAATCACGCCCCCGGTACAGCCAACCGCGAACGTTTTTCCGTACGAAAACCAACTGAGGTGTCCCTCCGGCATTCACCGAAGACGCCTCAACCCCGGCTTCCCGCCAGTTCTCTTTCCTCGCTGGGCTGATACTCCACGATGTAACCCGCCACGGCGCTGGCGGCTACTGTAAGAGGTGAAGCCAGATACATCTGGCCCGGGCCGCTTCGTCCAGGGAAGTTCCGGTTCTGTGCGCTGATGACCACCTGGTCCGGACGCGTTGAAACTCCAGGCCCGGCATTGATACATGCCCCGCAACTCGGCTCGATCACGTGAGCCCCAGCTTTCTGGAAAATGTCGAGGTAGCCCTTATCAATACAGTACTCGCGTGTCTCCTGCGAGCCGAACTGGATGTAAAACTGCACCGACTCCGCCACCCGCTTGCCCCGTTTCAGTGCATCGGCAAGAACTTCAGCGTACATATCCATGTCTTCATTCTTGCCGGCCGTACAAGTTCCACCGTAAGCCAACTCGACCGGGACCGGTGTATTCAATTCGCGGATGAACTTGCCGTTCCCAGGATCGCCCGGCGTCGCCACCATGGGCGCAATCTCGGCAGCATCGAGTTCGATCACCTGCGCGTACTCCGCGTCTCGATCGCTCTGGAGTCCCCGAATCATCTCCATAGCATCCCGAAGGCCCATGCCCCTGCGTTCCACGAGAAAATCAACGACCTTGTCATCGGGGGCAACGATGCCCGTGAATCCACCGATCTCCGCCGCCATGTTGGTCATGGTCGCACGCTCGTCCACGCTTAAGGCCTCGACCGCTTCACCCGCGTATTCCATGACCTTGGCTAGCGCCTTGCCGCTGCGCACGTAGTCAAGGCTCAGAATTTTGAGGATGAAATCTTTCGCAGTGACATTGGGCTGCTTCTCTCCGCGAATGATGATCTTTACCGACTCGGGCACCTTCACGCGCACGTCCTTCGTGATCCAGCTATTGAACACATCGGTCGTGCCGATCCCAAAGGCCACGCACCCGATCGCGCCAACGTGTGGGGTGTGGGAGTCCGATCCGACATTCACCTGCCCGGGCAGCGCGTAGGACTCGAGCATCACGGAATGGCAAATGCCTTCCGACCCCTTGCGATCCTTGAGTTCACCGTGCAGTTTGATCCCCTGCGCCTTAGCAAAGTCTTCCTGCTTCAACTTCAGTTGCGTCGCGAGATCCAGCAGACCGATCTTCTTTTTCTCTTCCGAAATAACCTCATCCAAAAACGTCAGGTGATCGCGGAAAAACCGGATGCTGGAAGCATCATTCACCGGAACGCCCTTGCCCACATAGTGCTCGTAGAAGATGGCCGCCATGGGCGTGACATATTCATGGCTGAAACGCAGATCGACTCGCGTAAAACCAGTGTCGCCGGGTTTCACAGCCTCGACCCCAACTTGGCCGTCAGGTCTTATCATGCGCTTGGCAAAGATCTTTTCGGCCAGTGTCATCGGCCGCTTCCCGGTCTCGATGGGCGGCAGAAACACCTTCTTCTGCATGCGAGCCACATTGAAAGGAAACAAGCCCCCGTACTCAATCACCTGGCGCGTGATCTCATCCTCGCCCGCGGTAAATTCACTCAGCGAAATTTCTTCCCCAGCTCGAATCTTGTCGATCAGCGAGAAATTCGTCGAAGTCAGCAGCCCCAGATTCTGGCAATTCTGCTTGTAGATACGCTCGATATTCTCGGCAATCACGGCCTGGATCCCGGCCGACATCTCCGCATACGGCGACTGCTCGCGGCTAGAGCCTTTTCCCCGCCGCTTTCCGCTAACCGAGCAAACGAATCCACCCTTCTTCACATCGCTGCGGCCGATGGGAAGAACGTTTCCGCACTTGAGCCCGAGATAGGGAATCTCGCCTAAAGTCTGGTCGAAGTAAAAGCAGTAGTGCGCCGGCGTAATCTCGTCGGTCGAGATGTCGTCGCGCAATTTGGGATTATTCGCCGGATTCTTTGTATCCCAAGCCAGGTCCTCCCCGGCAAGCTGCCGCCGGATCAACTCCGGATCTTCGGTCAAAAACAAAATGCGTCCCGACAACCGCACTTTATCTGGCCGCTTGGAAATTTCACGCTCGATTAATGGCTGAGTCACTCGGAAGCCCTTCGAAGTCCTGCGGAAATGGAAAAACGCAACTCGTCGGTGTAGCGCGGGCGCCCTCGCCCTCGAAACCGCAAGCCAAAACCCTTTCCCTTATTTTACTCCTAACCAAATGAGGGAAACGACCGGTCCAGAGATACAAAGACATGCATGACAGCCACGAATGTAAGGGTATGTGTGGAACGGCCCGAATGGGAAGGGCACGAGCCCACTCGTGCCGAACACGGCGCCAGAGCCGGACGCTACAGCGCCTAAGGTGAGCTTTGAACTACTTCCGATATTCCCGCGGATCCGGCAGCGGCTCCAGCCCACGGCCGCCAAATATCTGATCGAACTCCTGCAGCAGTTCCGGATGAATCAACCCGTTGCTCGCCAGCACATCGCGATCCGTGATCTCCAACTCTTCTCCACGAAATCCGGACACCTTCCCGCCAGCTTCTTCCACCACCAGAATCCCAGCCGCCGTGTCCCAGGCATTCAAATTGAACTCCCAGAATCCATCCAGTCGCCCCGCGGCCACGTATGCCAGATCGAGCGCAGCCGACCCTGCTCGCCGCACTCCATGACTTCGCAGCGTGAGCTGATGGTAGAAATAAATGTTGGGATTTTTGTGCCGCTTGTGGCTCGGAAAGCCCGTCGCCACCAGGCTCTGCTGCAGCTTTGGTGTCTTCGAAACCTCGATCTTCACCGCGTTCAGTACGGCGCCCTTCCCGCGCTCGGCGGCAAACAACTCATCACGCGTAGGGTCATACACTACGGCCGCTTTTCTTTTCCCCTGAAACGCCAGCCCCAACGAAACGCAAAATACCGGGAAGCCATGCGCGAAATTTGTCGTCCCGTCGAGCGGATCAACATACCAGCGGTACGCGCCGCCGGTCTCCACCCTCGCGCCCTCTTCTCCGATCACATCATGCGAAGGCCACTGCTTCCGGATACGCTCGAGAATGAGTTTTTCCGAAGTCCGGTCCGCTTCCGTAACCAGATCGGCATCGCCCTTATATTCGATCTTCACGCGCCGCCGAAAAAACTCCATGAGCAGCGCGCCCGCTTCCCGCGCGATCTCCGACATCTGGGGCACGAACTCGAAATTGTTTTTTTGATCAGTAGACATGGAATGTGCTTCGATGAAGAAAGCAGAACAGGCCAAGTGCAGCGCTACAAAATTACGCGCCCGACCGCCTTCCGGGCGACGCGTACCCTGCTATTTTCGCTTCGCGGGATCTTCCGCGATGTACATAATGTCGTGTTTGAAGATGAACAAGTTGGGCGCGCCTTCACGCGTAAGCCGGACCATATTCTTGTCGTAGTACTCGATCCAACCACGCACCACTTCCCCGTCGTTCAGCTTGATGCTGACCGGCTTCTGCTTCTCGCCCAGAAGTTTCAGGTAAGCGGCCTCTTCGTACGTCTCATCGGGTGGCGGGGTCTTTCCGCCACGTCGGGCGCCGCCGGGGGAACTCGGATTGAAAGGCATGTCGATATTCTACACGCCACGAGCGTGAAGGATTCCGCGCCGACAAAGCGCAAATAGGCACAAAAGTTAACCCTACGGCCGACGGCAGCTAGAACGTGACTTTTACGCCGAATTCCAACTGCCGAGGCGTTCCATAGTTGTAGACGCCGGAACCCCCGCCGATCCGCAGCACGTCGCGCGCCGAACCCGAAGGCGTGCCGTTCGCCGATCCCGCTCCCGCCGTCACCGGCTGCCCCGGCCCAGGGTAGTACGACGCGAGTTGTCCTGACACGGGCTGGAAGTTCGCAAAATTCAGCACGTTATAAAATCGTGCACTCGGTTCGATACTCAGCCGTTCTCCCACTCGCAGCGGCCAGCTGATCGCCGCATCCAGCGTCTTGAACCCCGGATTGCTGAACTGCCCCGCAGGCGGCACAATGATGAACGGCGCAGTTGCGCGCAGCGTGGTCAGCTGCGCCGAGCTAAACAAGCCCGCCGAGACCAGCGTCTGCCCGGCCGCCGTCAAAGATCCTGCCTGCGTCTGGTTGTAGGTCTTGATCTGGGTCGCCAAATCGCTTGCCGACAGCGCATCAAAATTTCCTGGGCCTTTGAATGGAAACAAATTCCCCGGCGTGCCGTCTCCGATGAAGTCAGTGCGGAAGATCTCTCCCGGCGTCGCGGCCGGATTCCCCGTTGTCACCAGCATCGACGCCACCGTCGGCGGCGCAGTTGCATACTTGCCAATGAACGACAGCTTCGGCCCCCACAAGGTGTTGAGCGTCCATCCGATCGACACTTGATGCCGGCGATCCAGCGGTGAAGGCCCCTTATAGCGCTCCGGATTCTGAAAGTCGTACGCCAGTGAACTCTGGCCGGGATTGTCGCCCCCATTCGTCACAAACTTCGAAAACGTGTACGCCAAGTTGAAGTCACCGCCGCGAAAGAAGAACCACTGGCGCACGATGTTCTGCCGAAGCGAAAGCTGCATTCCGTTGTAGACGGCCTGCCCGATCGACGACTGAAACTCGCCCTGCCCCACCAATGAATTCTGCCCCTGAAACGCCGCGCCGAAATTTCTGGGATCAATCAGGGGATTGGGCGCCTGCACGCCCACCGAAGCCGGCAGCCCGCCCATGAACGCGACGCCCGAATCCAGTCCATTCACCGCGAAGTCGTTGATATTTGCCGTCGGCACCGCCGAGATATAGCAACTGACCGCATCCTGCACGATGGCGCCCGGCGCCAGTGGTTGCACCAGACAGCCCGGCGCCCTTTGCGCGATCGTATTCGTGATCGCATTCAGCGCGGCGGTCGGAATGCCGATAGCGTTGTTGTACAAATAACGCCAATCCCCTACATGGTTCTTATCCACGATCAGCCCAAAGCGCTGGCTCATGTTTCGAACGTAATCCACGGTGAAAAGGCCACCACTCCACAACTGATGCTCGAGGCCAACGCTGATCTGGTACGAACGAGGCGTGCGGAAGTTCGGATCAAACGCCGCCAGGCCATTCACCGGCATACTCAGTGCTAGCGTGTTCCCGACAAAATTCGGATTGCTAGTAGCTCCTGCCGCCGTGATTGCCGCCTGGTACGCCGTTTGCAGGGCCGCAACGTCCGTGGCCGCAGTCCCGACTGGAGTGCCGCACACCTCCGTCGCCAGGTCGTGCCCGTTAACCGAAGTGACGCGCGTGGGCAAACCGCCCGCCGTCGGAAAATATACGCCCACGGTGCCGGCCGCTGCTCCCTCGGCGCACCCCAGAACATTCGTCGCCGCGTACAGTCCCTGGCTCAGCCGCGCCGGGCGATCCAAACGCATATTGCTGAACAGGGAGTTGTCGTAGAACACGCCCACTCCACCGCGGATAACTGTTCGGCCGTTATGGAATGGATCCCACGCAAGTCCGATTTGCGGTGCGAAGTTGTAATTCGGCTGCGCCACTTGCCTTCCCAGCGCACTTCCCGCCAGACTCGAAAACTCGTCAAGCAGGCTCGAACCGGAGCACGGCACCGCAATCGTTGGAATTCCAGGATTCGCGGCCGAACACGGAATCTTCGCGAGGTCGCTGTCCACCCGTCCTGTGTCCCGCACGTAGTGCACACCTAGCGTGATGGTCAGGTTCGGATACATCTTGTACGAGTCCGCGACGTATCCCTGCAGCCGGTTGTCGACCTGCCCACCCTGTGGAAATCCGAAGCCAGACTTCTCTGTCGCAAAACCTTGCCCGTTGCTCAGCGTCGCCAGCAGCAGCGGATAGTCCAGCGGGTTCGCGTCCGTACCTCCCATCAGCGCGGTCGACATCTGGGGGGCGAGTCCGTACGCGTTTGCGTAGCCGCCGATATTGATCCGGTTGATGCTCGCACCAAAGCGAAATGTATGATCCCCAGCCCGCCGTGTCCCGTCATAACGCGCTTCCAGGTTCTGCTGAAGGGTTTCCTGCGGAGCGAACTGGCTCGGTCCGAATTGCACTTGCCCGCCGGCCAGATCGGTGAATCGCACACTTGCCGGAAGTCCAAAAAGCCCGCCCGTACTTAATTGCCCACTCGCATCCTGCAGCGAGTTGTGATACCGCGAATATCCAAATCGAACACTGTGCACATAAGGCCCGCGCGTCAGATCCAGTCCAGCGGTGTGCGATGGCGCGTTGTTGTGGTTCTCATAGATGGAATACCCGTTGCCAAAGTCATCCACCGACTTGTTCCAGTTGTAGGCAAAGCGATAGAAAGCGTGGGCCGTGCTCGAGGGCGACCAGTCTAGTTTCCCCGACGCGGAGGTGTTTCGAAATGGAGACGAAAACGAACCGGTCTGCGCCTGGAACGGCGCCGGAAATACGACCGCGCGGTGCGCATCCTGTATCACGTGTTCCACGTCGAGAAAGAAGAAGGCTTTGTCCTGAATCAGCGTTCCGCCCAGTTTGCCCCCGAAATCCGTGCGACGAAAGGGCAAGTCCTGTCTGCCCGGAGCGTTCGCAAAGACAATGCTCTTGTCGCGAAACAGTCCGAACACTTCCCCGTGCAGGCCCGTACTCCCGGACCCGGTCCTCATATTCACTTCGCCCGCCGAGGTCGGCCCAGCGGAAACATTCAACATCGCACGGTTGACGAGGATCTCGTCGACTGAACTCAACGCGACGTTCTGCGTGGTCCCGCCTTTGTTTTCGTCGGTGAGGGCAATCCCGTCCAGCGTGTACAGAGTGTCAGCGCCGCTGAACTTGTGGATCGAAGCAGCGAATGTTCCCGTCTTAGTCGCGTCCAGCGACCGACCGTCCTGGATCAAGACTCCCGGCTGAAACTGCGCCGTATTCAGAACGTCGCGCCCATTGATGGGAAGTTTTGCGATCTCTTCCGGGCTAACCTTCCCCTGGAGCGTCGGCGTTCCCGGCTCGACGCGGGTAAGCTTGCGATCTCCATTCGAGGTCTTGCCGTCGCGTACCGTCACGAAGAAGCGATTCGCGTTGTAGTTGCGCAGTTCGACCTGCACGGTGTACACGCCAGCATTGAGCGCGCCTGTGGAATATTTACCGTCTTTATCAGTGGTCAGGGTGAGCGGGACTTCCGCCGAGTGGGAATTCAGGTACACGGCAGCGCCGGCTACCGGCGCGCCGGCCGCATCGATAATCGTGCCCTCAATTGAACCCTTGGGAAGGTCTTGCTGCGCAAAGCCGCGGAGGCCACCGATCAGCGCTATGAAGACACCTAAAAAGAGAATTACCAGGGAGTTGCGGCGTTTCCCACGGCCGCACGAAGCGCGCAATTTCAACAAACGGTCTCTCCTTCCCACTCCTGGACATGCGGGTACTGCCACATGGAATCGCTCCCCGCAGGAATGGTTGCTTCCGCTTTACAAAGTTGAATTGACTATCTTACTAAACAAGGAAGGAATCTGCCGGAAAGGGCAACGGACGCGCTCCAAAGGCCGGGTGCCCCATCTTTGCGCGTTTGTGCGCAAAGGTGGGATTCCACTGCTACATCGTGTTTTGGATTTTGAAGGATGCCTTGCCAGTCACCTCTGCAAAAATAAAAAAGGGACCGGTTACCCGGTCCCTCAAAAATCCCCATTAGCCTAGAACGTAAACCGCACCGCCAGACGCATGCTGCGCGGCGTCTGGAAGATGAACGGCTTTCCGTACTGGCTGTTGCCCACGAGTGAACTGATCTTGGAATCAGGGTTCTGCGTATTGGCCAGCATTGATTTCCAGTCATAAGGATGTTCAAGCGCGGAATACGAGAATGACCCACCCGGCAGCAGGAAACTCTGGAAGAACGCCGTGTCCAGCTGCGAGTAGAACCCAGTGGCGGCTTGCCGGTTAAACAGGTTGATCACGTTCGCCTCAAACGTCAGCACCTGCGCTTCATTGTTCTTGTTAACCTTGAATTCTTGCTTGAAGCTGGCGTCCGACTGGATGTACCAGGGTGTGCGGCGCGTCCCTATGCTTGTGACGGTAGGAACCAGCACACCGGAAGCATCCGGTACGAGACTGACGTTCGCCCACTTGCCCCGGTCTTCGGGATATACGGGGAACCCGCCCGAGAACGGAGGCTGCGCAAACGAGTTGCCGACATCAACGTAAGTACTCATCGGTGTTCCGCTATATAGAGTCTGAAACCAGCCGACATTCGTCGAGGTTCGTCCACCCTTCCACGGAATCCGATAGTAGGCGTACCCCTTAAAGGCATTCGGACGATCCGTGCCCAACGGTCCGCTCGACGATCTTCCATTGGCGTCGTATTGGAAGAAGGACTCGTCGAACGCGCGGCTGTTGTTGGGTGCATTGCGTCCACCACCTCCGTCCGCCAGATCCGTGCTGGTCAGCCCGGAATAGTTGCCGCGCAGCTTGCTGTACGTGTAAGAGAACATTCCAAACCAGTTTTTGCTGGTCGCTTTGGTCAGTCGGAACTCCACGCCGTCGTAGCTGCGCGCCGCCTTGATGTTCGGCGGGCAGCCGCGCGGATCGTCCGTGCAGGTTTCCGAAAGGTTCGTGGCATTGGGACCAAATCCCGGATTCACAATCAGGAAGGTCTCGCTGCCGTCTGGGAAGAAAATCGCCGTGTCTTCGATCGCGCGATCAAGCCGGCGACGGTCCCACCGCGCTTCGAATGCCAGCGTCTTGGTAATGCCATAGTCGGCACCGAACACGCTCTCGTGTTGACGGTAGGGCTTCAGGCCCGCCCCCACGCCTTCTGTGCCGCGGAAGTTCTGGTTCTCCAGGAACGTTAAGCCCGCGGGCGCCACGCCGCCGGCGAAGTTCGCGCCGCCGGTGCTGTCACCGGTGCAATACCGCTGATTCGCCCCAAACTGCACTTGGATGCTAGCCAAGTCCGCTGTATCGAGAGCGTAGAAGCAGTTCTGCCAATACTGGCCGCCAAACGAACTGATCGCCAGGTTCAGCTTCATCAGATCGTTATAGACGCCGTAGCTGCCGAACAGCTTCAGCTTGCCATCCCGGAAGACGTCCCAGGCCGCCCCCACGCGAGGCGCAATCTTGTCTCCCCAACCAAAACTGATTGGTTTCGACGGAAAACCGCCTGCCGTGGTTTCGCTGGGCAATGATTCCTTTTCCACGCGCAAGCCGGCATTGATCGTAAGACCTCGCCCAATCTGCCACGCATCCTGCGCATAGAAGCTGTGGTTGTAGCTCGAGGCGTGTCCAAACGATCCCAAGTCCTGCACCGTGACGTATCCGTAGAGTCCAGCGCAGCCTCCGTATTGCGCGACGAACGGTGCGCAATTCGCGTTACCCGTGTCACCGCCCGGATCGAAGAAAACATGCCTCCCCACCAGCAACTGAACGTTCGGTGCATTCCAGTGCTGGAAGATGTCATTGAAAACGTGATTGAGTTGATAGCCAAACTTGAAGTTGTGCGTTCCCCCAAGTCCGCCCTTGAACCAGGCAACGTCCTGATCAAACTGATGATGCTTGTTCGCGTTGCGTACTGTGTAAGTCTGATCGTTACCGGTGGAAAAGAATCCGGCGATCTGTTGCAGCGATTGCGGCAACGGATTCCCCGTCGTACCGCTATTGTCCACGCCGGGCACGGGGGGCTGCCCTGGTGTCAGCGTAACCCCAGACGTCAGCCACGAAAACAGTGACCCCGTCGTCGGATAGCCGAAATCACCGTAGTTCTCAAAGAAGTAGCCAAAACGCGTGGTCAGCACCAGCTTCGGCGTCAATGCCATGTCTGCGCCGACGTTGAAGGTTTGGTTCGGCGCCGTGTATCCGAAACCATGCTGGTAAAGCGACAGCGGATTGGTAGAAGTCGGATTCAACAATCCGTTTGTAGAGTCTCCCACCGGCAAAACAGCTCCACTTTCCCTCTGGTACTGGTACAGCCATGAGGCAAACACGCGCAGTTTCTGTGTAACCGTCGCGTCCACCCGGGCCGTCGTGAAGTAAGTCTGCTGATCCTGGTTAAAGGTCTGCACGCCGGCGTTGTTGTTCGCGGTTCCAAAGTCGACCTTCCGTCCAAGAGACTGGAACTTCGGATCGACGCCCAGGTAAATCCACAAACGGTCCTTCATGATAGGTCCGCCGATTGTGAAGAACGGTTGCACATAACGGTAGTGATCCTGGCGTTGCTGGTAGTGCAGCGCCTGGGGATCCTGCCCCTGCAAGAAGCTTCCATTGTCGACCGGGTTGTAATACAGGAATGGGCTGTTTTGGTTCGCATTCAGTGCACTCGCCGAATACTCCCCGCCCGCCGATCCGTGCCAGTTGTTGCTGCCGCGCTTGAGAATCACATTCACCACGCCACCCATCGCGCCGCCGTGTTCCGCTTCAATACCAGAGCTCTTCACTTCCACCTGATTCACGAATTCAAACGGAACGTCGGTGTGCGAATAGCCACCGATCACGTTCGCCGTATCCTGCCCTTCGACCAGGTACCGGTTCTCGCTATCGGCTCCGCCCGCCACCTGGAAGCCAAAACCGTTCCCATTCGACGTACTGCCCGGCGAACTACCGCCCACGCCGGGTCTAGAGAACGACCCAGCTCCCGTTCCGGCGATGGCGTTGTTGCCCATCAAAGGTTCGTTGCGCGCCGAGGGTGCGAACTGAATCACCGACTGGAACGAAATTCCGTGCGGAACTTCCGCCACCACGTCAGGCGTGATGTTCGTAACAGTGTGAGAAGTCGTCGTATCGATTAGCGGCGCCTCGCCCGTAACTTCAACAACCGTCCCAGTCGAGCCAACCTGCAATTGCAGGTCGAGCGTCGGCAGATGTCCGACCGCGATCACGATGCCATCCCGCTTCAGCAGCGTAAATCCGGGAGCCGTCACTCGCAGCGAGTAAGTTCCCGGCGGAAGGTTTGCGAAGCGGTAGTAGCCGCTCGAATCGGTTTGCAGTTTCTTGGAACCGACCAGCGATGATCCCGTCAGTTCCACATCCGCGTTCGACATCACCGCGCCCGTCGGATCTTTCACCGTTCCCTGCAGGCCACCGGTGGTCTCTTGCGCCCAAGCGCACACGGAGAACGCAACGAAAAGCACAGAGACCACCATCCGCACAAACAGTCTGGGTCTGATGGCCTCACTTCTTGGCTGCCTCATGCGACCTTTCTCCTTTGTGATGGACACACGTGTACACTCGGCCTCCCGCAAGGGTTTGCCACTCACGTCGTCCACAATCTGTCGGATTTCCCAAGCCGGCGGATACAGGCGCTTCACACACCCCAGCTCAACAGTTCCTGTAAGCGCCCGAAAATTCTTCCGCTGTCACTGCCTCTTTTGCAAGGATTGGTCCATTGACGCGTGTCAATGTCTAGAGGACAGAACACGAGACTTACCCCGGGATAACGAAACAACAAACGAACGTGGCACGCACTTTTGCGGAGATTTCCAGGTCTACGAAATACGGCTTTCCATAAGAAAAGGGGGAGCTACAAGTAGTTGGCCCATGGTCCTTGGTCCCCTCACAACTTCCAAGGTAGTTGCGAAAGGAAGCAAGACCTGACAGGTCAGCCCGCCTTAAGTGTCCCGAGAGAATCCCAAACCGAGGACTTCGCCAACGACCAACGACTAAGGACCAACGGCCAAAAGAAAACAAGCCGCCAGCAAAGGCCCTCACCTCGAGGGCCTCGCTGGCGACTAGTGACTGACGACTGACGACTAAAACACGACCCGCAACCCGAATTCAATCTGCCGCGGCGATCCCAATCCAAACGAACTCGACGACTGGAACGCCCGCTCTCCGTTGCGCGGATCGCCCTTGAACGTCCCGTTGATCGATCCAGCGCTGCCGTCGAGAATGCCAGCTATACCCGCAGCGGAGCCCAGAATCACAAACGGATTCGTATCAAAGTTGGAGAAGTTGAACAGGTTGTAAACGGCTGCCGAGGGCTCGATCGTGAAGCGATCCTTGATCTTGAACGGATACGACAACTTCAGATCGAACACTTTCAGCCAGCCGTTGCTGACCGGTTTGCCGCCCGCATCGAAGCCGGAGGTATCAATCGCATCAATGACTCCGCCCAATGCGACCAACTGATCCTGCGTCATCACACCTTGATCGATGAGCACCTGACCGGCCGGAGTAACTTTTCCCGCCACGTTGGCGTTGAAGTTATGCAGGAACGACACCAACTGATTGGGTTGCACGTCGCGCCCATACGCCCCCACTCGCCTCGTGATCGGATCGGCCGTCGTGCCATCACCATTCAGGTCAGTATGGAAAATTTCATCCGGCCTGTTCTGCGAAGGCGCAAACATGTTTGACGGCAGCGGCGAGTTGAAGTGTCCGATCATGCTCACCAGCGGTCCGTGCGTCACCTGGAAGGTCACGCCGAAACCAAGCTGATGGGTCCGATCGAACGACGCTGGGCCCAGGTACTTGTTCGGATTCTCGTTGTCGATACCGACGGCGGTGATGAAATCCTGATCACCGCCGATGGCATTCAGGTAGCGTGAGAGCGAGTACGATACCTGGAAGCTCACGCTCTTGGTAAACCGTGTCGGGCTGTTGAGGTTGTCGCGCAACGAGAGTTGCAGTGCGTTATACACAGAGCGTCCCGCCGGCATGAAGGCAACGTTCCCGCCGACCAGAGCGTTGATGCCTGGGAAGGCAGCGCCGTGGTCCGGGTCGAGACCAAAGGCATTCGATGGCCCACCGAACACGTGCGTCGCATCACCCAGTCCGAAGCCGCCATAGTCGCTCATGGTTGCTCCAGCTGCGATTGCGCAATTGATTCCGCCGGTGCCGACAGGGCAACTGAAAGCTTGGTTAGTTTGGTCGATCGCATTCAGCGCCGCCGCTTTATTGAAGAACTTCACATTGCCCACCTGGTTGCTATCGACCGCGACCAGGGAGTGCAGGTTGATGTTGCGCAGATAATCCGCCGAGAACACCATTCCCGGCCGAAGTTCGCGCTGCATACCGATGTTCATCTGGTACGAGAACGGTGTGCGGTAGTTGGGGTAAAGCAGTCCCGGCCCGACCAGCGTGTTTCCAACGAAGTTCGGGTTCGCTGCCGCACCCGCCGCCGCCACCGCAGCCTGGTAGTCCTTCGAGAGCGCAATCACCTGGTCGCCCACCGATCCGATCGGCTGGCCGCACAAGCTTGCAATCGACACGCCCGTGGAAGGAATCACCGTGACCGGCCCGCTCGGGAATGTCACGACTCCGCTCTGGCATCCTTCGCCAGTGGCAACGTCGTCCGCGACGTGATTGAAGAGCCCCTTCTGCAAGTAACCCGGCCGCGAGAACAGCACATTGTTGAAAATCTGGTTCTCGTAGAACATGCCCACACCGGCGCGGATCACGGTCTTGCCGTTTTTCATTGGATCCCACGCGATGCCGATCTGCGGCGCGAAGTTGTTGTTGTCCTGGCGGACGCGGTTGCCGAATCCTGCCCCGAACAGATCCAGCAGATGTCCGCTGGCCGGGCAATCCGGCACCGGATCGAAGTGGCTCGCCACCAGCGCCGAGCACGGAATCGGTGCGATGTCGCTCATCGTACGACCCGTGTCGCGCAGATAGCGCAGTCCCATCGACAGCGTGAAGTTCGGTTTCACCTTCCAGGTGTCACCGACAAACCACTGAATGCGGTTGTCGATGAACCCACCCGCCGGCAGCCCGAACGTCGGAATGTCGGAGGAGAAACCCTGCCCGTTGCCGAGCGTTATGCGCTCCAGCGGATAGTTCAGCGGATTCGCTGATCCACCCGGGAACGGTCCCGCATTCGCAAACGCTTGGTCCGCAGCGCTGGTCGAACTACGCAGCCGCGGCCCGGTCCCGTAGAAATTCGCGAATCCACCCGCCAGAATCCGGTTGTAGCCGAACCCGTAGCGGAACAGGTGTGACTTCCAGCCCCGACTGCCGTCATACTTCAGCTGATTGTTCGACTGTAGCGTCCCCTGCGGCGCATTGGGATTCGGTCCGGCACGCAATTGTCCGATGCGCACTTGCGCGCCCGGCAATGGATCGAAGATTCCCGATCCCTCCACCGCGTCTGCAATGCCGTTCACGAATTTTGTGTATCCATACCGAATGCTGTGATTCCAGGCTCCAGTATTGAAGTCAATGCCGGCCGCCTGCGCTGGAGTCTTGTTCCGGTTCTTAAAGACAGAAAAATCCGGTAGCCCGTTCGTCGTTACTGCCAGTTCGTCGTAGTTGATCCGGTAAAAGGCGCGCGCCGAGGGTGTCACCTGCCAATCGAGTCGCCCAAACAGCAACCGCTCCTTGAAGGGCTCATTCACCGCGCCCTGCAAACTGTCGAAGGGCGATCCAAACGACACCGGAACGCCTAGTGCCTGGTGAATGCGCTCCGCATTCAGGAAGAAAAACAATTTGTCCTTCACGATGGGGCCACCGAAGCGCCCGCCAAAATGGTTGCGTTGGTAAGGGGAATCCTGCCCGCCCGTGAAATTTGCGGCCAGCGACTTGTCGCGGAAAAGATAGAAACCTTCTCCGTGCCAGGCATTCGTGCCCGTGCGCGTGACCACGTTCACCGCACCCGAAGACGTCAACTCCGACGCCAAATCGAGCGTCGACTGCTGAATGCTAAATTCCTGAATCGAACTCGCGGAATAATTGGAGAGAGTCGTTCCCACGTTCTCGTCGGTAACATCGAGCCCATCGACCTCAATGCGCGTCGTCCGTCCTTGCCGTCCGCCGACTGAAATTCCCGAGAAGCCGCCCTTGGTCGGGTCGAAATTCGCGCCGTCCTGCACCTGCACGCCCGGCTCAAGTTGCGCGAGGTCCAGAAAGTTGCGCCCGTTGATGGGGAGTGTCTCGATCTGGTCCGCATTCAGAACGCCCTGTACGGTCGCCTGCTCTGTGTTCACCTGCGAAGCGCCGCCGCCGCGCACTTCCACGACTTCGGCATTCCCATGCAGCGACATCTGGATGTTGGCCGCCGTGGTCGTTGAAACTTGCACCGTGACGCGGCTTTCCACATCGCTGAATCCGGCCGCCTGTATTCGCACCCGATATTCGCCGGGCAACAACGATCCCGATGTGAAGTTTCCTGAAGAACTCGTCGTGGTCTCGCGCACCTGATTGGTGTCGAGGCTCGTGATGATGACCTTGGCATTGACGACCACCGCACCGGCAGGATCCGTCACGGTTCCCTGGATACTGCCGGTGGCAATTGTGGTTTGCGCTGGCATGAACGCACATGCAAATGCCAGCATCAGGAAGCAAGCGAGAAACGACCGCGCTTGGCTGAGGTTGAGCAGGAAAGATTGACTCATACAATCTCCTCAAGTTTTGTTGTGTCAGTCTTGGGAGGACACGCGAACGGTGAACGCGTCTGTGCAGCACCGCTGTCTACTGAAATCGGTACTGCACTCGCCCCGAGCACAGACATACCGACACATGAGCTGTGCACGATGCGCGCCATAACATCGACAGGTGTGAATACGATCTGCCCATTGGTGCTTACAACCACCATCAACATTCATGACAAATTGTTGTCGCGTTCACGCGCTCCACAATCCGGGAGCGCACTCCGCGAAACCGAACTTGAAGAGCCATTTTGAACAATGAGAATTGGAAGAACAAAAAACAGAAGGCAGGAAATCCCAAAAATCGAAATACCAGCAAACCAGTAGTTACTTGGAGAGGCCTGCAACTAGACGATCAAACGAAGATATGTTTTCAGAAAGGCGTCCTCGGGAGAAGTTCGGTGTGTCGCCGCGGATTCTCCTCTGCGCTCTCTGCGGCCGTTCTCTAGGCTCTGTGCGTTTTAAAGATTTTGGGGGGAAAGATTTTTGTCGCCGACCTGACGAAACGTGCGTTCTTAAAAATCCGACCGGGAACTGTAGTACCCAGTCCGATGCCGGACTTTGTAGTCTGCTGACTCGGGGTTTCCGCTGACGCTCACCTGCAGCCTTCGGAACTCGGAATTCGAAAACCGCCGCGACGGGTAGTACGCCAGCAGATACTGCGTACGCAATTCTTCGCTGATTTCATGGAAAGCGCTGTCCAACTGCGCTAGCGAACTCGCGTAGTAATATTTTCCGCCGGTATCTTCGGAAAGCTGGATCAAGGCGTGCTCCCCGCCGGTGTCCCGGCCCGCGCTTGCCTCCACCGGCACCACGATCAGGCTGTAGATGATCGCCTCCGCTTCCTGCGCCGCACGCACCGCCTCCCGGTAGTCGGTTTTGCTCACGGTATCGCCGCCATCGGTGATCACCACCATGACCTTGCGGCCTTTGCGTTTCTCAAGCGCGCGCGAGCCGAGATACAGGGCATCGTAAAGCGCTGTCGCCGATCCCACATGAATGCGATCGATGCCGCGATCAATCGTCCGCAGGTCCGGCGTGAAGGGCACGATCTCATCCACAATTTCGCTGAACTGAAAAACCGACAATCCGTCCACCGGACGCAGAATCGAATGCGCGAATCGCCGCGCCGACGCCAACTCGAGTGGCAAATCTTTTTTCGTGCTCAGGCTCGTATCCACAGCAAGGATGATCGAAAGCGGCAGCGCCGATTCCTTATCGAAGACAGAAATCTTCTGATCGATCCCGTCCTCGCTGAGCTTGAAATTGTCTTTAGTCAGGTGGGAGATGGGCGCACCATGCTCGTCGGTGACCGTGACAAACACGTTCACCAGCCGTACATCCACTTTGAGCGTGGTCGAGGGTTCTTCCTGCGCTGCACCAAGACGGCAAGCGCAAATGATCAGCAAACACCACAGGGCGGCGGGCCTATTCATCGGCAATCGAATCATTTAGATGCAGCCTGCCCGCTGGGGCTGCCTTGGGCGCGCTGAATGTCAGCCGGAAATGGTTCCCCATCCGCCCACACCGCGCCATCGACGAAGTATTCCTTCTTCCAGATCGGCACCTTACGCTTCAGGGTATCGATCAGCCAGCGGCTGGCATCGTATGCCGGCCCGCGATGCGCCGAAGCCACCACGATCAGCACGCTGGTTTCCCCGATTTCGAGCCGTCCCAACCGGTGCACGATCGCGACGTCTCTCACCTTGAACTGGGCAATGGCCTCGCTGGCCAAATCTTCCATTTGCCCGAGGGCCATCTCTTCATACGCTTCGTAATCGAGATAAAGTGTCTTGCGCCCCCGGGTATTGTCCCGAACAATCCCCTCGAAAATGATGGCCGCGCCATCCTCGGGACGTTTAACTCGTTCGGTGACTTCGGGCGTATTAACTGGTTCGCGCACGATCGAGGCGCGTCCGGCTCCGCCACTCACCGGCGGAAGCAGCGCCACCTCGTCGTTGTCGCCCAGAAGGGCGCCCGGCCCGGAATAGTGCTGGTTCACTGAGAGCGCGACGGCAGGCAGGAGGTCCCGAATTCGCGGAACCTGTGCCTCGTAATGCGTCAAGACATCGGCGACAGTCGCCCCGTCCTGCAGTTCAAGAGACTCGCCCGCACTGCCAACGAGATCCTTAAGAACTCCGAAAAATAAAACCCGTATCCGCATCGCCCCCTAGTGTATCCGCAAGCCGAAAACCGGCAAAACCTTCAACCACAGAGGACGTGGAGGAACACAGAGAAACAACAATTCGGTCTTCCTCTGTGCCCTCTATGTCCTCAGTGGTCAAAAAAGAATGCCAGCCTCAAGGAGAGGCTGGCATTTGATTCTCACGGACTACTAATGCCCCGTCCGCATCCGAAACACTGACGACTGACGACTGACGACTAGCGACTAGCGACGGGTTCTCCCAGCACCTTCTCGCGCTCCTCCGCATCCTGCTTTGCTTCTAAAGGCGATGCCGGTAGCGCAATCTCCAGAACCTCGTCGATACTCTTCACGTAGTGCACGTTCAGGTTCTCGAGCTGTTCCGGAGTCAGGTCTTCTTCCACGTTCGTCTTGTTGTCGGCCGGCAGAATCACGTCGCGCACGCCGGCACGTTTCGCGGCCAGCACCTTCTCCTTGACGCCTCCAATCGGCAGCACATTGCCGCTGAGCGTGATCTCGCCGGTCATGGCCAGGTACGGCCGCACCGGACGATCGGACAGCAGGGAGACCAGGGTGGTTGCCATGGTCACGCCCGCCGAGGGGCCGTCCTTCGGGATCGCTCCCGCCGGAACGTGCATGTGAATGTCGTGATCCGAGAAGAAACTCTCCTGGATCCCCAGCCGAGTCGCGTTCGAGCGCACCCAAGTCAGAGCGGCCTGCATCGACTCCTGCATCACCTGGCCGATCTGCCCGGTCATAGTGAAGCCGCCCTTGCCCTTCATCGTGTTCGCTTCCACGAAGAGCACGTCGCCACCGGTCGGCGTCCAGGCCAAGCCCACCGTTACGCCAGCCCGCTTCGTACGCTCGGCAATTTCCCCTTCGGTACGAATCTTGATGCCGCCCAGGAACTCCTGAACGATCTGCGGAGTGACGATCAGCTTCTCGGTTTTCCCTTCCGCCAAGCGGCGCGCCTGCTTGCGGCAGATCGTGCCGATCGTGCGTTCCAGGTTGCGGACGCCCGCTTCCCGCGTGTAGTGACGGATCACGTGCCGCACCGACTCTTCGGGAAATTCGATCTGTTCTGCTGTAACGCCGTTCTCTTCTTCCTGTCGCGGAATCAGGTACTGGAACGCGATGTGGACTTTCTCTTCCTCCGTATAGCCCTGCAGTTCGATGATCTCCATGCGGTCGCGCAGCGGCTCCGCAATCGGATCGAGCATGTTCGCCGTCGTGATGAACAGTACCTTCGACAAATCAAATGGCACGTCGAGGTAGTTATCCCGGAACGTGGAGTTCTGCTCCGGATCAAGCGCTTCGAGCAATGCCGATCCTGGATCTCCACGGAAGTCACGGCCTACCTTGTCGATTTCATCGAGCATGAAGACTGGATCGCGGGTCTCGGCGCGCCGAATGCCTTGAATAATCTGTCCGGGTAATGCGCCGATATAAGTGCGCCGGTGTCCGCGGATCTCGGCTTCATCGTGCACGCCGCCCAGCGAAATGCGGACAAACTTGCGTCCCAGTGCCCGTGCGATCGACTTTCCGAGCGAGGTTTTGCCCACGCCCGGAGGTCCGACAAAGCACAAGATCGGCCCCTTCATGTTCGGCTTCAGACGCCGCACCGAGAGGTAATCCAGAATGCGGTCTTTCACCTTTTTCAGGTCGTAGTGATCTGCATCGAGAATGTCCTTTGCCTTCGGGATATCCACTTCTCCACCCGAAGCTTTTTGCCACGGCAGAACCGCCAGCCACTCGATGTAGTTGCGCGTCACGCCGTAGTCGGCAGCCATCGGAGACATGCGCGAGAGCCGCCCCAGTTCCTTCAAGGCTTCTTTCTTCACGTCGTCGGGCATGCCGGCCGCTTCAATCTTCGTTTTCAGATCGTCAACGTCGCGCTGGCCTTCATCCTGCTCACCCAGTTCTTTCTGGATGGCCTTCATCTGCTCGCGCAGATAGTACTCGCGCTGCGTCTGCTGGACTTTGTCCTGCACTTCGGACTGGATCTTGTTGCGCAGTTGCTGGACTTCGAGTTCCTTCGCCAGGTGCTGGTTGATTTTTTCCAGCCGCACGTTGACGTCGGTCGTCTCCAGCGTTTCCTGCTTGTCGGAAGTCGAGAGCGACGGCAGCGACGAGGCGATGAAATCCACCAGCCGTCCCGGCTCCTCAATATTCATTGCAACTGTCGAAAGTTCATCTGACAGGGTCGGCGATCCGGCCACGATCTGCTGGAACAATGTCAGCACGTTGCGCTGCAGCGCTTCGATCTCGGCCGTCTTGGGAGGAATTACCTCCGCGACCGAACTGAAGCTCGCCCGCATGAACGGCGTGAGTTGGGAAAACTCCTCTAACTTCACCCGCTCGAGGCCCTCGGCAAATACGAACAGGCTCTGGTTGGGCATTTTTACGACTTTGTGAACGACGGCCAACGTGCCGACGTTATAAAGATCGGTGGGCTGGGGAGAATCCACGCGCGCTTCGCGCTGCGCGACCACCACAATGGTCTTGTCCTCACCCAGTGAATTGATCAATTGCACTGAACTCTCACGCCCGACCGTGAGAGGCAGAACAGCGTGCGGGAATAGAACTGTATCCCGAACCGGCAGCACCGGCAGGGAACGCTCTTCCTGCTCTTCCTTCGGTTTTTTCGGACTTTCGGGACGTGGCTGCTGTGCCATTTTTCTCCTTGAGTGTAACTCGCTCAACTTTTGATGATTCTCAAGCTCGAAAAGATGCAGGCCGACCGGAGCTGTCTCCGTAGATCGTTGCAGTCTAAACCACTTCCTCAACCCTTTGCACTCTACCAATGGTACAGGTTACCCCGATAGGCGCGGCTTCTCTCCCATGCCTTCGCTATTAAACGTGCCAAGACACCTATTTCGGAGTGAACTGGCCTAAATCAAAGATTCCCAGCTTCTTCTCCAGCTCGGCGACCTGTCCGACCACCTTGAAAAAGCCCTCGTCGCCGAACAGCTGGTCTTCTTTCTTCTCGAAGTCCTCTCCCAGGGCGTCGAACTCATGTTCCGACACGAGTTCGCGGAAGGCTGGGAACAATACCGTGTCCTCACGAGCCTCATGCGGCCGGTACATGCGTATGAACGCTCGCAAGCTGTCTCCCAGTTGCCGCTTCCTGGCATCATCCTTAAGGGACGAAGCTACTGCAAGTTGCTCGATCTGCGCAGTGACGCGCCGACCGGCCTGGTGTTGGGAAAGCAGCGTATCAACCAGGTCAACGTGCTTCTTAGCCTTGCGGAATCGCGGAAAGAGATAGTCCTCTTCCAGTTTCTCGTGATACTCCTCGACGAAGTGCCGAATGATTCCGGCCGCTGAAGCCAGCACCGCCGGATCGAAATCCTGCTTCGCCTCTAGGCGACGGATATGTTCGTCATAGATCAGAAGGATCCGGTTCAGGACGCCGTGCTCGCGCATCAGGTCTTCAGGAGGCGAGACCTTTTCGGCTTCCTGCTCGGGCTTCTGCTCACTGAACAGAACGGTTGGCACGGAAAGACTTGCGCCGATTGCGCTGGACCGCAGGATGAATTCGCGACGGCTGCTCATGCTCGGATCGCTCATGCGAACCTCCAGCCTTCCGATACCCTCGGGCTCGCGGAGGGTTGCTTGCTTCATTTGGCCGCTGGATAAATCCCCAACACCTTCACCAGATCCGCAACTTCACCCAGATGGCGCAATGCGTTTCGGGCGGGCTCGTCGTCGCCGCGCAGGATGTCGACGTAGAAAACGTACTCCCACGGACGGCCCTTCACGGGCCGCGACTCGATCTTGCTCAGACTGATATCGCGCAAAGCGAACACGCTCAGCGCTTTGAACAACGCTCCGGGGATATTTTTTACGCTGAACGCGAGCGACGTCTTGTTCGCTCCCGATCGAACGCGCTTTTTCTTCAAAATATGAAAGAAGCGCGTGAAATTCTGTTTATTGTCTTCGATCCCAGCCTTGAGGATCGTTCCGCGATACACCCGCGCGGCTTCCTTCGCGGCGATCCCTGCCGCATTCTTCATTTTCTTGTTGATGACGTGCTTCACGCTGCCAGCCGTGTCGTAAAACGCTACTGGCTCGATATTCCGGTGCTTGCGGAAAAAGTCCCGACACTGGTCAAGCGCCACCGGATGCGAGAACACTTGCCGCACATCGCACAGTTTCACTCCCGGCGCGGCAATCAGGTTGTGCACGATGCGCAGCGGGAACTCGCTCTGGATGAATACATCTCGGCTCAGCAGTAGATCGAAATGCTCGGCCACGGACCCGGCCAGCGTATTTTCGATGGGGATCACGGCTCCGTCCACGGATCCGCGCTCGACACGGTCAAACACCTCGGCTGAGAGCGCACACGGCACCACCTTGCAGCGCGGCACCATGCGCAGTGCTGCCTCGTGGCTGAACGCTCCCGTTTCGCCCTGGATTGCGATTTTCATGGAGAGATGAGACTGCAACGCAAGACCTTATCTGTCCTGCGCTTCGCTTAGCAAATCCTTTTTTAAGACCAGTGCGTCCACACCCGTGGCGTAGTACTGCGGAATTGTCTTAACGAGAAAATATTGGTGGCGTTTGTAGAAGGCGAGCGCCGATGCATTGTCCACAGCGGTTTCAAGAATGACGGAGTGGCAGCCTTCGCTCCGCAGTCGATCTTCGGCGGCGGCCATGAGTTGCGAGCCCAAGCCGCTGCGTCGAACCTCGTCCAGCACGTCAATGGTGATGATGTGCCCCGCTCGGCCCGCCTCCGCGACAATGAAACCGATAACGTCTGCCTCGTTCTTAGACGCCTTTTCCTGGGTCGCCAACTCCGCGACCAGCGTAAAGGCGCGCGGCCGTCGCATATAAAACAACAGCTCCGGCTGTGAATAAGAGATCCCTTTCGGAAAGCATCTCTGGTCGATCTCCCACAAGCGCGAAAAGTCGCTCTTGCGGTAATCCCGGATAGTAAAGGATTGGCCCATGCGCTGCTAAGTGTAGCGCCCGCCCGATCTTGGACGCAGAGCGCACTCAACGATCAACCTCTTTTCTTCGCGAAATTTCTCCACTGCCAACAGAGAAAGAAGTCCAAAAAAAATTTAGGACAACTGGCTTGTCTTCACTCATCTATCGGACGTACCATCTCAGTAAACGAGGTCCTTTGTGGGGCGCCTGTTACTGATCGACGTGTTGGGTGCCATCGTCTCCCTGGGCATCTGGTATTACGCCTTCGCGCGCTATAACCGGCGCCGTGGTGCGGCCGCCCTTCGTTGGGTCCAGATCGCCTGTCGCGGACGCGGCAAGGTGGTCGAGAGTCGCTGGGCAGGTAGCTCCCGCCTGCAGGCCCGCTTTCAGTTTCCTTCGCGCTGGTTCGAAAATGCTCGCCTCACTTTGGAGTTGCGCCCCCGGCCATTGCCGGTGCAATGGCTGCTGAGTCACTGGCGCAAACAAAAAGAGACCCTTACCTTCGAAGCTGACCTGGATTGCCCGCCCGCCTTCCGGCTCGAAGTGATGAATCATCGCTGGTGCGGTCACAGTAACGGCCGCAAAAACGATGATGGCCGCGCCTGGGAGATTTCCCGGCCGGGTCCGGTGGTGCTGACTACGCGCGCGCAGTGGACGCAGGAACTGACGCCGGTCGTAAACGCCTTGATGGCGTCCCGCGAGCACAACTTCCTTAAAGTTCACTTCCGCCAGGATTCTCCCAACTTCTCCGCGACCGTGGACCTGGAAGCGATGGCCGATCCCGACGCAGCATCCGGGTTCTTCACCGTCTTGAGGGAACTGGCCGCGGGTGCTTCGGCGAAGCAGCTGTGAAAACAGGCAAGCTTCATTTTCAACAACATAGCTTATAGATAATACTAAAATACTACGTCGGTCCGCTGAACTGAAGGCGCAGAAGACCGTCTGGACGCTTCTCAGGATGCCAGTTTCTGGCTAATGGAGGCCCCAGGGTGAACAGTTGGGGCCGGAGGGGACCCTGAGGTATGGGTAGCCTCTGCCAAACGCGCCTGACAGCCCTATTGCGATTGTTCTCTTATAGCTAATGTAGAACGGCGAAACCATTGCGACAAAGGCACCGGCAGCACGGGGGACAGCCAACTCTGATTGGCCGAGCTCTCACCTCGTCCCCTCAGGGTCCTCGGGGGTGATACCGGTACCTACCAAACGAAAAAAGCGGCGGGAGGCTGCGCCCCGGCCGCTCTTCTGCAACGCAGAGTTTCACTACATGACATCGCCGCGCTTACGCAGGAAGGCCGGCACGTCGAGATCGTTCTGCTCGAAGTTTGAGACCATCGCCGAACGCAGCGCGTCGAGCGAAGCGACTTCCGGCGACACTTGCTGCAATCCTGCGGCGGGCTCTGCCTGAACAGACTCTTCCTTCATGATGCGCTCCGGCATCGGTTCCGGCTCAAAAGGCGCCGGTTCGGGTTCGAAGTCGATGTTGTTGTGCGTGCTGGCAAAGGAGTTGTGAACTTCCTGCTGCCGGCTGCGCATGGCCGGAACTTCGCGGAAGCCGGTGGCGATCACCGTAATCTTCACGCTGTCTTTCATCTTCTCGTCGAGCACCGCGCCGAAGATGATGTTGGCATCCTCGTGGGCGGCGCTCTGGATGATCGTACAGGCCTGCTGCACTTCTGCCAGCTTGAGCGAATTCGAGCCGGTGATGTTGATCAGGATGCCGCGCGCACCATCGATGGCGCCGGCTTCGAGCAGTGGAGACGCAATCGCCTTCTGCGCTGCATCGGTGGCCCGGTGGTCGCCGCTGGCTGTAGCGGTACCCATCACGGCGTAGCCCATCGCTGCCATGATGGCTTTCACGTCGGCGAAGTCGCGGTTGATGATGCCCGGGATCGTGATGATGTCGGAGATGCCCTGCACGCCCTGGCGAAGAATGTCGTCGGCCACGCGGAACGATTCGAAGAAGCCTGCGTTCTCGGCGACGGCGAGCAACTTTTCGTTCGGGATGACGATGGTGGTGTCGACCGATTCCATCAGCTCGTTGATGCCGCGCTCGGACTGCGCCATGCGGCGCTTGCCTTCAAACGCGAACGGCTTGGTGACCACGGCCACGGTGAGCGCGCCCATTTCGCTGGCGAGCGAAGCGATGATCGGAGCTGCGCCCGTTCCTGTTCCGCCGCCCAGTCCGGTCGTGACGAAGACCATGTCGGCGCCTTCGAGCGCTTCGATGATCTTGTCGGAATCCTCGAGCGCGGCCTTGCGGCCGACTTCGGGATTGGCGCCGGCGCCCAGCCCGTTGGTTAGTTTCACGCCGAGCTGAATCTTCACGGGCGCACGCGACATGCGCAACGCCTGCAGGTCAGTGTTTGCCACGACGAACTCAATGCCTTCCATACCCGCGTCGATCATGCGGTTAACGGCATTGCCGCCTCCGCCGCCTACGCCGATCACTTTGATCTTGGCATCGTTGCGCGTGTCTTCGTTAAAGCTGATGCGGATGTCGGTATCGTCTTTTTTCATATCCACCACCGTTGAAGATTTTTGTTTCCTATGCATCGAAGCAGCGATTTTGACCGGGTTCGGCCTCCCGGTCCGTTAGCAGCTAGGCTCCCTTTTTGGCGAACATAGCCTTGATTTTGGAACTCCAGCGATCGTCCTGATAACCGCGCGCCACCCGCGCCCGGTGTCCGTAGTAAACCAATCCCAGCAGAGTCGCGTACTCGGGCTCAGCCAAGTGCACGGGCATCTTGGCGAGCGGTACTGGCCACGAGAGGCGGACTGACTTGCGCAGCACCGACTCGGCAATTTCCATCAGGCCCGGCAATCGGGATCCGCCGCCGCTCAGGACGACTCCAGCGATGCAGGCTTCGAACATGCCGCTCTGACGCATGGCTTCGCGCAGCATCTCGCACAGTTCGCGAGCACGCGGCTCGAGGATTTCGCCTAGCAGTCGCTGCGGAAGCAAGCGCGACGGACGGTCGCCCACTGAGGGCACTTCGACTTCGTTGCCTTCGGGGATCAGCGTGACGATCGCGTTGCCGTAAAGTTTTTTCAGCTTTTCGGCATCATTAACGGGCGTACACATTCCGACGGAAAGATCGCTGGTGAAGTGATCGCCACCGATTGGAAGAACGCCGGTGTAGGCGACCGCGCCCTGACTGAAGATTGCGAGTTCGGTGGAGCCGGCCCCCACGTCGGCAAGGCAAACACCCAGATCGCGCTCATCGGATCGCAGCACGGCGTCGGCACAAGCCAGCGGCTCGAAGATGGTGTCGTCCACATGCACACCCGCGCGATTGACGGCGGTCACGACGTTTTGCGTTGCGCTGGCAGCCGAGGTAATCATGTGGACGCGCACTTCCAGCCGCGCGGCCATCATGCCCAGAGGATCGTGCACACCGGGCTGCTCGTCGAGAATGAATTCCTGCGGGAGCAAGTGCAGGATTTCGCGGTCTGCGGGCAATTGCAAGGCGCGTGCTTTGTCGACTGCCTGGCGAATTTCGTCGCGCGCAATTTCCCGAGGACGCGTCCCGAAGGTGACGCCGCCGTGTGTGTTCAATCCGCGGACGTGCGAACCTGCCACGCCGACCAGCGCATGCTCAACCGGCGCCCCCGCCGTATCTTCTGCACCTTCGACTGCTTTCTGAATCGAAGAAACCGCTTTCTCCAGATCAACAATCACGCCCTTGCGGGAACCGCGCGACTCGGCGACTCCATGACCGCGATAACGGAGACCGTTTTCCGTGATCTCGGCCACAAGGGCGCAGGTCTTGGCGCTTCCTACATCGATTACGTTGATGAAACTCCCTTGCTGGTTCGGCATGCCTATGGGTGGTCCTGTTGATCGTGATTTTTTGCGACCGCCGCACTCGGTTTCTTTTTGCCTGAAGCCGGCTGCGCCGCGCTGGCCGCTGGCTTGACCGGCGCTTTTGCGGCCGGCTTTGCGGACGGTTCTGCGGTCGCGGATTTCGCTGTTGGCTTCGGAGCTGCTTTCGCCGGTGCTTTCTTCGCGTGCGGCTTCGGTTTCGCTTTGTGGTGCACGGCTTTTTTTGGCGCCGGCTTCGCGGGTGGTGTGGCCGACTTTGCCACCGGCGGACCATACGAAACTTTTTCCCACTGCGCTTTGTCGATTTTCACCGGCGCGACGGAGGGGATGGCGGCTTTCTTCGCCGCAATCACGTGTATGAGTGCGGCGTTCTTCACTCCGGCGGCCATCGCCGCTTTCGCCGCGGCAGGCGTGATGGGCGGGGCCTTCGCGATGTTCTGGTTGTCGGGGTTCACAATGATCTGGTGCTCGTAGCGGAGGTCCACGGATTCGAGCTTGTCGAACTGCTGGCGCCATCCCTGCACGTGCGAGACGTAGATTTTGTAGCGGCTCAGAAAATCGCTTGAACCCAGGTGGACCAGCACCGCCCCGCCGGGATCGTTGGCGAGAACTTTCACATCGTCCTGGTCGGAGATATCGACTTCGCTGAGTTCCTGCGAGTAGTGCGCGCCGTCGGAGTCGAGTTCGCGCAGCAACTGGTTGTAGATCTTCATGCGCGCCGAGCGCGTGGAGAGCGGCTCGCCTGCGTTCATGCCCAGGATCACCGGGAAGGAAAATTTCTGCTTGTTGCCGGTGGGCAATTCCATGAGCGTGCCACCCGCATCGATCAGTGCGATACGCGATCCGACGCGCGCGAAGGCGATCGGCGTACGCTCGCGGATCTCAATCTGCAGGCGGTTGGGAACGAAGCGCATCACGCTGGCCGATTCGACCCAGGGAATTTTTTCGAGCTGCGCTTTGCGTTCGGAAAGCGGGATGAAGAAAACGTTGCGGCCGATGTCACCGCCCATGACTTCCATGATTTGCGAGCGCGGAACGTTGTGCGTACCGAGCACGTCAATGTCGTCGCTGGATTCGATGCGGAAGCGCCAATTGCGCTCGCCGTACTGGTAGAGTTCCGTGCCCAGCACTCCGGCCACGCATGCCAGGACCAAGGCCAGCGCCGACCAGCCGAGCAAATGCAAAGTCTTTTTCGGTAAAGGACCGCGCCGGGCGGGGACCCGCTTTTGCCCGCGCAAAAAGGGCGATTCTTCCTCCACGTCGAGATCGACCAGGCGCGCGTCGTCTAACCCGCGCTCCGGTTCCCCGGGCGGTGGGTACAACTCCTCCTGCAAGATGGTGGGGCTCGTTTTCCGCGCCATCAAATCAGGTCAGTTGTCGTGAAAAATCGCTGAGCGAGACTAACTATAACTGCTTTTCGCGGATTGAGACAGACAAAATCTTGTTCGATGGACCGATTTTCAAAACGCAGCTAGCGGGTATTGAGAAAAATCCTGCGCCATCGGTTGTGGTGGAAAAATCGAACGGACAAATTCGCGGTCGGCTACCGCGGCGAGCTAGATTGGCTCTTTTGAGCGAGTATCGACCACAACGTTTACTTCGGGAACGTCAGGAACTTCGATGTCAGGGATGTTCGAGAGATCGATCTTCGGCAGGTCGGGCATGTTGACCACGACCTTGGAGAACCCGTCACAATCGCGGAACTGCTTGGCGCGGTCGGCAATCATCCGTACCCGACCCATCTTCATCTGCACCATCGCCATTTTCTGCTGAACTTTTGCCTCGGCCAGTTGCTCACGGACGTGGGCCATGGCGATCTGACGCTGCGCGTGGGCGACGCGGTCGCACACGATGCGGTTCTGAATTCTCTCGATAGCGGCTTGGGTGTGCCCGAAGGCCTGCGGCTCGCGCCCCAACATGATCTCGGCCATGGCGACAAAATGTTGTCCGCGCAGAGACGCGCGCTCGACGGCGGCCGCCGCGCGATCGGCCAGAACATGCGCCCAGCCCAGCTGGCCATCCTGATACGCTCCGTTTAATCCGAGGGCCAGAACCCCTGCCGCCAGCCAGTACCAAGCTTTATCCGTTCGCATAACGCCACTCCTGATCTGTGCTGTTTTCTTAGACGAAGGGCCCGAGACTTTGTTAGGGAGTGATACGCGAAAGATTCGAGAAAAGTTTCGGAACAAAAGCGGAGTGAAACTGTCGCGGTATCTCGTTTTGAGACCTGCTACAAAGTCTATCTAACATTAGTTAGATCAGTTGTTTATGGAGATCCGACGCTTTGCCTAGCCTGCAGTTTTTCTAGAATGGCTGGCCCGAGTTGCGAAATGCTTCCGGCTCCCAACGTGAGGATCAGGTCGCCAGCCTCAGCTTCCGCCGAGACTGCTTCGGCCACTTCGGCGAACGATGTTCCATAGCGCACATTCTGGCCTGAGACTTCCTGAATGCGAGCGGCGAGGGCTTCGCCGGTGATGCCCTCGATGGGCTGCTCGCTGGCGGCGTAGATGTCGAGAATTCGGAGGATGTCAGCGTTCTGGAAAGCGGTTGTGAACTCTTCCATAAGTTCTTTGGTGCGGGTGTAGCGATGGGGTTGGAAGATGACGTGAATTCTGCGGAAGCCGCATTGCCTAGCGGCGGCCAAGGTCGCGCGGATCTCGGTGGGGTGATGGCCATAGTCGTCGATAACGCTGATGTCAGCGACTTTGCCCTTGAGTTGGAAGCGGCGATCGACGCCGCGGAAATTCTCGAGCGCGCCGCGAATGGTGTCGACCGGGATGTCGAGGCCGATGCCAGCGGCGATGGCAGCGGTGGCGTTCAGGATATTGTGCGTGCCGGGGACATGCAGCGCGAAGTCCGCAAGCTGCTTGGCGCGATAGCTCACTCGAAAGTGGCTCAACGGACGATGCTCACCAGGTTGCTGCTCGATCGTTCCCGGGCGGATGAGGAAGTCAGACCCGCGGCGGGTGCCGTAGGTAAGGACCCGGCGCTGCACCTGGGGCAGCAGTTTGCGCAGGATTGGGTCGTCGTTGCAGGCGACAATCATGCCATAGAACGGGACGCGATCCATGAACTCAAGAAAGGTCTGGCGAACGTCGCGCATGTTGCGGTAGCAGTCCATGTGCTCGCGATCGATATTGGTGACGATGGAGAGGATGGGCGAGAGCTTCAGGAACGAGCGGTCGCTTTCATCGGCTTCGGCGACTAGGTACTGCGACTTGCCGAGGCGGGCGTTCGAGCCCATGGCGTCGACACGGCCACCCACGACGACGGTGGGGTCGAGTCCGCCGGCCGCGAGCACGGCGGCGACCATCGAGGTCGTCGTCGTCTTGCCGTGCATGCCGGCGATGGCGATCCCGTACTTCAGGCGCATGAGCTCCGCAAGCATCTCGGCGCGCTGAATCACGGGGATGTGCTGCTTGCGAGCCTCAGCCACTTCGGGGTTGTCTGGAGAGATGGCGGAACTGGTGACGACGACTTCGGCACCCTCGACGTTCTGAGCGATGTGGCCTTCGAAGGTGGTGGCGCCCAGGGTCGCCAGACGCTGCGTGACTGAAGAGCTTTTGAGGTCTGAGCCGGAGATCTTGTAGCCAAGGTTCAGCAGGATCTCGGCGATGCCGCTCATGCCGATGCCGCCGATGCCTACGAAATGGATGCGCTGGATTTTGGCGAACATGGAAAGCAGCTTCTCGCTGTTAGCTGTTAGCCCCTAGCTGGATATTAGAAGGGCTTTAGAACTGCGCTGGCTAGCATAAAGCATTTTGGGTTCTTCGCGGCAAGTGTGGTGGAGATGCTTTCTGAGTCCGGCGTCTCAGACGATCGGTCGGATAGTCAGCTTGTTCATCAGATCCGCACCCGCGAATCAATCAGTTCTTCGACGATGCCGGCGATTTCCTCTACGGCTTTCGGATGAGCTAGGGACCTTGCTGCAGCTGACATTCTTTGCAGGCAGGCGTTGTCGTCGATTAGGGCGGTGATCGTGTCGACCAGGTAGGCGGCTTCCAGATTTGACTCTTCCACAACGACCGCCGCGCCGGCACGTTCGAGTGCTCGCGCGTTGACGTTCTGGTGGTCGTCGGCTGCGCGCGGGAATGGGACGAAGATGGCGGGCTTGCCAGCGGCGGTGATTTCGCCAACGGTGCTTGCGCCCGAGCGGCACACGAGGAGATCGGCGCGCGCGAACATGGCGGGCATGTCGTCGATGAACTTGTGGACTTCTCCGGAGATGCTTGACTGAGCGTAGGCCGCGGCGACGCGTTCGAAATCGCGCTCACCGGTTTGATGGACGATGTGCATCGCGGGGGCGCGCTGGCGGAGGCCAGGCAAGGATTCGATCATCGCGTCATTGATGGCGCGAGCACCTTGGCTGCCGCCGAAGACGAGCAGCGTCGGCTGACTTCCCGGAGCTTTCGGAGGAATCTGAAAAAACGCCGGGCGCACGGGCACGCCGGTGACGTGGCAGTTTGGAAAATACTTGCAGGTTTCCGCAAAATGCACGGCGGCGGCGGAAACCCAGCGTGCGACCATGCGGTTCGCGAAGCCAGGCACGACATTCGGCTCAAAGGCAATGGTGGGTAGGCCGCGCAGGCTGGCGGCTGCCATGGCGGGGCCAGAAGCGTATCCGCCCACACCGATCACGACATCGGGTTGGAACTCGGCGAGCATGCGCCGGGAATTCCAGATGGCGCGCGGCAGATCAAGTGACGTTTTCAGGCGCGTCGCCAGGCTGACGTTCTTGAGGGCTCCGACCTGGACTAGGCGAAGCTCAAAGCCCGCCGCCGGGACGAGGCGATTCTCCATGCCGCGTGGCGTGCCGATGAAGAGCAACTCCGCGCCGTGCGATTTTTTGAGTTCCTGGGCAATGGCGAGCGCGGGGATGACGTGTCCACCGGTACCGCCGCCAGCGAGGACTACGCGCATGGGGTTATCTTAACTTCGATAGAGCTCTGAGCTTAGAGGTGCGGGCTACGAGTTTCGAGCACACAAATTCAATTTTGATCGCGGGGGTTAAGCCGCTTCGCTCACGGCAGCGTACGCCACTCTTTGCTCGCTCGCTGCGCAAAGCTCGCAACTCGCGGCCTACTCCGCTTGCTTCGAAATATTCAAAAGCACGCCCACGCAGCCGAGCATCACGAAGAGCGACGATCCACCGTAGGACACGAAGGGCAGCGGAATGCCTTTCGTCGGCATCAGGCCCAGAACCACGCTGATGTTGATGAAGGCCTGCAGGATGATCATGCTCGTGATACCGACGGCCAGGAACCTTCCGAACAGGTCGTTGGTGCGCAGCGCCGTACGCGTGCCGCGCCACAGAAAGATCGCGAACAGAACGACGACGAACAGGGCGCCGACAAGCCCCAACTCTTCGGCGGTTACAGCAAAGATGAAGTCGGTGTGCGGCTCAGGAAGGTAGAAGAGCTTTTGCTTGCCTTCCATCAGGCCGAGGCCGGTCAGGCCGCCCGTGCTTACAGCAATCAGCGATTGAATGATATGGAAGCCGGTGCCGCGGGGATCGGCGTAGGGGTTCCAGAAGGCGAACATGCGGTCCCGCCGCCAGCTCACGTGAAATAGCAGGAAATAGAGCGGCAGCAAGGATGCCGCGAACGCGTATCCGAAATAACGAAGTTGCATTCCTGCGACGAACAGAATCGCGGCTGTGATGCCCGCACAGGCGATGGCCGTGCCCAGATCCGGCTGGGCCACGATCAGCATCAGAAACACCAGCGTGGGGACAACCGCGGGAAGCAGCGTGTTCTTCCAGTCTTCAATACTTTTGGTGCGGCCTTCCAGGAAGAAAGCAAGGAACAGGATCAGGGCGGGCTTGGCAAGCTCCGACGGCTCGAAAGAGAAGCCGCTGAAATGGATCCAGCGATGCGTGTTGTGGGAGCGATCGAGCATGAAAACGCCGAGTAGGAGCAGGGTGGTGACGGCGAGCAACGAAAACACCACACCCGGATGCTTGTAGCGGCGGTAGTCGATTTTCATGGCGACCAGCATGGCGAGGATGCCGGCCACGGCCCAGAACAACTGCTTGAGAACAAACGTGTAGGGCGAGCCGAAGCGCTCTTTGGCCATAACGGCGGAGGCGCTGAACACCATCACCAAGCCGACGAAAACCAGCAGCATGGTGACGGTGAAGAGCCATCGATCGACGCTGACGCGCTTGGCCATGAACGGCTATTTCAACACGGCAACACGACGGGCGCAGTGTTTTTCGGACGGAGAATTGGTTGAGAGCGCTGACTCTTTTGGTTCCGGGGCGAGATTTTGGGGTGGAGTTCGGAGGTCACACGGTGGAGCGGGTTTGGCGGGGGAACTCTTTCCGGCACTAGAAGATCCCGGTTACCGTGACCCTTGCGAGCAAAAGGCTGTAGCGCCGGCATCTTGGCCGGCAGTCGCGAGGCATCCTGCCCTCGCAGCGGCGGACGGGACGCCCGCCGGACTGCCGCCGAGACGGCGGCGCTAAGGTCGTGGTTCGTTCAGGCTTTCGCGTGTTGCAATTCCATGCTGTGGACCACATCTTTGAAGACGCGCCCGCGATGGTTGTAGCTCTGGAACTGGTCGAAACTGGCGCAGGCCGGGGCGAGCAGGACGATGTCGCCAGCTTGGGCGACGGCGGCGGCGCGGCGGATGGCGTTGTCGAGGGTTTCGGCGTGGACGACCTCGGCGGCACCCTTGATCTGCGACTCGATTTTTTCGGCAGCGGCGCCAATGGTGTAGACGCGCTTCACGCGTTCGCGCAGCAGGTCGTTGAGTACGGTGTAGTCGCTACCTTTGTCTTTGCCGCCCAGGATCAGGTGGATGTTTTTGGGGAATGACTCGAGCGCCTTGATCGTCGCGTCAACGTTGGTGGCCTTGGAATCGTTAAAGTATTCGACTCCCTTGATGGTGGCTACGTATTCCAGGCGATGCTCGACGGCCTTGAACTCCTGGATAGCCTTGCGGATATTCGCCGGTTCGCAGCCCATGAGCGCTCCGGCGCAGACTCCGGCGAGGACGTTTTCGACATTGTGCGCACCTTTAAGGGGGATCTCGTTGACCGGCATGATTTCGCGCTGGCCGCTGCTGTCGCGGAATAGGATCTTGCCATCCCGCACCCAGGCACCGCTCTGCACTTCCTGCTTTCGGCTGAACCAGAACACCTCGGCCCGCGTACGATCGCGCAGCGTGCGGCAGGTCGGGTCATCTTCATTTAGCACTGCGAAGTCATCCGACTGCTGATTTTCGAAAATGCGCGCCTTGGCGTCGACGTAGGTCTGGAAGGTGCGGTGGCGATCGAGATGGTCGGGCGTGATGTTCAGGACGACCGCGACTTTCGGTCGGAAGGTCTGAATGGTTTCCAATTGAAAGCTCGAAACTTCGAGCACGATCACGGTTTCGCGACTGGCACCTTCGACCAGCGAGATGGCCGGCGTCCCGATGTTGCCCCCGACAGCGACCGGGAGACCGCCTGCGGCAAGAATTTCGCCGGCAAGAGTAGTGGTGGTCGTCTTCCCGTTTGATCCGGTGATGGCCACGACGGGCCCGAGCAGATTCTGAGCAGCGAGTTCGATCTCGCCGATCACCGGCTCGCCGGCAGCGCGCGCCTGCACCAGCGGCGGCGCGTCCACGGGAACTCCTGGACTGACTACGATCAAGTCCTGCCCGCGAAAAGTGCGCTCTCCGTGGCCTCCGGTTTCAACCGCAATACCGTGATCAAGGAGGATGGGAATTTCATCGCGTAACTGATCGGGCGACTTGGTGTCGGAAACTGTGACCCGGGCGCCGCGGCCTTTGAGGAACAAAGCCGAGGCCACACCCGACTTGCCCAGTCCAACCACCAGAACGCGCTTGTCTTTGAGGTCCACGCAGGTCAAGTTTTACCACAGAGTCACAGAGACACAGAGAAATCCTGATCTGGATTTTCTAGTATCTCTGTGCCTCTGTGGTGAAGAGATTTGTTAGCGCAGCTTTAACGTCGTCAGTGCGAACAACGCGAATACCAGCGACGCGATCCAGAACCGCACGATGACTTTCGACTCCGACCAGCCCATCAGTTCGAAGTGGTGATGGATAGGAGCCATCTTGAAAATCCTCTTCTTGCGCAGTTTGTAGGAAGCGACCTGCAGAATCACGGAGAGCGCTTCGATCACGAACACGCCGCCGATGAAGGGCAGCAGCAGTTCCTGCTTGATCATGACGGCGACGGTGCCGATGGCGCCGCCCAAGGCAAGCGACCCGACGTCTCCCATGAAGACTTCCGCCGGGTGCGCGTTGTACCAAAGGAATCCGATGGCCGAGCCGACCATCGCTCCGCAGAAGATCGTGAGTTCGCCGATCTGCGGCATGCGCTGGAGTTCGAGGTAAGCCGCGAAGGTCGCATGGCCGCTGACGTATGTAAGCACGGTCAGGGCTCCCGCGGCGATCACGGTGCAGCCAATGGCGAGGCCATCCAGGCCGTCGGTCAGGTTGACGGCGTTGCTCGCGCCAACGATCACGATGCACACGAAGACCACGAATGGGATAAAGGCCAAAGGCCATAGGTGCGGGTTATGCACCCAGCGTTCGATGACGAGATCGGGACGGAATTGCTTGATGAAGGGAACGATCAGCTTGGTGGAGTACAAGCCGCGGGCCTGCATGAAGATCAGCGCGACCGCGATGGCCAGGCTGGTGACGATCTGCAGGCCTAGTTTGGCGCGCGCAGTGAGGCCAAGGTTGCGACGTTGCACCACCTTTATGTAGTCGTCAGCAAAGCCAATCGCAGCGAACGCGCAGGTCGAGCCGATTGCCAGCCAGACAAACGGATTGCTCAGGTCTGCCCAGAGCAACGTGGGCACCACGATGGCAATCGCGATCAGCAGGCCGCCCATGGTGGGGGTGCCTGCCTTTTTCTGATGAGCTTTCGGGCCTTCCTCCCGGATGTACTGGCCGATCTGGAATTCGCGCAGGCGGTTAATCACCATCGGGCCGACGATCAGCCCGGTGAACAGCGCAGTCAAACTGGCGAAAGCAGTGCGGAACGTGAGATAGCGAAAGATGCGGAACGGCGGGAAGTAGTGGTAGAGCTTGACGAACAGCAGCCAGTAAAGCAATCGTCCTCCAAAACCAGTTGTTGGTCGTTGGCTATTGGTCGTTGGCGAACCACTCTCGCCAGCGCATTCACTTCCGCAGGCTAATTTCCTTCCACTTTTCCAGGGCCTTTTCCAACTTCACTCCGCGCGATGCTTTGAGCAGAACCACGTCGCCGTCGCGAGTCTCGCGCGCGAGCCAATCGCCGGCTTCTTCCGCGCTGGCAACGAATTCGGCGCGCTTGCCGGCTGCTTTGGCCGCGACTACCAGGTGCTGCGCCAAGCCCCGAACTCCAAGTACGACATCGACATTCGTTCCCGCGATGCGGCGTCCCGCCGTCGCGTGCATTTCCGGACCAGCGGGTCCAAGTTCGAGCATTTCTCCAGCGACAACGATGCGCCGTGGTGCAGGCATGGCCGCCAAAGCGTCCACCATGGCGTCGAGTGCTTTTGGATTCGAATTGTAGCAATCGTTGATGACGCGGATGTTACCCAGTTGGACGACCTGCCCGCGTTTGTCGGCGGCTTTGAGAGTGGCCAGCGCCGCAGAGGCCTCCGCCAGGGTGATGCCACGGTCGAGCGCCACTGCGATCGCGGCGAGCGCATTGGACACGTTGTGCACACCGACCAAAGTCAGCAGGACGCGTTCACGGACGCCATTGGCGACAAGGTCGAAGCTCGACCCCTCAGCACCCCGCGACTCGATGTTTTGGGCACGCACGTCAGCGGACGCATGCTGCCCATAGAGCATGACCTTACCTTTGAAATCGCGGCCGAACTGCGAGACGTATTGGTCGTCGGCATTCAGGACGGCCGTGCCGCCATGCGGCAGGGATTCGATGAGTTCGTACTTCGCGCGCGCGATGGCCGCCACTGACTCGAAGTATTCGAGGTGCACCGGCGCCACGACCGTGACGACTCCGATTTCAGGTTGCGCGATTTTCGCGAGCGCGGTGATCTCACCTGCATGCGACATCCCCATCTCGATGACCGCGATCTCGTGCTCAGGTTGCAGTTTCAAGAGCATGAGCGGCAGACCGAAATGATTGTTGAAGTTTCCTTCCGACTTGAGTACCTGGAAACGACTGCTCAGCACGTGCGCGATGGCTTCCTTGGTGGTGGTCTTGCCGGCCGACCCCGTCACGCCAACAATCGGCTTGCCCCAAAGGCGGCGGACTGCGGTGGCCAACGTCTGCAGAGCTACGAGCGTGTCGTCAACCGCAAGGAGACAGGTCTTCACCGAGAAGCGGGCCAGCTGATCTTTGCGAACCACTGCAGAGACAGCGCCGCGTTCCAGCGCCTGAGTTACGTAGTCGTGGCCGTCGAGACGTTCGCCTTTGACTGCGAAGAAGAGGTCGCCGGGCTGAACGGTGCGCGAATCGATCGAGTAGCCGGTCGCCACCTCCTTGAGTTCACATTCCCCGGTAGCGCTGAGGAACTCTTCAATGCGTGCCAGGGGCAGCTTCATCCTTTTTGCCCCGCGCCGGCGGTCGCCGTGCGGCATTCGTAGCCGCATTTGCCAAGAACCTCGCGCGCGACTTCGACGTCGTCGAAGGGAACGGAGCCGGTGCGAGTAACCTGCACTTTCTCGTGGCCCTTGCCGGCGATGAGGACAATGTCCCCCGGACGCGCTTCACTGACAGCGAGGCTGATAGCCGCTCGACGATCGGGTTCCATCGCATATTTCGTGCCCGATCGCTGAAGGCCGACCATGGCGTCGTTCATGATGGCGAGTGGATCCTCGCTGCGCGGGTTGTCGGAGGTCAAGACCGCGAAGTCGCTGCCTTTGCCGGCCGCCTCGCCCATCATCGGGCGCTTGGCGCGGTCGCGATCTCCGCCACAGCCGAAGACCGTAAGGACGCGGCCCTTTTGCCCAGCCTGGTTGACGAACTCGCGCGCCAGGGACGTCAGATTGCGTAAGGCATCATCGGTGTGTGCGTAGTCGACGACGACCGTGAAGGGCTGGCCGCAATCGACGCGCTCGAATCGTCCTGGAACGCGCTGGAGCGCCGCGATGCCAGCGGCTATCTGCTCGAAGGAGCAAGCCCGGGCGTAGGCCGCGGCGGCTGCATCGAGAATGTTGTAGACGTTCACTTTTCCGAGCATCGCCGAGTAGAGAGCGAGCACTCCATCGGGAGTGACCATGTCGAAGCGCGTTCCGCGAGAAGTGATCTCGACTTTCTGGCCGCGGAAATCGCCGGCGCTCCAACCATAGGTAAAGACTTTCGACCCGGCATTTTTGCTGAGTTTGGCGAGCTTCGCGCCGTATTCATCGTCAGTATTGATCACGGAAGCGCGCGGCGGCTCGGTGCCGCAGCCTTCGAAAAGGATGCGCTTGGCGTCGAAATACTCTTCCATCGTGCGATGGTAGTCGAGGTGGTCGCGAGTGAGATTCGTGAAAACGGCGACGTCGAACGGGACGGCAAATACGCGCTGTTGGGCCAGAGCGTGGGACGAGACCTCCATGACGACTTCCGTCGCGCCCTGGCCGACCCCTTCTGCCAGCATCTGGTTGAGTTCGAGCGATTCAGGCGTGGTGTGCGGAGCGGGCAGCACCTTCCCTGCTACGTGATATTCGATCGTGCCGATCAGCAGGCTCTTGCGACCGGCCGCGCTCAGAATCGACTCGAGGAGAAATGCGCTGGTGCTTTTTCCGTTCGTGCCTGTGACGCCGGTGATGGCGAGGCGCTCGGCTGGCTTTTTATAGAAATTTGAGCTTAGACGCGCGAGCGCTCGCCTACCGTGCTGAACTTGTGCCCAGGCGACTCCGGGCCGCGGCTTCTCCCCAGTTGAATCGCAGACTACAGCAACGGCTCCGGCAGCAATCGCGCGATCAATGAACTGATTCCCGTCGCTGGTCTCCCCCTTCATCGCAACAAACACGTACCCCGGCTTCACGCGGCGCGAGTCGTAGGCGACGCCAGTTACGCTTGCCTCGCCGGTCTGGGAAAGTACCTCGGCGCCCTGCAGAATCTGCTCAAAGGTCATTGTCGTGATTCTAGTGCATGTTGGAGGTAGGAAATCACTTACGCACGTAAAAGCGTGCGCAAAACCTGATTACGGAAGAACGACAGGCAGCTTGAATCAGCGGCCGAATTTCACCAGGACTCTTGATCCGGCCGTGACGTGACTTCCCGCTGCGGGAGTCTGCTCGCGCGCGATGCCGCTCCCCACCGGATTCAGTTCGAGGCCGCTGTCCTGCGCCGTCTCGATTGCGCCGCGAACACTTTTGCCGATGAAGGAGGGCACTTCAATTCCGCCCTGTTCTACATCGAGGACCACTGTGCCGTTCGTTGGCTCGGGCGTGGGTGTGTCGGCTTTTACCGAGGCGGCGATCCCTGACGTGCGCGCTGCGGGTTCTTTCTCTCGTAAGGCAGCCGGCACAACCGCAGCCTGCGCCGCAGGCGGCTTGGGCTGCTCGGGTAGCGGAGTGGTGTCAGGAGCGCTGTCGGCCGCTTCCACCCCCGATCCAAGACGGTCGGGCGAGCCTTCGTCGAGATCGGAATCCTTCACCCGGTTCTGTGCCAACCACACCTGCCGGTTGGGCGGCAATGCGAGATCGTGCGGCACGTGCATGTACTCGAGCACTTGCTGCGCGATGCGCTGAAACACGGGCGCCGACACCTGCCCGCCCTGGTGCAAACCCGCTGGGGAATCGAGAATGACCGCAATGGTCACCGCGGGATTGTTGATGGGAGCGAAGCCTGCGAACGAGGCGACATACTTGGTGCGCGAATAGACTCCCGTGCTCGGGTCCACCTTCTGGCCGGTTCCGGTCTTCCCTGCCGAGGTATAGCCCTCCAGCATGGCCCTCCGTCCCGTTCCATGTGGAGACACCACTACGCGTTGCATCATCTGCCGCATCTTCGCAGCAGTGAGTGAGGAGATGACTCGCCGTTCCTGTTGCGGATGAAAGACCACGGTCTGCAGAGTGTCTCCTGGCGTCGTGGTTGTCGCGACGATACGCGGTGCAACCCAGATTCCATCGTTCGCAAATGTCGAAACCATGGCTGCGAGTTGAACGGCCGAGACCCCAATTTCCTGGCCTATGGAGATTGCGCCAATGGAAACCTTCGACCAGCGGTTGACCGGTTTCGTCATGCCTCGGGTCTCTCCAGGCAACTCGATGCCGGTCTGCTGGCCAAAACCGAAGGCGCGAATGTATTTGTAGAATCGATCCTCACCCAAGCGTAGCGCGATCTTGACCGAGCCTACGTCGCTGGATTGCGCCAGTACATCGGTGACAGACAGGATTCCGTGCTTCTTGCTGTCGCGGATGCGCATGCCGTTGATGACGATCGATCCCATCTGGCAATCGAACAACTCGTCGGGCTGAGTGAGTTTCTCCTCCAGTGCGCCCGCAATCGTGACTAGTTTGAAAGTGGATCCCGGCTCGTAGATGTCGCTCACGGCGCGATTTTTCAGAGCTTCGTTCTTGATCTCTTTCTTGACATTGGGATTGAAATTCGGGCGGTTGGCCAACGCGAGGATTTCACCCGTGTGCGGATTCTCGACGATGACGGTACCTGCGATCGCCTGCGTATCTTTCATCGCCTGCTCGAGTTCCCTCTCGACGATGTACTGAATTTTTTCGTCGATGGTCAAGACAACGTTGTCGCCGGGTTCGGGCTCCTTCTCGATGCGTGCAAACCATTTCTTGCGGGCATCGACGGAAATCTGCATGCGGCCCGGTTGACCGCGCAGTTGCTCGTCGTACCCGCGCTCGATGCCACTCAGGCCTTCATCGTCGGTGCCTACGTAGCCGAGCACCTGCGCCGAAAGCTCACGCTTCGGATAAAAGCGCTTCGATTCCTTCTGGAAGTGAATGCCCTGCAGGTTCAGAGCGCGGATCCGCTCGATGACGTCGGCGTTCGCTTTGCGCGCCACCCAGCAGAAGGTCTTGTGGGCGCGGCAGTCGGCGAGCACCATGCGCGGGTCGCCGCCGCTGATGCGGGTAATGAGCGCGATAGCGTTTGGCAGGTCGGGAACTTCGCTGGGCACGGCAAAGGCTGAGTCCACGAGAATCGACATCGCCAGTTCGTTGCCCTGACGGTCGTAGATGACGCCGCGCTTGGCCGAGACATTGACCGCGCGTTGCTGTTGTTTCTCGGCGCGCTGCTGAAAATCCCCGTAGCGAAAAATCTGCAGGTAGACCAAGCGCAGGCAGATGACGCAGAACCAGAAAACAAGGAAACCTCCCAGCAGATAGAGCCGACGATTCGCGCCGTTGCGGGAGCTAGCCACGATCTATTCCTCTTGCCGCCGATAGCAGAGACAAACATGGCGGCTCCCAGATGTTCGGAGGCCGCCAAATAGAGATTGCCTGGGGAAGGGCAAAGACATCCTTCCGTGCTAATCCGGCGTTTGTTATCTTGCCGAGACTACTGCGATCGGAGTCATACTCGCCATAACGGGCACGCCTGCGTCCGATGATCCGTCGAGATGCATCACCTGTCCCGCCTGCGGAGACTGCAGGCCAAGCTTCCGGGCCATGGCGTCGATCCGCTCGGGATTGCGCAGGGATGCGTCTTCGAGATGAAGCTCACGGTTCATCTCGACCATGCCGTCGCGCTGAATTTTCAGTGATTCGATCTGGTAGCCGTACTCGATCGCCTTGAAATGTTGCCAGGCGTAAGTCATGACCAACAGGAACAGGCAGGCTAGCGCAACGCCGAACTGGCGCATCTCGCGGCTGCGGCGAGGATCTTCGACTTTCACAAGGCGTGAATTGTCGATGACCTTATTAAAGTAAATCTCCGGCGTGCCGATCCAGAAGGACGGGCGCTGACCGGAAGCCGCCGAGAAGTGCGCCGTCGCGGTCGCCATCTAGGCCACCCCGAGAAGTTCGGCGTCTACGACGGCGTGAGAGTGCTGGCTGGCGTACCACCGCTCCAGTTCGCTTCCGCGTTCGTTGTTGTAGACACGAGCTTCCGTGCGCTCCACGACCGCCATCAATTCGCTGATCAGTGTTCCCGTATACATGGCCTGACTCCTGTCCTGCCGCAAGATTTCTCTCCGTTGACAGACGCGAGAGATTGGCAGGATATTTTTTTCGAAACCTTGCCCCGGCACGCTTCCCTGTGCGTGCCGGGCTTACTTCACCCACAATTCCCCAGTGCAAATGAGCGGTCGCACTGGGCGCTCCGGCGGGTTCTCCGAAGCAAAACCGTAAGCCGCCAGGGGCTAAAGCCCTCTTGTTTTTTGGCGCTTGTCGGCACGGCTGAAGCCGTGCCCTTCCCTAAATTCTTTCGGCGGCTCGCAGCTTCGCGCTGCGGGACCGCGGATTGCGATCGATTTCTTCTTCGCTGGCTGTCACCGGCTTTTTCGTCAACAGGCGGTAGTGACCTCGCTTCGAGCCTTCGCGGAGTGCATCTTTCACGATGCGATCTTCCAGCGAGTGGAAACTGATGATCACCAGCCTGCCTCCCGGCTTGAGCATCTGCGGTGCTGCTTCGAGCAGCTTCCGCAGGTCGTCTAGTTCGCGGTTTACGAAGATTCGGAGAGCTTGAAAGGTACGCGTCGCGGGATGAATTCTTCTTTCCGCCTGATTCATTGGCCGGGCCGCGGCTGAAACGATTTCCGCAAGTTGCGCGGTAGTCTGTATCGGCCGCGACCGGACAATGGCTCTGGCGATTCTCCGCGACCTCCTTTCCTCACCGAATTCGTAAATCAGATTGGCGAGTGTGACCTCGTCGACCTGATTTACCACTTGTTCGGCGGTCTGCCCGGACTGCGTATTCATACGCATATCTAAGGGCCCTTCCGCCTGAAAACTGAATCCGCGCTCGGCGTTGTCGAGTTGCAAGCTGCTGACTCCGAGGTCGGCAATCAAACCGTCGCTGTCTTTTGGTCGTTGGTCGTTAGCTAAATCTGCAAACGATCCGTGGATCAACTCCACCTTCGGCCAATCCCCAGACAACTCGGGCGGCTGCTGCAGTCTTTCGCGTGCTGCTTCTAGCGCTGCACGATCCTTATCGACCGCAATCAAACGACCCAGTGCGCCGAGGCGTTTTGCGATTTCGTAACTGTGCCCGCCCAGGCCCACCGTGGCGTCGATATACGTCCCACCGCGCCGGATGGCTAGAAAATCGATCGCTTCTTTTAAAAGAACCGGTACATGGCCACGCTTTCCACCATGCCCCCGCTCGGGGGTATTTGTTCCAAAACCCTCGTCCACTAGATGCCCAGTTCGTCGAGCGTCTTCTCATCGTCCGTGGTGAACTGTTCGGTCTCGATCTCCGTTAGCAACGCTTGCAGGTTGCGCACTTCCAAGTAAGTCAGATTGCCGAGCACGGCCACTTCGCCCTTGATCACGGCCTTCTCGCGCAGCAATTGCGGAATCAGCAACCGGCCCTGACCGTCCATCTCGACCTGCTGGCCCCAGTAATTCACCCGCGCCAGGAACTTCTTCTTCGTGGGATTGAAAGTGGAGAGACTGGCTAACTTCTGCTCGATCCGCTCCCATTCCTCGAAGGGATATATCTGGGCAACCCTGCCGTCTAAACTCGTGATATAGAATTGCGTCCCATACTTCTCGTCGATCACCCGTTTGAACTCGGCGGGGACTTTGAGACGTCCTTTGTCGTCGACGCGAGTTGGGTGATTGCCGCGAAACATATGTTTGCTTGCGCCTACGAGGGCGTCCGGTACTGCTGACAGTTGCCACTACTAGAACGAGGGAGGAGGTAAAAGCGGCATGCAAAGCGGTCATTTCTGGCTCGTTCGGGCTGTTTTTCAGGGTGTCAGTCTTAAATTCCACTGGCGCCTCAAAAGAAATCACCGCTGCCCACGACCTCTACTGACTTGACCACTTTGTACCACTTTTTCCCACATCCTACGCCTAAATGGTTTGTTGTCAATAACAAAGTTCAAGGTATAGGGTCGTCAAGGTAGGTGTTTTGGAAAAGCGCCAGACTTTGTGGCTAACGGCTTTGATGACCACAATGGGTTGGGTTTAAAGACGAGATTCTTTTCCCCTTTGTTCGCCTGCTAACTCTCTTGCTTTTCAGAAATTTCTGTGGATAAGCCGCACACTTCCCCGCAATCCGAGCGAATCCAGCGATTTCAGTTCTCCGACTGGGTGCCGTTCCCGGTGGAACGCGTGTTTCTCTTCTTCGCAAATCCAGAAAATCTGCCCCGCATTATGCCGCCCTCGGCCGGCACTCGAATCGATGCGCTGCGACTTGTCCCGCCGAAGGAGCAGGCTTTGAAGGGGACGCTGAAGCTTGCTGGGGTCGGCTCGGAGATTGTCACTTCATTTCGCGTGGTTCCCTTCCTTGGTGTGCGAGCGTCATGGATCGCGCGGATCACCGAGTTTGAATGGAATCACCATTTCGCCGACATTCAAGTAAAGGGGCCATTCCGCGTATGGCGTCATCGGCATGAACTGCAAGCGGAGACACACGGGGGAGTGGCCGGAACAGTAGTGAGGGACACGATCGAGTGCCAGGTAGGGTTTGGCATGATTGGAGCGGCGGCATTGAAGTTGGTGCTGGCCCGGCAAATCGCCGGCACTTTCCGTTACCGGCAAAAGGTGTTGCCGCAATTGCTGGCGGAGTAGTGAACTGGGTGGACTCGAGGTGAGGCCGTAGCAGGATTACTTCTTGGCCGGCTTCAACTGTTCTGCCTTGTGCTGCGCCTCGTCGGCTTCTTGATTCATTCCTTTGGCGCGATACATTTCGGCAAGGGCCGTTTCCGTGTCAGCATCGTCTCCTTCTTTCTGCTGCTGCGAATGGAAGGCGGCGATGGCAGCGTCGTAATTTTTCTGTTGGGCCTCTGACAGGCCCATCCGGTAATAAACGGAGTCGAGATCAGGCTCCAGTTGAGCGGCCAGTTTGAACTCCTGCACGGCCGCCGCATGATTCTGCTCGGCGGCGAGCACCATGCCAAGACCCAGGTGAGCGTATCCGTCTTGCGGATCGCTTTGTACCAGCTTGGTGAAAGTCTCCTTGGCTTCTGGGACGCGGTGCTGGTTGAAGTAGACCATTCCCAATTCGTAGCGCGCGCCGTTCTGGCTGGGAACGAGTTCGAGCACTCGCTTGAGTTCGACTTCGGCGAGTGGATACTGCTTCCTGTCGAAGTAGGCGTGAGCAAGGGCGAAGTGCGCGGGAGCATATGCGGGGCGCTGGCGAATCGCGGTCTGCAGCTGGGCGATCGCCTGATCCATCTTGTTGTCCTCGATCAGTTCCGCCCCGCGTTGCACGTGGATGAGATAGCTGCGCGAGCGGTACAAGCCGGCGCCCGCCCCGAGCACGATCAATCCTACAAAGAGAAGGATGGACAGACGTCGGAGAAGATTGGGCTCAGGGGAAACGCGGGCGATGAGCGCTCCGAAGACTAGTCCCGTAACCAGGCCACCGATGTGGGCGGCATTGTCGGTGCGGCCTGAAAAAGTCCCCATGATAAGGCCGTACCCGGCGAAGAACAGCATGTTGCGCAGCCTGGCGCGCACAGCGAAAAGCGGAGCAGAAAACTCGCCGAGGTAGTGCGATGCGACCAGCGCGCCGACAATTCCAAAGATCGCACCCGAGGCTCCGGCACTCACGCCCACAGGCCGCCACCACACACTGGCGACGCTGGCTCCAATGCCAGAAATAAAATAGACAGCGGCGAATGTCCAGTGCCCAAATAACGACTCGCACCATTCGCCCAGATTCCAGAGGAACCACATGTTGAAAAGAATGTGAAGCAAGCCGATGTGGAGGAACATGGAGGTCAGCAACCGCCACGGCTGACCTCCCATCGTGTACGGACCGAAGTTGGCGCCCCACTCGATCAACTGTCGGGAGTTGGGATTCATGGCAACGCCTTCGAGCGCCATGGCGGCGAAGACGACGAGATTGATGACGAGCAAGACCTGGGTGACGACCGACGAGGTGCTGATTCCCGATGCCCAGGGCACGGGCATCACATGCTGGACGGCGTCTTCGGGTTCCTCGCCGCGTTGCGCGGCTTCATGCCGTACACACCAGTCGCAGATCTTCCGGAAGGAAAAGGCAGGGAGATTCCGTCCGCATTGTGAGCACTTGGCCAAGGCTTTGAAGGGATGAGGTTGTTACTTGATGGGCTCGACGTAGACGGCGGTCCCGTACGCGAGCACCTCGGTGACGCCCTGCATAATCTCGGTGGCGTCGTAGCGGGCACCGACCACTGCGTTGCCACCGAGTTCCGCTGCGTGCTGCAGCATGAGATCGAATGCCTCGGAGCGCGTCTTCTCGCAGAGGTTCGTGAGCAGGGTGATATTGCCGCCGACTAGGGTTTGCAGGCCCGCACCAATCGTCCCGAAGATGGAGCGCGAACGAACCACGATGCCGCGCACGACGCCGAGCGTGCGACTCACTCGGTAGCCGTCGAGTTCAAATTGCGTGGTCACCATATTGTGAGAAACCATTCTTCCGGTGGGCGGGTGATAGGTAGACATCGGTGGCTCCTTGTTGTGGCGCTTGCCTGAGATCCTTCGAAGAGCGACGGGTAACTATAACGCGGGCCAATAGCTGCGAGCGAGGGTTGTCACAAGGTCACGTTCCTGAATCATTCGAGTTCGGCCCGGATCAGGAAACCCTCGAGGTCAGGGGCATACGAAATTTGCAGTACGTTGGGGCGGCAGCAGATCTGGCAATCTTCGACGTAGCTCTGAGCGCGACCGGCGGACTCGTCCACCGAAGTGTCGTTCCATTCGCCGCAACCCGCGCATTGGAAGCCGGCTTCCACCACGCAATTCTAGCGTGCTGGTGGAGACTACTGTCGCGAGGCAGTCTCGCTGGAGCCGCCGGCCCCGGCGTTTAAATCGCCAATCGCATCTCCCGACAGGACAAGTTCCACGCGGCGATTCTGCTGGCGTCCTTCGGGCGTGTCATTCGTCGCAACTGGTGAGGTTTTGCCGAAGCCGGTGGCCACGATGGAATCGGAAGCAATGCCCTGCTGCACCAGGTACTCGCGAACGGAAGCGGCGCGCTTTTCCGAAAGCTGCTGGTTGTAATCATCTGACCCGATGCTGTCGGTGTGTCCTTCGACCGACAGCTTAAGGGTCGGGTAGGCCAGCACGATTCCGGAAACTTTGGCCAGCCGCTCGCGCGCTCCCGCCAGGAGTTCGGAACTGCCGCTCTTGAACAGAACGTCAGACATGTTGGCGATCAGCCCGCGGGCGGAGTCACGGGTAGCGAGCACGGTGTTGAGTTGCTGCAGCAAGCGGGCGCGAAGATCCTGCTTCTCTTTTTCGGCCTGCTGGCGAGCCTGTTCTGACTGCGCCGCTGCCTGGCGTGCTTTGTCGGCTTCGGCGGCGAGGGCCTGTTGTTGCGCGACTGCTTCGGCTTTTGCCTGCTCAGCTTCCTGCTTCTGGCGCGCGGCCTCTTGCGCAGCCTGCAGTGCTTCGGCCTTAGCCTTCTCGGCTTGTGCGCGGGCTGTGTCAGCTTCCACACGGGCTCGGGCTTGCGCCTCGGCATCGGCTCGAGCTTTTGCGGCGCGATCGTCGGCGGCTTTCTTCTCCGCAGCGGCCTGGGCCTGGGCTTCCTCTTCGGCCTTCTGCTTCACGGCCATCACGCGGGACTCTTCTGCGGTTTGCGCGGCTTCGCGTGCGGCGGCTTCGATGGTGCGCTTGTCCTGCTTGCTGCGATAGGCCGTCTCGGCCTGGCGGAGTTGCTCATCCGCCTTCGCGATAATCGTCGGGGCGAACTTGTCGGCCGCCATGAGGTGCGCAATCCGCACGGCGTTGCGGGCTTCAAACAACTCGCGCGGTGTGTTGGGATCGATTCCGAAAATCGCATCTTGGATATGGGTGTTGACGGAGGAGTAGGTTCCGCTGCCCAGCAACTCGTACTTCGCG
>DASRDJ010000097.1:0-9035 GCA_035652655.1 Terriglobales bacterium
GAGGACGCTTATCCGAATGGGCACAAGTCAAACTTCTCCAGGGAAGCCTAATTCCAGTGGGCTGGATCTCGAGAAAACATCTCGCCTCCGGTCGAGGCAGAACTTTTTTCTTGACATCCCTTTTGATAGAACTCATTGACCTCAGGTATCTTGGGCCGGACGGAGGTAGAGATGTCGCAAAAAGTATCGTTATGCGGAACAATCACCACTACACTACTACGGCTCCTTTCTAGTTTCCAAGATCGTCGCTCCCAACACTAGTGTCTACCACCTTGAATATTTGCTGCGGTCTTGAGCTTTAGCCTCAGGAGCCTCGTCGCCGCGGAAGAATTTGTCTTTTTCTTTGGCATTGGCGACCTTCATTTCAGGCATGGCCACGAATGGGTTGGAGTAGTCGTTGGCTGCGTTCCAGAACAAGAAGCCGATTCCCCCTTTGGTCTTGGCGGTTTCCACTTGAACCTTAATGTACTCGGGCGAGTACGTTTTGGTGTGCCAGTGGAAGGCTTGCAGCCAGGGGCGGATGACCACGCCGCTACCTTTGGTGATGACTACGAAACGGTCCATCGATTCGCCGATGAAGTGAGCAGGCTCATCGCCGGGGTTGGTAATGTTATCCATGCCGAAGAAGTGCGACGGGTAGACCATGGGGCTCAGCACATCGCAGTAGTTGGCCATGCCGACGATGTCTTGTCCGGTATGGGAAAGGTCAACTTGGCGCTGCCATGCCATGACGCCAAAGACGTTGAGGGAAAGCAGGACGCCGGTGGGGTGGAGTTCAGCGTAGGCCTTCTTGACGAAGGTGGTGATTACGTCAGTGCGCTGCAGGACGTGCGGGGTGTGGCAATTGGATTTCACCCCACGCCTTGCGCCGTGGGCTGCATTCTTCTGCCCCGTGGGAACCGCGGCTGAGGCGCTGCCGGCGGCTGACTCAACATTAGCATTCGTAATGATTTCGCGTTGCGTCGCTTCGAAGGGACGAACGAATGCGTCCGTCCCCACGCCGACCGGGAGGGCGCGGTTGGTGCACGAGCCTTGCTCATTGGATGCTTGCGCGGCTTCTAGATGCTCAGACTGGAAGAGGAAGGTGGCGTCTTCTTGGTCGCCTTCGGCGGGGAAGCGGACGTAGTCGAACTGGATTTCGTCTACGCCGAGCTGGGCTACTAGCTTCGCCAGCGCGATGTCATAATCCTGAACTTTCGGGTTGGAGGGATCGGTCCAGACCAGCTTGCCGTTTTCGCGCCAGGGTTGATGCGTACGGCGCGACTGGACGGCGAGTTCGGGATGCTCCACCACCAGGCGCTCGTCGCGGAAGATGGCAATGCGCGCGATGGCGTGCATGTTTTGCTGGTGCAGGAAGTGGGCGAACTTCGGGACGTCGTGGATATAGACCATGTGCCTGCCGAGCAGCGGGTGCTCGAAAGGGATGTTGACGGTGCCGTCGGAGTCTTTGATGTCGAACACTACGGCGTTGCCGCCCACTTCGCGCCAGTGTCGGATGATGCGGAGTCCATGGCTACTCCCAGCCATAACGCCAGTCAGGTAGATGGCGCGGACCTCGAAGTCTTTAGCGACTGGGATGGCCTTCTCAGTGATGGGCGCGGGGAGGATGCCCGGAATGACGATGTTCTCGTTGGCTTTCAGGATGTTGGCGGTGCGGTCGCCGTTAATGTTGCGGATGGCGCCGGCTAAGTCGGCTGAAGTAAGGTAGGAAGTCCTGCCCAGATAACGACGGGCGATCATGGGGATGGCTTCGCCGCGCCTAGCGGTATAGATCTCGGTGCCGGGCGCTGCGGCGGGCTGCGGTGGGCTGCTGGCGGAGCTGGCGGGATCCGAAACGGTCGCTTTCACGGGGTGCATCTGCTGGGCTTGAGGCGCGCCCGCAGATGCGGCCCGGGAGGTTTGCGCTCGAGCGGCGAAGTCGGACGACGAGTGGGTGCCGAGCCGCCAGGCAGCTGCCCCGAAAAGAAGACAGGAAACTGTTGCGATGGTGCGAATGGACGAACGATGCAAGCAGGCCTCCCAACGAGATCTCTGCCGTTTGCGATGGCTGAAGCCTTTTTCCCTTCTGTTGTGGTAGCGAGTCCCCGCTTTTAATCATCGTCTACGACGGACCACTGCACGCTCATCGGTAGGCGGGGATAGACGCAAGATCAATCAAACGCCCATAGGAGTGATTCCGTAGCACCGGGCCAGGTCGTTGATGCCTGTCCTTAAGGCCGCCCAGTAGCGTTCCGGCTGCGAGCCATAATTGCCGCGCGTCATAACTTGGTTGACGCGTCGCGCGCTATCCATGACCTGTTCCATCTGGACGCGGGTCTCCATGTAATTGGGGGTCGGATCGAACTTACGCCGGAGCCGGTTTGTAGACCGATTGAGGTCGTCCAAAGCCTCTTCCAAATCATCCTTTGTCCGCTTCGCTTGATCTTGACGAGCCTGCGTGTTGGTGGGATTCCCCTGACGGCGTCGCGTTGTCGCTCCACTGTTTTGTGACGATTGTGCCTTCGAGCGAGCGTCGTCCCCTCGGGTTTCCAAGTACTTGCTGAACTCATCTACTCCGTCTTCCACTTTGCGGATGCGGTCGGCCACTTGCGCCTTATTGAATGGGCTCGTTTGTGCGTAGGCAACTACTGCGCTAAAGGCTGCGACCGTAACGCAGACCAATACCCTGATAGTTTTTGGCTTCATTGCAGTCGCCTCCCCATCCGGCATCCGGCCGGAGGGAACCCGAAACGATTAGAAGTCGTCCACCAGCACATAAGAACTGGTAAAAGTGACAGAACAGTGGCTCGTTCGGTTCGGAAGTGCCCCGTCCCTATGGCGCGTAGGACATTTGAAAACCGTCGTGATAGCTGGCGAAATATCGCGATTTCACTCAGACCCCGGTCAATACGTGAAATCTGTTAACAAACAATCATCATTGCGTGAGCCGCTAGGCGGCAGTACTCCCACGATTACAGCTTCGCGTACTCTGGCACGGACGCGCACCGTTACTCGGTATGCGGAGTCTTCCAGCTAAAGTCGTAACGGAAGCCGATGGCCGCCGCCTGCGATACATCTTTCCCCTGCGCATCCACCGAGTCTCCCAGCTTTGCTTCGACGAACGCGTAGCCGGATTTTGAGAAGTGCCATTCGGCGCCTAGGATCCCGTACCGCGTCTTGAAGTCCGAGTTGATGACAGGGTTAAGGTCGTGAGGTATATAGTCCTCAAAGCCGAGGACGGCAGCGAACTTCCCGAACTTCAGTTTGGAGTAGATCTCGACTCCGTTGGCGGAGAATCCCACGGCCAGAGATTCAGAGCCTCCTACCGGGTTGGGAATGAATGCGATGTCGCCATTGGCTTGCCGCGCCCAAACGGCGCCCCACTCCAGGTTGCGCCAATCGCCTTTTCCGCCCAGGGTCCAGTAATCCGTGTGACCACCATTGAATACCGCCTGCGCAAGCTGAGGGTTGAAGTAGGTCTTGTTATAAGCTCCGCCAATCTTCAGTCCTGGAAGCACTGCCGCCTGCAACGAAAAGCCGAAGCCATTGAAGGCCTGCGGAGTATTCCCACTGCGTAACTGTCCCTGCGCGCCAAAGTCGATGATTTTGGCGAATTTCAGGTGGTACATGACGGCTTGGTCAACGCGTCCAGTACCGGATTGCCCGCCATCCGTCCCCGCCACGTACGTTGTGGTCGACGTGCCGCCAAACACGTTGAAGCGATCCGTCGTGTAGCCCGCTATGTCGTAGTGGGTAGAGTTCTCTTTACCGAAAGAGAGACGTCCAAACCGGCCGAAGTCGACACCGAGGAAACCAAGACGTGCCCCGAAAACAGGCTGCGTCCCCTGACTGATCACCCCGAACCCTTGCTCCGTGGTTGCACCGGCATTGAATGTGGTCTCGCTTCGAACCAGGTTCACCCCCCACTCGCCGGTGGCAAATACCTTGATCGGTCCGAAGGTGGAGAAATTGATACCCACGCGGCTTGCATTGTCCTGTACCTGTGCTCCGGAGTCCGAAATGCTCACAATGTTACGGAGGCTTCCGTACGGATTAAACATACCGAAATACTTCACCTCGGGATTGGTGCCAGTTGTGACGGCAGCTAGGTCCGCCTGCTGGTCCGCTGTCTCAGAGTGGGCATTCACTTCGACAGATACCTTAGCTACGCGTGATGTGCTGCCGGTGGCGAACTCGCCGCCACAACCTTCCGACACCCAGACTCCCTGCGCGTCATATCCCCAATTTCTGCCAAGCAAGCAGGCCGCTTCGCCCGTTGGCCGCAACATTACTACGCCCGCATTGGTGTCGGCGGCACAGTGCTGTCGCTGATCACCCGTAGAAACGCAGGTAACGACTGAAGAAACGGTTACCTGTGTCGAGTTCTGCTGCGCACTTGTACTTAAGACAGAACCGAGTACACCGAGTACAAGGGCTCGAAGTGTGAAATGCCTTCTTAGATTCATCCTGTTTCTCCTCGACGCGAACATTGCCGCCCCTTGCGCAAGTAAGGTAAAGCTCAATTGTGAGGACGGCTCAACATTTGTCAGGCCTGAATCCCTGACCTGCGCACATTCCAGGCGTTCATCTTAAGGAACCGGCGTAATCGACTGACGACGACAACTCATCCGCCAGAGTTTTCGTCGTGGCGATCAGAAATAGTGCGATCAGCGCATGTTTTAAACAACTCCGCCGCAAGGACTTACACGCGGCTCCGCCCCATTCAATTCAGAAGAATATAAGGAGAGCCTCGCCGTTTCGGGCACTGACAGAACTTACAGGTCGCAACAAGAATTGCTACCTCCTGACGCATTTCTCGCAAGCCTGCAAAGCTGCTTCACGCTTGGCACATCGGACCTAGCTTCCAGCCAGTCAGTCCCTCTAGGTGGGTCGCCACCCGCATGTGAAATGGAACGGCTATGTATGTGTTCGCATTGCAACGCCAACACTACTTTAGGCTTTCTGGAACTCGAATCCTGTCATTCCCGTGCCTCCGTCCGCCACTGCCACAAACGACAGTTTGCTAGTTCGCAACCGAGAGAGAATATGGCAGACGAGTATAGGCAGAGCCTCGTCATCAGTAACAGAATCTCGACCGCTCTCAAGATCGCGGGGCTCTGTTGGACAGCATGTGGGCAGGTGTTCAGCACTGCTGCTGTAAACACCAAATAAGAAAGACTAGCGAAGAGCAGAGAGCCTAATGTTGAAATACAGATTTATTTTAGCATCGGTATTGTTGTTTGCATTCCTTGACTTAGGACACACTCTAGAGTCTGGCGCAATGCCAGCCGAGTTAGAGATTAGCCTCGATGGGTCCACAGAGCATGGGCTTGGCTATCACACCAGCGGGACAATACCTCTGCAGTTAACGGACAGAGATAGCGTCTTCGTTGTCAAAGCACAAATGCCAGCTTACTGGCGACTCACTCCTGTTTACCGTACGTGCAGGTTGAACGTGGCTTTTATCACACTACAAGTAGTCGGAAGGCAAAATCACGATCGGCTCGCATTGGCGCTGAGCTTCACCCCTGAAGTACTCCGGCCTTCTTGCAGCGATCACAAGCCCATGCCGACGAGCTATGAATCCAGGCTTAGCACCGGCGATCTTAATTCCATGGAATTCACGCTGTTCGTTGTGGACGGGAGCAACGATGAACGAACTGCGGAAGATTCCTCGCACCGGGGCAAGTTGACCGGAAAGCTCACACTTCATCTCGCGTGCCCGGTGAGATTAGTTGTCAGCGAGAGTCTACCACTGATTTCTGTGTCACCCAGAGACGCGGTCCCGTGGCCATTACTGTTTGACGATAGCAAAACCTCTGCGGAACTAAGCATGCTTGCTGGGGGACTTTCGGAGGTTGTCGGACTGACTCGCCCAACGAGACCCTATCCTCCTAGCGCATCCTTTCTTGTTGCGAGCAGACACGCAGCTCTGCGGCAGGGGTTTTGTTTCTGGGTGAAATCTATTCAGGTGGAGTTCACGCCCGTGGAGATTCTGCTTGCAAGTGACTACCCAGCTGGAAGCTGCGAGTACAAAGCCACACGCGAACACGAGATGCTGCATTATCAGGATCTGCAGATCCTTTTCATACGTTACCGGGCTCTCATAATAGCAGCACTTCGACAAGCGGGCTTTCCCACAGTTCAGCGACCCGTTTTTGTCGGGTCTGTCATGGAAGCTACAAATCAGAGCGAAACTCGACTACGAAGCACGCTTCAGCCCATCTACTCCTTGATGAAACAAGCTCGAGAAGCAGACGCTGATGCGCGGGATGCGCCGGAACAGCGGGTCCTGACTTGGAGCAAGTGTACGGACTGGTATTTGCCCTCAACCGTGCGGCCTATAGCATCGCTCCCTTCAGACCTGAATGGGGAGACTATGCATCTCGTGCCCGAGCAAACCGGCCTTAACAAGTGAGCAGTCTGAGGCAAGACACCTAATCACCCCCGTAATATTCGGTCACTCCTCAGCTGCAATTTTTGCCAGTTGCTATCGGCCTGGTCGCTGGTCTCTACTGCTTTAGCGTGATGAGGAAGCCAGCCATGGCCGCTCGACCACTACCCCCTTCTGAACCGGACCCGGCTAGAAAAAAGATACGTCTAACTGAAATTGCCGAGAAAGCCATGGGGCAGCCATTCGTCGCTAAGATTCAATCCATTGCCAAGGCACAGGCCCTTCGGACGGACCTGAATACAGTCATGAAAACGCGTTGGTTGCGAATTACGGGAATCGCAGTTGCCGTTCTTCTCGTAATACTGCTTGCGCTCCCGTTTCTTATCAACGTGAATAGCTTCCGTCCGAAGATCGAGTCGGAGTTGACGAATGCCTTGGGACGGCGTGTGACGTTGGGAGAGCTCAGCCTTTCGCTCTTAACCGGCAAAGTTGGCGTGGAGAATGTCAGCATCGCAGACGATCCGGCCTTCAGCAGGTCACCGTTCGTAACAGCGAAATCGTTGAAGGTGGGCGTCGAGTTGATGCCACTCATCTTCTCGAAGAAGCTGAACGTGACGGGGATCGTGCTGGACGAGCCTCAGATCACGTTGCTCAAAGCGGCGAACGGAACATGGAATTTCTCAACCCTCGGTGGTCCTGGTGCGAAAAAATCCGCTGAACCAACGAAGGAGGGCGCGCCCAAGAACCTTTCCATCGGAAGATTAGAGATCATTGACGGTGAGCTCGCAGTCGGAAGAGCCAACTCCCCCGCAAAGCCGCAGGTGTATGACAGGGTGAACGTCGAAGTGACCAATCTCTCGTATACCTCACAGTTTCCCTTCAAGCTGGCAGTCGACCTCCCGGGAGGTGGCACCGCCAACGTTTCGGGTAAGGCGGGACCGATCGATCCGCAGGACTCGGCCAAGACTCCTTTCGACGCGACCCTGAAGGCCAAAGACGTGGACATCGCAGCGTCGGGTTTCGTCGATCCGGCGAGCGGCATTGGCGGTTCCGTCGATCTTGACGGCACCTTGAACTCAAATGGCCGTCAGGCCAAAGTGGTCGGCGGGATCACCTGCGAAAAGCTCAAGCTCTCACCCAAGGGTTCTCCCGCTCCCAAAGCCGTGACTATCAAATTTGCGATGAATACAGATCTCGACCGGGACTCCGCAGGCATTACTCAAGGAGACATCGCCATCGGCAAGGCAGTCGCCCGGCTCACCGGCGGACTTCAGACCCAAGGGGAAACGCAGTTTATGAATCTGAAGCTCAGTGCCCCAGGCATGTCTGTCGATGAACTGGAAGCGATGCTCCCGGCCCTGGGCGTAGTGCTTCCCTCAGGATCCAAGTTGCAAGGGGGAACACTGTCGGCCGATCTAGCAATCAACGGTCCGCTCGACAAATTGGTGATCGCCGGCCCCGTGAGCTTGTCCAATGCGAAGTTGGCTGGTTTCGATATGGGTTCGAAATTAGGAGCTTTATCAGCCTTTCGTGGAAAGGCTCCCTCGAGTCCCGACACAACCATTCAAAATGCCAGCTTGAATGCGCGGATCGCTCCTGAGATGACGAGGGCCGATGCCATCAATGTGACGATACCATCCCTAGGAGTGGTGACCGGCGCGGGTACGATTAGCCCGGCCGGAGCACTCGATTTCCGCATGACAGCCGATCTACAGAGCGACCGGGCCGAAGCACGGACGCAGAGAACCGGCCGGGGCGGCGATAGGGGAGGTGTGTCCTTCATGATTCAAGGGACTACATCCAGTCCAAAGTTTGTCCCGGACTTAGAAGGTGTGGCCGGCAACGTTGCAAAAGGGGTGCTGCAGAAATCTGTCTCTGAAAGGGACGGTAGCAAGACGGGCTTCGGCGGTGTCTTCAGGAAGAAGTAGCCGAACTCGCGTTGCGCATGAAACAACTTCAATCCGGTGAAGAGGCAGTCGCCCTTCCCCGCGGGGAGCATCGGAGCGCCTCTTGAGACACCAGCACCCTGGGACAACCTGTCAGAAATTAGTGATTAGTCGCATCAAGTCCGTAAATGAGAAGGAGAACACCTATGAAATTCAGAATGATCGCTTCAGCTTTAGCTGTGATCTTGCTCGCTACTGGTTTGGCGAGTGCTGGAGACTCACCCGACAAGAAACGGGAAAAGACTCGCAAGATGGCAGATAAAACTCTCCAAGAACTGTACAAGCTGCAACCCACAGCTCAGGCGGCTATCCAAAAGGCTGCCGGATATGCCGTCTTCGATAATATGGGGACGAATCTGTTGCTGGTGAGCACGGCGCGTGGCTCAGGAATCGCCGTCAACTCCACCAGCAAGCAGGAAACCTTCATGAAGATGATTTCGGCTGGCGCTGGCCTCGGAATAGGAGTGAAGGACTATCGGGTGATTTTCGTGTTCGACAACGATAAGGCGCTGGCAACCTTCCAAGATTCTGGTTGGTCGGCTTCAGGACAAGCAGACGCTGCCGCGAAGGCTGGAGATAAGGGCGGAGCCTACTCGGGAGCCGTCGAGGTTGCCCCGGGTGTTTGGGTTTACCAGATCACTAAGAATGGTCTTGCCCTCCAGTTGACCCTGCAGGGCACGAAGTACTACAAGGACGATGACCTCAACAAAAAATCA
>DASRDJ010000098.1:0-11715 GCA_035652655.1 Terriglobales bacterium
AGGAACGTGGTCCTTCGCTCTGGTGCCATCCGACAAGTGGAGGGATCTCATACGCGCCATCGGTGGACCTCCTTACAGTCCGGCTTTCACCATCTTCGAGCAGCGTACGACGGTGATGGAGAGTAGCCTCTTTTCTCCAACTGCAACCCGTAGTGCGGAATTTCAACGCGTCTTTGGTGTGACAGGAGAAGCTTTGCTTGCGTTGGCTGTCAAACATGAGTTGGGACATGGCATTTGCCAGGAGAGAGACGAACTTCGGGCAGATGACTATGGTCGCGAACTGCGCCAGACGAGGTCGGTGGATTGCACTAAAACGCCGGAAGGTCGATCAACGATACGTTCAGCCTTTCGCTCATCTCAAGCTGCCGCTCGACAGCATCAGCGAGGGACAACCACGCGGTAGCGCGATTACACCCAAACCGGTTCAGTCAAATGTGGACGGCGGGAGATTCCCCAAATGGCGCATCGGGCGGCTTCCGCTCTGATTTGACTGGATTTCGCAGCGCGTGAGATAGTTGGCTCGCTTCTCAAACGTCTTCGTAAGTTGCACTCAACCACGTTGGAGTTTGCTGCGACCCAATGTTCCGAATCATTCCCAGGGACACAAGTTTTTTCGACATGTTCGCCGCGATGTCGAACAATCTGATCGACGCCGCCCGCGCTCTTGTCGATCTGTTCGCCGACTATCGCGACGTCGACGCCAAGATCGAGGAAATCCGCCGCATCGAGCATTTGGGCGACGAAATGACCCACTCGATCATGCGCAAACTCAACCAGACCTTCATCACCCCGTTCGACCGGGAGGACATTCATACCCTGGCCTCGTCTCTCGATGACGTGGTCGACTTCATCAACGCCGCCTGCGCCCGCATCCTGATGTACCGCATCACTGATCCGCCGCCGGAGGCCGGCACCTTGGCGCGCCTGATTCTGGCGCAGGCCGAAGAACTCGGCAAAGCCGTCTCAAACCTTCAGAAAAGCGAACTCGTTCTCGCGCGCTGCGTCGAAATCAACCGCCTCGAGAACGAAGCCGACCAGGTTTCGCGCGTAGCCATCGCTCGCCTGTTCGAGCATGAGACCGATCCCATCACGCTGATCAAGATCAAGGAACTACTGGAGTTCCTCGAAACCGCAACCGATAAGGCGGAAGATGTCGCCGATGTACTCGAAACCGTCGTCCTGAAGAATGCCTGAAGCCGTGCATCCTAAATCACAGGAATCGAACGGGTGAATTCGAACCTTCTTCTCCTCATCGTCACTGTACTGGTAGCGCTGATTTTCGATTTCCTCAATGGATTTCACGACGCCGCCAACAGCATCGCCACCGTCGTCTCCACGCGCGTGCTCTCCCCGAAGCTAGCCGTGGCGTGGGCCGCTTTCTTTAACTTCGTCGCCGCCTTCTTTCTGGGTACCGCAGTCGCCAAGACGATCGGCAAGGGGATGGTTCAGATCGACTCCGTCACGCAATACGTTGTGATTGCTGGATTGCTGGGCGCGATCGTCTGGGACTTGCTGACCTGGTGGTGGGCCCTCCCCACTTCTTCTTCCCATGCGCTAATCGGCGGCTATGCCGGCGCGGCCATCATGCGTTCTGGCTTCCACGTCATCATCGTCGCGGGCTGGTACAAGACACTGATCTTCATCGTTGTCGCCCCGATCATGGGTCTGGTGCTCGGCTTCAGCTTCATGGTCGCGATCTTCTGGCTGCTGCGCAACAAGCCTCCCCAACGCATCGACAAATGGTTCCGCAAGCTGCAGCTTTTGTCGGCGGCCGGGTACAGTCTGGGCCACGGCGGCAACGACGCTCAGAAAACTATGGGAATCGTGGCGGGCGCTCTCTACAGCGCAAAGTATATGAGCGCTTACGATATGAACCACAACTGGGGCCACTATCACTGGCCCATCATCCTCGCCGCCCATACTGCCATCGCTCTGGGAACGTACTTCGGCGGTTGGCGCATCGTTCACACCATGGGATCGCGCATCACCAAACTGAAGCCGGTGGGCGGCTTCTGTGCCGAAACAGCGGGAGCCATCACGCTGTTCGCAACCGCTCTGGCAGGAATTCCAGTGAGCACCACGCACACCATCACCGGCGCGATTATCGGCGTGGGAGCCACCAACCGCCTGTCTGCAGTCCGCTGGGGCATCGCCCGAAAAATCGTCTGGGCCTGGGTCATGACCATCCCCGCATCCGCGTTGGTAGCAGCCGTGGTATTCGAAATAGTCCGCTGGATCCACCCCGGCGCCTAGCTCATGTAGCGCGGGCGCCCCGCCCGCGGCTTTTGCATTTGACCTTACTCTTCTCCACGCACATCACCCGCTCCCGAAACACCCAGGTTCATACATCACAGACACCCGCTCATCACCCTGCGACACTGAAAATCGCCGGTGTCCCCATGAAATTTTTGCTCCCGATCTCGACCGCTGCTCTCTGCCTCCTGCTCATCCCCAGCGACTCCGCAGACTCGAACCCGGCTCACTGTGCCACGCAGGCCGACGAGCACGCGATTGCCTCAATCGCCGACACATGGAAAGACAGCTACAACGCAGGCGACGCAGCCAGGGTCGCCGCGCTCTACTCCGACGACGCCTACTACCTCACCCAGCACTATGTCGACGGCATCGTGCATCCGCGCTCCCTGATTCAAGCCTACGTCCAGCACGGCGTCGATGCGCGCTACCACATCGATTCCATCGAAACTCTCTCGACGGTGTGTTCCGGTGACGTCGCCTATGCGATCACCCGGTACCACTCCACCAATGGCGGCCAAAAAGCCATGGGAGTGAACCTGGTGGTGATGCGCAAAATCGATGGCAAGTGGTGGATAGTGGCCCACGAATCCGCCGTGCCCGACCCAACCATGGCGATCCAGACGCTGAAGCCGCGCTAACCGTGTAGCGCGTCCGCTGCCTTTGCCCCTCAATCAATAAGCATGAAACGCCACACAAGAAGACCCTGCTCACACAACCGCCCCCCTCTCGTCCATCCATGAGCCATGCGTTCCGCCATTGCTCTGCTAACACTTCTGCTTCTCGCCCAACCGCAACCCGCCCTGATCTCCGACGCCGACGAAGTCCGCATGGGCCAGATCCTAGCCGACGACTTCATCGCCCAGGAAGGCATGCAACCAACACCACAGACCACCAAACTCGATGAGTATCTGCAATCCGTAGGCGACAAAGTTGCCGTCCACGCGCAGCGCAAAATCCCGTACCGCTTCCGATTCGACCCGAGCCCCTCGTTCCGCAGCGCCGTCGGCCTGCCCGGCGGCCAGGTCTTCGTTGGCGCCGGTATCCTCGCCTACATGGATAGCGAAGACCAGCTAGCCATGGTCCTAGGGCACGAAATCGAAAACATCGACCTCAATCAATGTCGAGAGCATCTAGCGAAAACACTCGACGAGCAGCGCCTCACCGCAGCCATCGCCACCAAGATGAAAGTCGACCCCTTCCTGCCCGGCTACGGGCGCGAAGGCGAACTAGCCGCCGACCGCGAAGGTGTGAAGCTTGCCATGCAAGCCGGATACTCCGGCGAATCCGCCATTCGCCTGCTCCAGACCTACATCATCCTGGGCGACAACATGCCAAACTCCCCCAAAGAAGCGAAAGAAAGCCTGGAACACCGCATCGCACAACTCCGCACGGTAATCGCCGAAAACAAATTCCCGAAACCCGAAAAAGAAAAACCGCTAGCTCTGCCCTAGCTCAGTGAGATAACGACAAGCGCCTCACAGAGCGATGACTTGCTGAACACGCTCGTCTCGCACTGAGCGACCTTCGCGAACCCTTTGCGACCTTTGCGGTTAAACGCTCTTCTCTCGACGTCTGCCGCATCAGTCCGCGCTCTCTGCGTTTAAGATTGTTCGGTAAAACTTGAGACGTCCCAGCCTCGTGTCCCCGACCCCACACCGTGTTCCAAGCACCACACCCCGCGAATGAACGAAAACCGGCAAGTCCCCTGCAATCAACAGCCGCCAATCTGGCGCCCCCCGTGCCACCTGAACCAGCGACTGGGGGAACCAGCAACGGGAGGCTACAATGGCAAACTTCACGCAACTCAACATCGGAAATTCGCAAGACCCAAAGAAAACTCAGACCACGAAGAACTCTCTCTCCAAAGAAAAAGCCCTGTTCGGTGCAGGCCTCGTCGCACTCACCGCCGTCTCAGGAGTATTTCTCTTAATCACCAACGGCTGCTCAAAAGGCTCCTCACCAGCACCCAGCGCGATCAGCGCGCCGGCGCCTGTCAGCCCAGCGATCGCCAGCCCCGGCCCAATAACGGCCGCAGTGCAACCACCGATCGCGCCGAAGCCAGCAAAGAAGCGCGTTCAGCACAAAGCACCGACGTACACGTTCAATGACCCAAACAACGGCGTGTCGTTCCAATATCCCAGGAACTACATCCTGAAGACGGGCGACGAACCGCAGCAGATGGACCTGGCCGGCCTCGGTCAACTGAAGACCAACTACGTGCAGCCCGGCGGAGTCACGGTCGCCGCGATCGAACTGCCGCGCAGCTCGTATCCCGGCACCGACTTCACGTCCGCATACTTCGGAGTAAGCGTCAACTCCACGTTGTCGAAGGACCAGTGCGAGGTCTTCGCCTTCCCGAAGAGCGAGCATCCGGAAAACGAACCCACCTCGGTTTCCAAAGTTAAGATTGCCGGAACCGAATATTCCATGCTTGAAGACCAGAGCGGCTCCGACAAAGAGGAAGCCCGCCTGAAATACTTCCACCACTTCGAGAACGGAAATTGCTACGAGTTCAGCATGGGCCTGGGCACAACGGATGCCACGGTCGCCGGCCTCAGGCCGGTCAACCGCTCCCTGGTCTTCGGACGCATGGAACAAATGCTGGCAAGCGTAAAGCTGCAGCCAATAGCAGTCCCAGAAGTCGCAAAAGACTCAGCGGTGCACGTAATCGTAGAAGGCGGCAAAGAGTAGGAGTAGTTCATGTAGCGCGGCGCCCTCGCCCGCGAAGGGGCACCCGGAAGATCGGGGGCCCCGAATTTTTTGAGGAGGCCGTGGGTTCCCCATCCGAAGCGGGTGCCCCATCCTAACGGCGCGGCTGTTTGCGACGTTAAGGTGGGCTTCCACGGTCCACAACCTTAAGGCTCTTCATAAACCGCCAACGCCTGTTTTGCCGACGACCAGCGACTGACGACTAACCTGAAACCACTAGAGCCTCTCCCCCCGCTTTGCGCTACCATGCTCGCCCAATGGGGATCAGCACATCAAAAAAGAAGTGGGCGATCCGTGTCTTCGTGGTCTTCGTGTTGCTCTACGGCGCTTACGCCAGCTACATCGTCTGGGCAATGCGCCAGCCCCCGGAGACTTTCGCGCGCGTCATGTCGCGCATGCCCGGCCCAGCCGTCTTCCTCACGCTCCCCTTCGAAACTCTCTGGACCCACGAGCGCGCCGGGGAACTACGCACCGGCGATACGGCACCTGACTTCTCTCTGCTGAAACTCGACAAGACCGACCGCGTGCAACTCTCCGCGCTCACGACCCACACGCCGGTCGTCCTCGTCTTCGGCAGCTACACTTGACCGCCCTTTCGGCGGGAGGTTCCCGCCCTCAACAAGCTCTACGACGACTACCACGGGAAGGTCGCGTTCCTGGTGGTCTACATCCTCGAAGCGCACCCTAGCGACGTCTGGCAGATGCAGAGCAATATTAAAGACAAAGTCGTCTTTGCGAGCCCGAAAGATCTCGACGAGCGAGCACAGGTCGCCGGCTCCTGCGTTCGCAAGCTGGGCATCAAGTTCCCGGCGGTCCTCGATGAGTTCGGCGACTCCACCGAGCGCGCTTACACGGGATGGCCCGACCGCCTCTACCTGATCGACACCAACAATCGCGTTGTCTACAAAAGCAAGCCTGGCCCCTTCGGCTTCAAACCCGACGACCTCCGGTCCGCCTTAACCAAGCTAATCAAGTAGCAAGTGTGGAGTGGGCACTCCCGCCCGCTCCCGTTGCTCTTGACCTTGCTCTGCCATGTGGCGAGGGTGCCCCATCCTAACGCCGCGCTGTTTGCGACGTTAGGGTGGGATTCCACGACCGCTGAGTTCTTAGGCTTTTGCCAACGACCAACGATCAAAGACTACCAGCCAGAAATAACAAAAGCCGCAGTCGCCCGCGGCTTCCTTCCCAACTCAACTCCAAAAACTCTACTGCTGCTTCGACTTCGTCACAGCCTTATCCCGCTTGATACTCCGGCTGATCCGATTCTGCTGCCGATTAATCCCGCGTTGTTCAGCCCTGGTCAGATGCCCATTGTGCGCAGCCATGTCCGCTTTCTCGCGGTTCTGCACGGCCGTCTCGCGCTTTTCCAGATGAGTGGCCTGCTTCGAGGTCAGCGTCCCTTTGGCAACGCCATTCCCGATGCGCTTCTGCTGATTCGCTTCACGTCCGTTGACCTGGTTCACTCGCGGATGTCCCGGATCATGAACGCCCGGTCCCGCGCCGGAAGTGTTGTCGGTTGCGGACTGCGCGGCAGCGGAACCGACAAACATCAGTCCCCCCACCGCAAGAACTGCGAGCACGTTGCTGATTTTGCTGGTCATGCTGGTAGAAAACCCCCGGCCAAGAGAGTAGTTCTGCCCGCCAATTCCGGGGAGGTTACGAAGGTGAGCGTTCAAAAGTCACTGCGGTCGTGTAGCGCGGGCGCCCTCGCCCGCGGCCTTTGACTTTCATCTCAACCGCGAATCACCAACACAAGCCTCGCCTAGTTCCCCACCACAAACAAATGGCCATCATTCTGCACATACAACTTACCGTCCGCTCCAATCGACAGCGGCGTGTAAGCCGCCCCGAGCGCCAGCTTCAAAAACATCTTCTGTTGCGGAACAGTAAACACCCCAGTATGTCCCTGCGGAATCGCGTACACATTCCCATCCTCGCTGTTCGCATACACCACCCCGTTTGAATCAATCGCCGGAGCGTTCACACACCACTCATATCCAGCAGGATGGTTGGCATCGATCGTCATGTTCTGAAACTGCCACTCCACATTCAGATTCGCATCCAGCTGCGTGATGTAGAAAGGACCGGGCGTCCGCGGCGTGCATACGGGATTCCCCCGCGCCCCGCAATACGCGGTCGCCTCGTAGTGATTGTCCTTGATCACGATTGAATACGTCCCATCATGCGAATACACCGCCGGTGTCGAATCCCATCCAAACGGATACGCCGCCACAAAATGTCCGTTGGCATCAATCTTGAACAAATGCCCGCGCGCGAAGTTGTAACGATCCACCGTTCCAAACAGCACGCCATCGGGCAGCGCCGTCGGCGTCGACGAAGCCTCATCGATCATGCGTCCCGAACCAAACGCGTTGGTCGTCGGATCCACACCCGCCGTCGTACCGGCAGCACAACTATTCGGAGTAGTTGTATCGCTGGCGATGGGCAGGATCGTACCGCAGCCATCCTGTAACAAGTTCTGCAACGACGTTTGCCACTTAGGCGTGAGGTCCGGATTGACCGCCAAGACATACACCACCATTTCATCGAAATGCGCGCGGCTCACTGTGTAGATCGTCCCATCCGCCGCAATCGCGGGCGCCACATTCACCCCGGGTCGTTGCGATCCGCAAAGTTCAGTGGGCGGCACCGCCGTTGGAGTCGGCGGCCAGGGGAATGCGGGCCGCGGTGGCGCAAGATCAAAAAACGTTCCCGGACAATTTGCCGCGCCAGCCGCCGGCGCCCCTGGAACCAGCGACGCGTAAGTCGCGACGCTGGCTGCATCCGCAGTGCTCACTTTAACCAACCAGGCACCGCCAACATCAGCTCCGAACCATGGATCCGACACCGCCGGATCTGCCAGCGTCAGCACGTTGTAATACACATTTCCACTTGTATCCGCAGTCAGCGGTCCCGAAACATACGTGTGCGCTTTGTCGATGGCCATCGCTGCAAACGGATCGATCTTCTTGACCGACATCCCCGAATTCTTGTCCACCTTATATACAGTCCCGCCCCCGCCCGGCACGAACAGGAATCCATTCGAGAGCACGGGATGAAAGACCGGCTCCCACCCTCCGAGCCCGCCGGTAGCGTTCGGTTCCGGCTTCCAATCCGAAGCAAATGTCCAGATCAGCATCGCCTTCCCGCTCTCCCACGCATAACGCGTGACACTCCAGGTCAGCCGCTCCCACGCGTTCGGGCCGCACGCCGTTCCGTTCTGCCAATCGCCTGCCGGATTGCACGAGGGATACGTTCCACCCTTGCTCTCCATGTAAAAATCATTTCCATCCGTCAGCGTCGCCTGATAGTGCGCTACCAGCTCACCGCCGAACTCCGCTTGCTCCTGCGCAACAAACGGGTCATAAATAATGTCAGCCAGTTTCGAGTTGAGTCCCTGCGCCACCACGTTCACGGCCCCGGCATGCAAACCAGTAGCTCCCCACTGCGCCCAAAAAGGAGTATTCGAAGCGGGAGGGGGCGGCGGAGGAGGCGGAGGCGTAGTCCCGCCCGATGAACCGCCACAGGAGGAAAGTAAAGCTAAGCCAGCAAGAACAAGACCTGCGCAACCGAAGCGACCCAGCCAGCAGACCTTCCTTGATGCCATCGGCAGACACCCCTTATGAGCCAGAAAGAATCGAGCGAGTGTAGCAAAGAAAAACTGCTGGATTGTTTTTGTAGAAGGTGACTGTCGCGCTACCTAGCGATGATTGCTGGAAGGAGCGACATGAACTTACTCATAGATTTAACATGACGAGTAAATAATGTTATGTGCTGATAAAGACTTGTCATTCCGCGCGGAGTGAAGGCGCAAGCCGATCGCAGTCGAGGGACCTTGAGTTTATGGCCGGCGAGCGTGAAAGCGGCCGAAAGTTTTTTCGTAACTCTTCATCCACACAAGGCAAACACTCAATACTCCCCATATCTCCCCTTCACCGACTCCAGCAACTTCACCGAATCGTACCCCACGCCATCTTTGAACACGATCTCCACATTCTCTACGTCTGCAATCCGCGCGGCCGGATTCCCCTTTACCACCACCAGATCCGCATTCTTTCCCACCGCCACGCTGCCAATCTGATCCTGCTTCCCCATATAAACCGCGCCATTCCAAGTCGCGACCTGAATCGCCTCCACCGGCGTGAACCCAGCCTCCACTAGCAGTTCCATCTCCCGCTGGTCTCCAAAGCCAGCGGCCACTCCACCATCGCCAGTCGGATCAGGGCCGGCCAGCAATAACCCGCCAGCCTTCGCGAAGGCGTGTTCCAGTTCCATGTCGCGCTTGATCAGCATAGGCCAATCATCCCCAGGCGAATCCACCGGAGTCGCAGGCGTCTCCTCTTTCACCGGCTTCTCCCGCCGATACAAGTAAGCTTCGCGCGCCGACGGAGACAAAACATCGAGGAACGCCTGCCGCAGCGGAGGCCGACCCGGAATCCCGCCGCTCTCAAATACCGGCAGCGTCGACGTCACCGCCACATGATGCTTCACCAGCGTCTCAATCAGATCCATCGCCTCCGCACTCTCCGGACTCATCGCCTTCAGCGTCGGCGTCCCCTCACCCTCGCTGCACACATCCGGCTTCTTGCCCGGATCAAGCTGCGTGTTCACAAAGAATCCATGCTCCAGGTCGTCAATCCCCAACTCCGCCGCTTCCTTGTAACTGACCGAGCACAAATGCCCGGTCACCTTAATATTGCGTTTGTGCGCTTCATCGATTGCCGCCTTTAACTCAGCGCGCGAAATGTTCATATACGCCTTGAACGAAGTCACGCCGCGATCCGCCCAATAGTCCACGAACTGTCTCGCTTCTTCCGGACTCCCCAACTGGTGCATCTGGATGAAGTAGCTGTCCTTCCCCTCCAGATACGGCCCAGTCACATCAATGTGCGGCCCGGGAAGAACTCCCGCATCAATTCGGGCGCGCAGATTCAAATCCGCGAACGTCTCGACGCTTCCAGTCGTCCGCATAGTCGTCACGCCCGCAGCTAGATAAAGCCGCGGCGCTGAAAACGTCATCTGCGGCACCAGCAAAGGCTCGTTCCCGTGCCACTTGCTATCGAGATTCGGGCGCGCCACATAAAAAAGATGATTGTGCATCCCGACGATTCCGGGCATCACACTGTACCCGTGCAGATCCAGCACTTCGATACCCTGCATCTTCGCTACATCCGCGCCCGGCTGTATCGCGCTGATCTTCCCGCCTTCGAGGACGACGTTCTGATCCTCCACCGCCGCGCGGCCCGTCCCGTCGATAATGCGCACATGCGTCAGCACCACTTTGGGGGAGCGCACCCGAACATACTGCAGAACTTCTTTGGAAAGTTGCGAGGACGAGGGACTGGCCTGCTGCGCCGGGACAAACGCAGCGGCAGCCAGAATCACGACAGCAAGTAAAGCAAACCGAAGCAACCACTGATGAAGACGCATGCGGTTTTCTCCAAGAGAAAGCCGCCAATTGTAACCCCGCTGCATGTGGTGCGGACACTCCTGTCCGCCACCGTTGCTTGCGATGTTGAGCTCCTGTTATGTGTAACGGGAGTTCACGTAGGTCGGGCACCCCCGCCGCGGCCTTTGACTTTCACCGCTTCCCGGCCTTCACCAACTTCCGCGCAGGCTCCGGCCCACGAATCCCTAACACCCGGAATTGCTCGTTAGAGAGCTTGTGATAGTTCACAAAGAATTCCTCCAACTCCCGGCAGAACTCTCCCCCAAGATCATTCACCGTTTTCACTTCCGCCCAACTATGAGCATCTTTCTCCACTGCCAGAATCCGATCATTGCGCTCGTTCGATTTCTTGTCGCCCTGTTCGCCCTCGATTACGCCAATCACTCGACAGCGCAGCACACATCCCGGAAACGCCGGCTCATCCATCAGAACCAGGACGTCGATGGGGTCGCCATCCTCGGCCAAGGTCGAAGGCACGAAGCCGAAGTCGTAAGGAAACGTCATCCCCGCAGGCAGCACTTTCTTCAATTCGAAAACGTGTTCCTTCGCATTGAAGGCAAACTTGTTCCGGCTGCCCTTAGGCGTCTCAATCACCACTTGCAGCAATTGCTTGTCGTCGCTATCGAACGAACGCAACCGGCTGGGGTCAGCCAAACCATTCTTCTTAGCCATGTCGTCTCCCTTTCGCGCTTCTTACGATGCGCCTTAGGACGACATCAGTTTGTCGAGCGGGCCCTCCTTCCGATGTAGCGCGGGCGACGCTGCCCGCGGCCTTGACCTAAAAACCGCCTGCCCACCAACGCCGCGACGCAATCCAGGCGATTTCCTGTATCTTTGATTTCCTCCCAGGAGCCGACATGACCCTGACCCGAAGAAACGCCTGTCTCCTTCTGCCCATGCTCGGAACTCTCGAAGCCTGGAGCGCATCAGAAAAATCCCTGCCCACCACCGTTCGCACATTTGACGAGCTGCACGCCGACAAAGACGCCGGAGCCACCTTCCGCAGCATCCTCGAAGGCCGCACCCACACCGGCGACTATCTCGAAGTCCACGAAACCGTGCTGGAGCCCAACGCCGCCCCACACCCGCCCCACCACCACGTGGGCGAAGAAATGTTCCTGATCATTACCGGCATGGTCGAGATCACGATCTCGGGCAAAGCGACGCGCCTCGGCCCCGGCTCGGCCGCCTTCGTCGCCGCCAACGAAGAGCACGGGCTGCATAATGCAGGCCCAGGCCCGGCGCAATACTTCGTAGTCACACTCGGCGCGAAGGCTGAATAGTTCTAACGCCGGGCTTTA
>DASRDJ010000099.1:0-3184 GCA_035652655.1 Terriglobales bacterium
TGGTTCAATTAGGAGAATAGACAAAGCGAACGAGCCGGTTTCTAGTCCAGCATTCATCGTTGAGCTCTGGACAGACCGGATACAACTGTCCCCATCCCGCAGCCACCACGATGCGATTCTCAGAAATACCACGGTTTACCAGAGCTTGCTTAACCCATTCCGCTCGTCGCTGCGACAGGTTGAGGTTGTAAATAAGCTCTCCTCTTGATGACGCATATCCATCAACGTAAAAGCGCACAGTTGGATGATCTTTGAGCCACTGAACGGTCTCATCCAGGGCGCTTGGATTCGAAGGCTCGTTGTGATCGTTCCAGGGAAACATCACTTCTTTCACGTTCTTGTAAAAGGATTCCTCCTCGGCGCTAAAAAACACCCTCGGTTGTGCCCAATGAGCGACCCAAAAAGCATCGTCTTTCGACCCGACGGACACGTCCTGTTGCGTGAAAGCGGCCGTAGCTGTGAAAAGGAGCGCTGTGGCAAGAGTGAAAACAATGCCGCGTCTCATGGTTTTAGCCCTCGACAACCTTGACTTTCCAAATCATGACTGCCCTTATGCTTTGCTCCAACTGGTTGTCTTGACAGTCCGCGGGTAACCTCCGTCGGTGTGCTCAACTCGGAAAACTATGCGGTCCATCGCATCCGATTCAGTTCGAAAGGAGATTTTCATGAGCGCATCCACAGGTAAACCTTCCTCCGCCAGCGTCTAAACAAGCCCCGCGTTCTGGGAACGCTTGTGGCGCACAGCCGGCCATCCAGTCCGTCCTCTCCTTCATAGTCGCCTACATCGTCTACGGCCGACACACCGACAGTCTTCTACGACGGCGATCGCATGCGGAGTCTGATCGCGGCGGTGTTTTACGGGTTGGCTGTCCTCAATCTCATGTGGTTCGCGGGGGCGCTCAGGAACACCCTGACGGATGCTGGACAAGACGGTTGGGGCGCGGCCGCGACCGCCTCCAGTGCCGCCATCGGAGCACTTTTCCTCTTGACAGACAGCAGCAGGCTCTAACGGTGGAGATGCACAGCGGGAGACATGTCGTCCATCTCGAACATGTCCTCAGCGATCCTGGCGACAGGAAGGTGAGCTCGCTCAGGGGGCCCACTCCTTTCCCCTGTTTCGCAAGGGTCCACGTGCGAACACCTTTCCTGGGCCAGGCACCCGAAGTACGGCTCGAGGGGCGAGCGCTCGCCGCCGGCGTCTGATCGTTCACACCCTGTCAACCCGTGGCTGCTGGCTGAATGATTCGCGTGCCTTTGTCCCGATCGACCAGGGTCAGATTCTTTTCCCAGGCCCGCCGCACGCTGTTCTCCAGCTGTTCCTGACGTGCGCGAACCCACGGAGCATAGTGCTTCTCGGTTACCTTGATGCTTCGGTGCCCGAGCAAGATCGACACCTGATCGAGGGGTACTCCCGCCAGGAGCATTTCTACGGCAAACGTGTCGCGAAACATCTGAGGATGGCAGCGCTTGGGAGTGCCATCAGCCTTTCTGATGTCAGCCAATTTGAACAACCGACGATAGCTCCGCTGCCAGTCGGCGACTGCCGTCTTCGGTAAGCCGTTTCCACTCCAAAAGAAATACATGCGATTCGGTCTTGCACCCGGGGGCACGGACCGGAGCGCTTCCGCAACTTGGGGAGGTAAAGGCACATATACGGGCTGACGAGTCTTTGCCTGGTAGAGCAGCACCTTGTCATCATCGCTCAGGCGTTTTCTTTCGAGCGTGACCGCATCCCGAATCCGCAAACCGCTCCATCGCATCAGCAACGTAAGGGCGCGAATGCGCTCTCCGTTGCCGGTGTCGCCACGTTGATCGCGGTAGAGATAGGTGGAGTCGATGAGGCGCTCAAACTCATCGGCCGGGAAGTAATCGGTAGGGGTTTGATCGACTCTGATCGCACCGATGCCGAGCATTGGGTGTTCTTGAATCCATTTGCTTCGCTGACAGAAGTGAAAAAATCCCATCACGCGACTTTGCTTTTTGCTTTTCGCCAACGGCTTGTCTTTCCAGGTTGAGCGAAAGTCCCGGAGCGCAACCACGTCTAGGTCAGCGAGACGGGTGAACCGCCTCTGGGCTGCCCAGGCGAGAAACTGCTTGCGAAAAATGGTATCGAGTTTGGAGAGAGTGGATTCCCGCAGGCCGCGATCCTTGGCGTCCTGCAAGTAGGCCCGCACGGCATCGGGAATGGTGATTCCAGCGGGCCGCGGTTTTTCCGGAGCCGGGTCACGCACCTGTTCGAGGCGGTTGCACTCGGCCTGCGCACGCTCCCAGCTTTTGGTCTTTAGGCTACGCCGGACGTAGGTTTCCCCCACCGTTCCTTCGACCCACATCGGACATCGGCAGCGCTTCCAGTATCGGTCTCCGCGCTTCGCGCAACCCGGATGGTGGCGACGATAGGGAGTGAGCATGGCCCAACTATCGTACAGTTATCGTACAGTGTCAAGGGGGGATTTCTTCAAAGTGCATGAAATAAAAGGCTTAAGTGTTGGTGGAGGCGGCGGGAGTCGAACCCGCGTCCGAAAATGTCACTGGTCAAGAGCCTACATGCGTAGTCCAGTTCATGCCCTGGGCATTACCCCAGGACGTTCGCGGTCCGCGCTCAGAACGGACAAGAAACGCGTCCCGCTAGCCTGTGATCTTAGCCTCTCTGCCCAGACGTAGCAGAGAAGAGCAGCCCGCTGTGTGACGTCCTTCGGAGGCCCACGGGCGAAGCCTCCTCGGACGGCTGCCTAAACTAGTTAGGCTGCGTATGCCATCTGTTGATTGGCAATTATCATTTTGCACGCGATTACGGGTGTGTGCACCCCGGCATGCCTCTTGGCCGTAAGCATCTCCGTCGAAACCGTGACGCCCCCAACTCGGTGGGAATGGCCCTTCAAAGAACTACTTCTATTCTCGGGAGTCGGGGCGGGGAAGTCAAATGTGCTGCTGGCTGCTAGCTCCTGGCCTCCAGCTCTCCGCTCTCAGGAAAAACGGATCCGCCGACTCGCCCATTGACTACTTGGTATCGGGGTACCCCCCTCCCCCCTGATCTTTTGGAATCATGGATTTAGCGCGGTACTGTCGCTGAAACGGAATTATCCCTTTCGCAAACCTTGCAAAAAGTACGCTGTTTTATGGTTTCGGGGCTAACCTCTAGCCGCGCTTAAGCTTTCCCTTTAGAGCCTTCTTCTTTCGAGGTTCC
>DASRDJ010000100.1:0-12972 GCA_035652655.1 Terriglobales bacterium
CCACCGCACGCGACCGCGCTCTACGTCCCATCACCGCGTAAAGCAGTCCCGTAGCCATGGACATCAACGAAATATTCTCCTGGTGAGCAGCGATCTTTTTCAACACCGATCCTGCCTTCTTGTGCGCGCCTTTTCGAGCATGTGCGCGCGCCAACAAGTAATGCAGCAAGAAGTAGTCCGGATCGAGTTCCATCGCTTCAAAACACTCGCGGATGCAATTGTCGTATTCCCGCGCAAAGTAAAACGCGGCCGCCCGTGTGGCTCGGATCACCACCAGCAGGTGCGGATCGGTTTCCTGGGCCGTGCGTTGCGCATGATCGATCTCGCAAAACGCTTCGTCCTTTCGAGAAAGCGAAAGCAGCAGCCACGCATAGCGCAGCCGCGCTCCCGGATATTCTCCATTCAATGCAAGCGCGCGCTGGTACGCATCTTCCGCGCCTTTCCAATCCCACTCGTAGTGATGTCGCACCACGGCCAGAGCGGCATGCGCCTCTGGGAGATGCGGATCAAGTTCCAGCGCGCGCATCGCGGCCATCCGCGCTTTGGGCATCGATGCGTGGGGTGGCAGCACGTCGAACGGCACCATCGCCAGCAACGCAAGCGCATGAGAAAGACTCGCGTAGGCCAGCGGAAAGCTTGGGTCCTTCACGATGGCGCTCTCAAACCAGGCCACCGACTGTGCCAACGATTCCGGATGCGGCCGGTTCAGGTAATAGCGGCCCTTGAGATAGTCCTCGTGCGCCGCAGCGCTGACGGGCCGCTTGACGGCGAGCGTGGCCTTCACCTCGGGACTCAGCGCAACATTGATTTCGTGGGCGATGGCAGCTGCAACTTCGCTCTGCAACACCAGCGCGCTGGCCAGATCGCGGTCATAGGTCTGCGCCCAGCGATGCGTCTGGTCGCTAGCCTGAATCAACTGCGCCGTCACCCGCACATCCGAAGACTCGCGGCGCAGGCTCCCTTCCAGCAGATAGTCGACCTTCAGTTCACGCGCAATGCGATCGGCGCGCTTGCGCGTTCCCTTGTAGTACATGGCGGTCGCTCGCGCGATCACAGCTAGCCGCTCCGGCTTGAGCCGCGCCAATTGCGTGATCAACTCCTCGGTGAATCCATCGGCTAGATACTCCTGCGATGGATCAGCACTGAGATTCTCAAAAGGGAGAACGAGCAGGCGAAGCTTGCGGTCCGGCTTCGGGTCCGCCAATGTCTGAGCACTCGGCGTAGACGCGAGATCTGCGCTGCGTGATTTCCACCACGCCGACACTTCAGACTTCAGCGCATACACCGATCCCAGTTTCCGGTGCTGATGGCGGCGTACTGGCAGGCCTTCCGTTGCTTCCCACCGCTGCACCGTGCGCACGCCGCGGTTCAGAAAGGTCGCAATCTCTTTCCACGAATCCAGTCGGTCGTCGTGAGTTGAGATCATCGATGTCGTCGCCTGAAAACCGAGTCGAGTTCCTCTTCGCAATCGAACACGCTAACCCTACGAGAAGAAATTCAATCAGGCCCGCGCCTTTGCGAGCGTGATTGTATTCCACGGACTCAACTTGCATCCGTGACCATGCCGGGCCCTGCCGTGCCAGAGTGCGCCATTCCGCGCCATCAACGTGCGGGCATAGCTTGTCGCTTGGAGGGTCCTCCCCCTCGGGCTATTTTCACCCCGTGATTCCACGGAGGAACTCATGAAACGCCTTATCCTGTTCGTCATCTTCGCGCTGGCGACCGATACGATCGCGCAAACTTCGGATACTCTTCCCCGCCTCACCCCCGCGCACCGGAACACTTGCACGCTGCCCGCCGGAACGCACGTGCTGATGACTCTGACCAGTCCCCTGCACACGACTTCGGCACGGGCCGGGGCTGGCGTCTACCTGGAGACATCCTTGCCCGTGGTGCAGGACGGCCAGGTTGTCATTCCGGCCCACAGCCGCGTTCAGGGAGAGGTTGAACGCGGACGACGTCCAGGACGCGTGAAAGGACGATCGCAATTTCTCCTGCACTTCAGCAGCCTGATCCTTCCCGACAACCGGGTGATCACGATCGCCGGGGGCCTGCAAAGCCTGCCCGGCAACGAAAAGATTCGCCCACAAGATAAAGAAGGAACGATTGAGCCGGTCGACCAGATTGACAGGGACGTATACAGAATCGCTTCGGGAGCGATCGCCGGAGGCTTGGGCGGCGCACTGACTCGAACGGCTACTGGCGCTGGCATCGGACTCGCCATCGGAGGGGGCCTCGGACTCGCAAAAGTGCTCTTCACGCGAGGCGATGAAATTCACCTGCCCGAGGGAACGAAGGTCGAAATGGTTCTGGAGAAACCACTGACGCTTGCGCCCCGCCGATAGCCCTACCTCACGGGCTCAGAGCATGACGACGGTGATCCCGAGGTTTCTCTTGCCTAAATCCGAGTCGGCCTTCAAGGCAGGCTGCGATTTCAGTAGGGCCCAGGTCTGCGCGTCGGAGGCCGACCAATCTTCCCCGAAGATACAGGCTCGAATCGCTCCTTGGTCCTGCAGTTCTCGCAGGCGTTTTTGAATCGCGATCCGGATGTCGCCACCCGCGCCGCTCGAACCGTAGCCATGAATAAACTTCACGAACGCGCACCCTTGCTGACGGGCAAGTGTCAGTTCACGATCGAGTTGCGCGAGCGCTTCGCGAACCAGCGGCATACCGGCTTCAAGATTGACCGTACGGATGAGTGGTGGCTTGTGCGATGTGCCCATGGAGAACTAGGGAAACCGTACAGAGCTATACCACACTGGCTAAATTCCTATCGATGGAGCACTCTCTACCCCCGGTGCTCGCGGCGATCCGCGCGTTCGCGTAGGTAGTCGCGCCAGCTCGCGGGCAGTGCTTCCAAATTGACTGCCCGGGTCAGCAGTTCGGCACTTCGCGAACTCCCGTAATAAAGGTGATTGATATCTGATACAGCGACCCGGGCTGGATCGCGATGCACAACCGCAATCGAATCTCCAGCGGCTACCTCGCCTTCTTCGATCACAGAAAAATAAAAGCCGCTGGTGTTGCTCGCTATGAAGCGCTTGATCATGTCATCCCGATCAAAGCGAATTGTGATCTTGTAGCAAGGCACGCGCGGTTGCTTCACTTCGAGCAACACGGATCCGAGACGCAACCGGTCGCCGATGTAAAGCTCGTCCTCCATCAGACCTTCGGTTGTCAGGTTTTCTCCGAAAGCTCCCCAGGAAAGATCCGCTTGCGGAAGTTCTTTGCGCCAGAACGGATAGTGCTCCGACGGATATCCATACACCGCCTTATAAGGTCCGCCATGCACGGTGAGATCGGCCTGCTCGTCACCGCGCAAGTTCAGGGTCTTGACTGGAACTGATCCTTCGACCGGACTCTTGAAAATACTGGTGGAAACCGATGTCCCCTTCCACGACACCAATCGCGGCAGCCCAACATTAACCGAGACAATCTTCATCTTCGATGAGATTCGCGAAATCGATGGAAGATTCGGCGCGCCTATTCTTTCTTCCCCTCGGCATAACGGCGGAAGAAGCTGTCCGGCTTCCATTGCGGACGCGGGTCGTCATTGGCGATCCGCACCATCAGTCCACGGGCAATCTCCTCGTATTGCGCTGCCGCGGAAAAGTCGATGGGCTGGGCCAAATCATCTGAGGGCGCGTGGTAGCGATTGGTGAGCCAGTCTTTGAAGATTTTCTTCTGTTCCGCAGAGTTCGGATCGGGAAACACGTTCATTGCCAGCGCCGGGATCCCGTGTCGAATGAAATTGTACTGATCGCTGCGGATGAACAGGTTGCGCTGGGGCTCGGGGTCGGGGACCACCTGCACTCCTCGCGACTGCGCGACTTCACGCGCCAGATTCCCCAGGTCCGATTCCGCCAACCCAAAAACGACCATCGTTTTCAAAGGAATGATCGGCAGGAACATGTCAATGTTGATGTCGGCGACCATTGACTTCGCGTCCACCGTCGGATATTGCGTGAAAAATTTCGATCCCAACAGACCTTTCTCTTCGCCGGTGACGAATACGAAAAGGATTGAGCGCTTCAGTTTCTCGGGCGATTTCTTGAGGGAGGTGGCGATATCGAGCAACGCGGCGGTTCCCGATCCGTTGTCCATCGCCCCGTTGTATATCCGATCTCCGTTAATCGGCTCCCCGATCCCAACGTGATCGACATGCGCCGACAGCACAACATACTCATTCTTGAGCGCCGGATCAGAGCCTGGCAATTTGGCAATGATATTGGCGGACTCGACTTCTTTCTTTTCCATCTTCGTTTTCGCACGAATCGAAACAGGGAGTGCGAAATGTGGAAGTGGCTTGCGGTCCTTTCCCAGTTCCGCAAGCTCGGCGAACGTGTGACCCGTGCCCGCAAAAAACTTGTCAGCACTCGCGGGATTCACGTACATGGACAGCTTCTCGCCGGCCGTCTCATCGAACACAGGATCAGAAAGCTCCATGCTCGGATGCGCGCGGTTAAGCGCGATGCGGGACCACGGCACATCCATCGAGGCGGGATTCGGAATACTGATGGCGCCCACCGCTCCAGCCGCGTTCAGCGCCTTCCATCTTTCGGCGGCCGTTTGGTAATGAGATGCCAGTGAGCCCGGAATCTCCGCCGGCGAGCCGCTCAGGATCACCACTACTTTCCCTTTGAGATCGAGATCGGCGAGATCATCGTAGTTGTTCTCAGGGACCTTCAGGCCATACCCGACAAATACCAGCGGAGCCTCAACCTCGGGCGCCAGGTCCACTCGCGTAGAGAAAATGATGTCGTCGCCCAGCGTGAGTGGTTCGGCCTTGCCATCGCGGACGAGGGCCGCGCTGCTGTCTTTCTCGATGATGTGGCGGGATTGGAACTTCACGGGCTGGTAGTAGCCATCTTTGCCGGCAGGTTCGAGCCCCAATTGTTTAAGCTGATCAACGACGTAGGCTTCGGCTTTGCGCAAGCCTTCGCTGCCGGTGTCGCGGCCCTCCATCTTGTCGTCGGCAAGAACCTTCACATGTTCCCACCAGGTCTTGCCATCGAAAATATTCTTAGCGGCAGGCTGGGACAGAACGGGAATAGCAATGGACGCTCCGATCACGAGCAGCAGGACTTTCTTCAACATGAAATCGAACTCCTGAATTCCGCGTTAGGCTGGACACTAAGTGGCAACGCCGATCATTTTTACATACTCTGGAACCTTCTAGCTGTCATCGAATCTCACGTAACGCGGGAGGCCTTCGTGGGCACAGTGGAAAAATACGATGCGATCGTGATCGGATCCGGCCAGGGCGGCACGCCGCTGGCTCGGGAACTGGCCGAGGCTGGCATGCGGACGGCGCTCGTCGAGCGCACACACGTGGGCGGCACCTGCATTAACGAAGGCTGCACACCGACGAAAACCATCGTTGCCAGCGCTCGCGTCGCCTATCTCGCAAGGCGCGCAGCCGACTATGGAGTCCATACCGGAGACATTCAGATCGACTTTAAGCGCGTGCGCGAGCGCAAGCGCAACATCGTCGACAGTTTTCGCAAAGGGAGCCAAGCGCGTCTGGAAAAGACTCCCAAGCTCGATCTGATTTTCGGCACCGCGAGTTTTATAGAGCCCCACGAAATCGCCGTACACGTCAAAGATGGCGGAACCCGAACGCTGGCTGCCGATCGAGTCATTATTAATGCCGGCACGCGCGCCGCGATTCCCAAACTTCCCGGCCTCGACACTGTTCCTTATCTCGACAACGCGTCGATCATGGAATTGAACGCAGTCCCCGAGCATTTGCTGATCCTCGGCGGAGGCTACATCGGTCTGGAGTTCAGCCAGGCCTTTCGCCGCTTCGGCAGCCGAGTCACGATCGTCCAGTCCGCGAACCAGTTGCTCACACGTGAAGATGTCGATGTAGCCGAGGAAGTCGCCAAGATCCTGCGCGAAGATGGCATTGAAGTTTTGTTGAGTGCGAAAGCGGAACGCGTTACTTCCATCAACGGACGGGTCCAGCTCGACGTGACCATCGACGGCCAAATGCGCACGCTCGAAGGCTCCCACTTGCTGGTCGCCATTGGACGCACCCCAAATTCCGACACGCTGAATCTCTCAACGGCCGGCGTCGAAACCGATGCGAAGGGATTCATCAAAACGAACCCGCGCCTGGAAACCAATGTCGCCGGCATCTATGCGATCGGCGACATCAAGGGCGGCCCGGCCTTCACGCACATTTCCTACGACGACTTCCGCATCCTGCGCGCCAACATCCTCGAGAAGAAGAACAAAACCATCGAAGGCCGCCTTGTGCCGTACACCTGCTTCATCGACCCGCAATTGGCGCATGTCGGGCTCAACGAAGAAGACGCGCGCCGGCAAAGCAAGAAAATTCGCGTGGCCAAGATGCCCATGAACTCCGTGGCGCGCGCGCTCGAAATGGACGAAAGCCGCGGCTTCATGAAAGCCATTGTCGACGCCGACACCAACGAAATTCTGGGAGCGACAGTGTTCGGAATTGAAGGCGGAGAAATCATGGCTGTGTTTGAAGTCGCGATCATGGGCAAACTGCCCTACACCGCGCTGCAAAATGGAGTCTTCGCGCACCCCACGCTGGCGGAAGGCTTAAACAACTTGTTCTCGAACTGGGTGTGAATCCGGAGGCAAACCGATCATTAGCGCTCTGCCGGGGACACTTCACACGCCTTTTTCGATTGACCGGGTCTCCGCCGAAACATAGACTTCCCACCACCTGTGAGTGGGGGGACGGCTTCCCAACGCAGGCCCCGCAAGGAGATCGGCCAAGCGCCCACGCTTTTTGATCTTCTTCGGTTCGCAGTCGGGTTGAACCCTGCTGTGACTCGACTGACAATTTTTCGCAAGTGGGCGAACTATCGTCGGAGAAAATTATATGAAGTCCTGGAAATATGCCCTTCTCATCGCTTTGAGCCTGTGCCTGGTGGCCTGCAATAAGTCCGACAACAAGAAGGTTGCTGACGACGCAAAAGCGGCCGGAGACGCCACGAAGAGTGCCGCAAACAGCGCTGCCGACACTACCAAGAACGCAGCCGACTCGACGAAGCAAGCTGCCAGCGACGCGGCCGATTCAGCAAAAGGCCAGACCAGTGGGGCTGCCGACACAACCAAGGCCAAAATAAGCAAGGCCGCCGACGCCACCAAGGACGCCGCCTCCGCGGTTGGCCAGGACACCAAGCAGATGGCCACTGATGCCTATCACGCCACCGCCAGCGGCACCAAGAAAGCCGCCAACGCAACTGCCGACGCCGTCAAGCAAGCCGCGCAGAAGACCAAGGAAAAAATGGGCGAAGCTGCAGATGCCACCAAGACCGCAATCGAAAAGCCGTCAGCAGGAAAACCAAAACAATAACGCGCCGCGAATCTCTGGTTAGAACACGGACACACCTGAAAGAAAGTAGCGCCGTCGTCCCGCCGGCAGTCGCGAGAGCATCCTGCCCTCGCAGGGGATCAGCCCCAACTATCGCCAACACGACGGCCCTTAATCCGCGTTAGTACAGCCGGAATGAGACCTCGATACTGACCAGCACTGACACGGGCTTCTCGTTCCGCATTCCTGGTTTGAAACGCCACTTCCCCACGGCATCGATGGCTTTCTGATCAAGTCCCATACCCAGCGAGCGCGCCACCCGCAAATCACGCGGCCGACCATCGGGACCGATAACGGCGGTGAGCAGCACTATCCCCTGGAATTTCGCCTTGCGCGCCTCTTCGGAATACTCTGGATCGGGATCATAGATCGGCCGCGGTGCCGACACGCCTCCACCCACCCGGTAAACTCCGCCCCCAATCCCTCCGCCATAGCCTTCGCCGATACCGGGACCTCTGCCCGAGCCGATTCCGCCGCCTTCCCCGCTGCCAATTCCTCCTCCGCTCCCGGTTCCATTCGACGGCGGATTCAGAATGTTTGCCATCGGATCTCCCATCCGGTCCGACTGCGGCAGGACGATGTCGGGAGGTCCGACAAGAGTCGGTTCGGCGGGCAGCGCAGGATGTTCATTGCGCACCACTGCCAGCGGCGGCGTCAATTGCTCCGCCGCAAACCGGGGCGCGGTTCCGTGCGATGCATCCATCTTGTCGTGATCGCCCCCACCCCCGCCGCCTCCCCCAGTCTTGCCAGGCACGATAGGCATGACATAGTCGTGGTCGACGGGGATGAGCTGCGCCACCGTGCTGCGCACGACCGCACGATTCTGCACGACCCACAACCCCGAAGCAGTAATCAGAGCCAAGGCCGCCACGTGCAATCCGAACGAAACCGCCAGATGCGAACCGCGCATGGGAAAGGTAAGAGAGCTACTGCTGAACAAGGGCGGGATCACCACATCGTGCTGCCCGCTGCTCGCTCCCGACGGACGCGCCGATCCCGCATTCGAGAATGCTCTTTGCTCCGACGACGAAGCCAGGTTCTCCCACAAACTGGCTCGGAATTCAGGACGCGGCAGCAACGACAACTCTTTCGCGACATCCTCCAATTCGCTCAGCCGCAGAGTGTCGGCATCTAGCGGAGGCTCAAGCCCATCGAGCAACGCGTCCACGTGTTCATTCAATTTCTCAATGTTGAAGTCATTCATGGCGATTCCCTACCTGATCTCTCAGAGTCCCCAGCGCCCGGAACTGCAACTGCTTAATGGCCCCCTCGCTGCGCCCCATCTCCTGTGCGATCTCGCGGATGCTGCGATGCCTGAAGAACCGCGCTTCGATGACCCGTCGCTGATCCTCCGGCAGGCGTTCGATCAGCTGCGAAAACAAAGTCTGCCGCTCCGCATGTTCCTGGTTGACCGCCAACTCAAGCTCGTCGACCGGGACTTCTTCTTTTCCAGCAGCCCGCTTCCAGCGCCTGGCTACCAAGTGCGCAGCAATTCCTAGCAGCCATGCAATGAAGGGTGTTCCTTGCCACTCGAACCGGCCGAGCCCGGCCAAAGCCTGCTGAAAGACCTCGGCCGTAACGTCCTCAGCCTCTTCGCGAACCGGCACCCGGCGCGCCACGTAGGCGTACACGCGCGCGAAATTCGCTTCGTAGACTTCCGCGAACCGGTCAGGATCGCATTGTGCGGCCTCGATCAGTCGCCGTTCATCGGTCTCGTGCACGATCGCTTTCAACCCGGTCTCCGGTGACCCTTACTACTTATCTAATGATGCGGGCAAGGCAATAGGTTACGGCCCGTCCACCGTTTATTTTGCTCCCTCGAGCCCGGCAAGTCTGTGACTTGTGTATCCTGTGCGGGCCCAAAATGCACACTTTCTCTCCCGCCGCCTTGTCCGATGTCCGCATCCTGGCGGCCTACATCATCTTCGTAGCCAGCTATGTAGTGTTTGCCCTGGGCAAATTCCCCGGTCTCAAAATCGACCGCACGGGCGCGGCCATCATCGGCGCGGTTGGCATGGTCGCCTTTCGGATCATTCGACCTACCGACGCGATCCAACACGTCAACTTCCAGACTGTCGTCCTGCTGTTCTCGATGATGCTGATCGTCGGCAACCTGCACCTGGTCGGGTTCTTCGAGTGGAATGCCGAAGTCGTGCTGCGCCGGCTCAAGCCTCATCAGTTGCTGCCCGCCGTCATCTTCACGTGCGGATTTCTATCGGCGTTCTTCGTGAATGACATCGTTTGCCTCGTGATGGTCCCCTTCGTCCTGAGCATCACGCGCAAAATGAACCTGCAGCCGCTGCCCTATCTGCTCGCAGTGGCGACGGCGTCCAATATCGGCAGCGTCGCGACCATCACTGGCAACCCGCAGAACATGCTGATTGGATCCTTCTCAGGCATCCACTATCGCGACTTCTTGTTCCACCTCGCGCCCGTGTCGATCGCCGGCCTCTTCGTTGATTGGGCGGTCCTGCACTGGATACACATGCGCAGCGTAGTGCTGAAAGCCGAGGAGCGCACTGAAATTCCCTTGCCGGCTCTCGATCTATCGAAACTCACTAAGCCCCTGATCGTCGCGACAGCGGTGGTCATCGGATTCTTCGTCGGCGTCGACCCCGCGCTGATGGCTGCCCTGGGCGCCGCCATGCTGCTCATCACCCGCACGCTCGAACCGCAAAAACTCTACAAAGAAGTCGACTGGGGACTGCTGGTGTTCTTTGTGGGACTGTTCCTGATCGTAGGAGGAGCGGAGAATGGCGGCATCACGACCCGCCTGCTGGATGTGGCGCGGAACTGGAACCTGCAACGAACCTGGGTCTTTACGCTTTCGGTGGCGACGCTCTGCAACATCGTCAACAACGTTCCGGCGGTGATGCTTCTGAAGACGATGGTGCCGGGCTTCGCCGATCCGCACAAAGCGTGGCTAATTCTGGCGATGGCCTCCACTCTGGCGGGGAACCTTACGATTACAGGCAGCGTGGCCAATATCATCGTGGTCGAAACCGCCAAGCCGGAAGTAGAAATCGAATACCGCGACTATCTCCGCGTGGGAGTGCCGATCACTCTGCTGACTTTGACGATCGGATGGGCGTGGTTAACGTGGATGACGTAATGCGCTATGTCACGACCTGAACTGAAACAATTCGGAGAACTCGGTCCCGACGACTTTGAGCGCCATCCGGTGTGGATCGGTTGCCACAACGCTGACTATGGCAAACCTTGGTATCGGGACACGGACGACGAAACCTTTCGCCCGCGAACAGGGCCATTGCCCGCGGATCCGGATGAGGGCATTCTGCTCGTCCGGTCGGTCATCGATCTCAAGGACGAGAGCAGGTACCCAGGCTTTGTCACTCCAGCCACGGACGCATGGGATAGAGGTCCGAACGGGCAGCCGTTGTTGAAGAACAACCATATCCTCGGAACACAACAACCACATATTTTTGTCGGCGAACAACAATTCGGTTTCTGGGGAGGCATGCTCGGTATCCCGGCAACAACACAGCAGGAACTGTACGCCGCCTTGGGAAGGGCGCCCGATGCAATTTTTCCATTGCGGTTCAGCGCTGATCCCAAAGTCGTGAAGGGCTTCGCCTCCGGGCAGGTTGAGGGATTCTATCGACGAGCACCGGACGGCATTCATATCTCGATAACTGAACCCGACACGACAGACCGATTACGCACCACGAAGTTCTTCCAAATGTCAGCCAAGACATGGCAGGGATACCCCAAGCCAGCAGGAGCACACGATTTTCTGTTGCGGTACAAAAAAGCCGTGTACTCCTCCGTCTGTATCCATTGCGGGATCTACGATGGGCAAGTCGCTCCTTTTCGCTTCGGCAAGTCCGACCAAAAGGAGTTTTCGGGTGTCATGCAATTCAACTGGGTTCCGGACGCGTTCTTCGTCCGACCTGACATCGCCCAACAAATTGTAAAGAGTGGAATCACAGGCATCTCTCTCGGGCCAGCAGTCGATCACCGCACCGGCCTTGAGCTTACAGACCGGGTACAGATTCTGATCCCAACTATCATGGCTTGCGCGGATATCTCAGGGTTGTCGACCGTGACTTGCCGAAGTGGGAATGAAGAAGCGCTTGCAGTTCGGGCCCTCTTCGCTAGGGAAGAAGAGTCTCCCCCGCAGCACCCTAAGGCAGGCAAACTGTCTGCGGAACTAACCCAGATGTTTGAAAGAGAGCGAAAGAAACTGGCCACAATTCCTTTCTGTGGCCGGGTCAAATATCACGTGCCTAGCTCCCTTGCGCTGATTACTGATCGGTTGAGGAATGCACCAGACTTGTTCCAGACTGCCGAATGGTTTGGCACTGGGGCGGCGGCATGGCGTCTCACTGGGGCGTCTGGACGTTTCGTGAGTCTGGTTCGCGAGCGTGGCTGGAAGGGTTTAGTGTTCCGGCCTGCAGAACAAAGCGGTTTGTTTGAAACGACTTCAGGCTAGGAGTCAATCGATGACGATTCGATCACTAACGGTAGCTTTATTGCTTGGTTGTTTCAACAGCGTTTCGGCACAGACATCAGCTTCCGGCAACGTCGTCAAGTTCCAGAGCGCCCTCAACAATGTGAAGTACGTCTACGCCACCGTCGACCCCGTCGCCCACCTCAAGCCCGGGGACATCCTCGACACCAACACGCTCGATTGCTTTGGCGACGCCATCCGCAAACCCGGCGACACGCTCAACATGGCCCCGGGCGACAACCCGCTTACCGGACCGTTCTATATCGACGGCGCCGAGCCCGGCGACACGCTCTCGGTCAAAATTCTCGCGCTTGACGTCAACAGCGATCAAGGCATCGGCGCTCTAGGCCCCGGCTTCGGCGCGCTGAACGCGACAAACTACACGCCCATGCTGCATCCGCCGCTGCCGGAAAAGATCTGGTTCTATCCCATCGACCACGCCACCAACACCGCCACCTTCAAGGCACTCGATTCAAAGTTCGAAGTGAAGATCCCCCTGCATCCTTTCTTCGGATGCATTGGCGTCGCCCCAGCGGGCGGCGAAGCGCGCAGTTCGATCGTCCCGGCAGAGTTCGGCGGTAACATGGACGCGCCCGAAGCCACCACCGGCAACACCGTATATCTACCCGTTAACGTGAAGGGCGGCCTGCTCTACATGGGCGACGGCCACGCGGCCATGGGAGACGGAGAAGTCGCCGGCGCCGCCATCGAGGTTCCATTAAAAGCTCGCGTCCAAGTCGACCTCATCAAAGGCCACAAGATCAACTGGCCGCGCTTCGAAAACGACAACGCCATCATGGCCGTGGGCGCCTACCGCCCGGTCGACGACGCACTCCGTATCGCCTTCACCGAACTCGTGGGATGGATTCATGACGACTACGGCCTCTCCCAACTCGACGCTTACGAACTGCTAGGCAAAGTGGCAAAAATCCGGCTGGCAGAAATGGTCGATCCGAACTACGTTGTCGTCGCCTCGATCGAGAAAAAATACCTGCCCCCGAAGAAGAAATAGAGCCGGGGAGAGAAGACAGTTCTCAGTTCTCAGTTCTCAGTTCTCAGTTCTCAGTTCTCAGTTCTCAGTTCTCAGTTCTCAGTTCTCAGTTCTCAGTTCTCAGTTCTCAGTTCTCAGTTCTCAGTTCTCAGTTCT
>DASRDJ010000101.1:0-2906 GCA_035652655.1 Terriglobales bacterium
GCTGTCGGCCATCCTGTTCATCGCGCTGGCGGCGACGTTGTGCGGCCAAAAGAGCTGTGTCCACATCGCCGACTTCGGGGCGGTCAACGCGGCCGAGCTGGCCGAGATCGTCGAGTCGCCGCATGGTGCGCCCAGCCATGATTGTTTCAGCCGGGTGTTCCGCCTGCTCGACCCCGCCGAACTCGCCAAGGCGCTCGCCAGCTTTGTCGGTGCGATCCGCGACGGTTTGGATCTCGGCGCTCCCCGGGGCTTCGTCGCGGTGGATGGGAAGTCCCTGCGCAAGGCCTATGAACGCGGTCGTGCCTGTGCGCCGCCGTTGATGGTGAGTGTCTGGGATGCCGAGACCCGCGTATCGATTGCGGCCGCGCGGGCTCCTGGCGGCAATGAGGTCGCTGCCACCTTGGCACTGTTGAAGACCCTGGTCCTGAAAGGCTGCATCGTCACGGCCGATGCCCTTCATTGTCATCCGCGGATGGCCGAAGGTGTGCTGGCCAGCGGTGCCGATTATGCGCTGGGCCTGAAGGGCAACCACGGCTCGCTCCATGCGGCGGCGGTGAGCGCATTCGAGCAGGCCGACGCCAAGGGCTTCCTTCCGTTCTTTGAGACCGCCGAGGAGGCGCACGATCGCAAGGAATGGCGCTGTGCCAGCGTGCTGCCGGCGCCGGCCGATGCGCCGGCGTTTCCTGGACTGGCGGCACTCGCCCGCATCGAGGCCGAACGGGTCTGCGGCGGCAAGGTGGAGAACTCGGTGCGCTATGTGGCCCTGTCGACGGTCCTGTCGCCGAAGCGGCTGCTCCAGCTGGTGCGTGCGCATTGGAGCATCGAGAATCAGTTGCATTGGCACCTGGACGTCAGCTTCGACGAGGACGCATCCAGAACACGCAAAGACTACGCACCAGAGAACCTCTCGCTGATTCGTCGCATCGCGCTCGACATCCTGCGGGCTCACCCAGATAAACGATCGATCCGACGCAAAATGAACCTCGCACGGTTGAGCAGGGCTTACTTCAACGAGCTCTTTGCTTATATGCGATAGCCCTGTAACTCCGACCCCAGGGGCCCTCGCTCGGGTCCGGGTTATGCTGTCCCGGTCCGTCCTCGCTTAACCGGCCCCATCCGCCCCACTCGCAGGCACATCCCGATTTCACCGCTTAGCGGCTTATACCAGATGCCTTCGCTGTGCACACTGCGCCTAGGCGACCTTCGAGTGGTTCCACGCTTTCATGCCGTCCTCTACGACCCCGGGGAGATCGCAACCGGTTTGTTCCAGACATGCGGTTCCGACATAGGCCTTCGCCATGTTATGAGCAGCTCGGCTCTCCCGATTATCCTGCAATCCGCTTCACGCAGGGCCGACTTTTCGGGGCTTCCTGGTTCGCTTTTGCTACGGCCTGTCAAGTTGCTCGCCCCCTGCGCAGATCTGACCAGAAGCTCTTCCGGCCACCGGGACTTTTACCTCCAGGCTTCCGAAGAGTCAGTCACCCTTCTCGCCGTGGATATAACTACGACAGTTACTGGATTGTTCTGTCGAAGGGACTTTCACCCTTTGGAATGACAGCTAGCGTTGCTGCACCATAACAATGTCGGCTCCTCGACCCGAGTAGACTTTGGTTGACGACCAAGGCTCGGGAGAAAGGAGCCGACATTGTTACGCAATCATTGAGAAATGAAGCAGGCTAACTTTGTGGCTTATCATTCGCAAAGACGCAGCTACGCCGTCTACGCGCCAAACTTCCACCAACGCGGAGTCTTGTGGACCTACAAGGTCGTCTCAAGGGCACGCTCGAAAGCAAAGAGCTTAGGAATAGGGACGTGGATAAGACGCTACGTAGACACGGTGGATAAGAACACTGGTAAGTGCCATTGGCAAATTGAACGCCTGTGGCGATGGAATGGAGTCAGGTTCGGTCGACTTCGTGAAGAGCCAGAAATGTATCAGCTTCCGCCAGCCAAGTCCTGATAAGCCCTGACTGCGTCTTCGACGCGTCGCTAGTGCCAGGAACTTGTCTACACAGATTTGTTGATTTGAAAGGATTTATTCAACAAGTTCTTGGAGAGTCGGATTACCGGGGATGTGAATTCCATAAGCGACTGGAGCACCGCCCCCCCTCGCGACACACCAAGCTGCGGCGTAGTAGCATTAGCCCTCAGAGGGGTACCGGAGATGGACGATCCCATATTTACAGAGCTTCGCAAGCTGGTTGGCCAGCATGAAAAGTGCGTCTACGAAGCTGTCAAAGCGGATACAGTGGCCCAGCTCCCGCATGAGAGCCAGCTCTTCGCGAAGGCGATGCAAGAACACATGCACCTGAAGCACATTCACAATGCCCTTGAGTTCGCAGACCTCAGCGAAGGCGAGCCCTATGAGATCACGGTAGGAGGCGAACCCGTAAATCCGTTGGCCCACCTGACTGCGCATGCGGCCGTCAAAGGGCAGCTCGAGCAGGATCCATTGGTAAGGGCCGCGTTTGAAAAGATGTTGGCCACCGGGACCGCAGCCCATCATGCCGAGCACGTTCTGGGTGCACTGCTCTTCGAAACAGAGTGGGAAACCGCCCGTGCTGTCGAGGCCGGGAAAGATCCTGAGAGGCTACGGGGCGGTTACATCCGCAAACTTCAAAAACTCACCCGGGATTCGGCCTTCCGCAAGAAACTCACACGGCTGTTCACGGCCGATCATTCTGCGTTTGAATAGGGGGACTCCCCGCCGCAAATGCCGAAATCCACTTTTCCGGTTACCGCGTTAATCAGGACTTAGTAAGCGCGCAGAGTTACTAGGTCTCGGATGTAATCGACGCTTGATTTACAGTTTATGGCCCAGCGGTTGATAGTATTAGATCCAGCGACTCGGAGCGGAACCTCTTGGCCGACGACACTCATTCATTTAAATACGACATTCGAAAAAC
>DASRDJ010000102.1:0-3701 GCA_035652655.1 Terriglobales bacterium
GGAAAAAATCCGGCAACGCTTCAACCGAGTCCTCGGGGCGCGTATGGTGGTGGGCAGGGTTGTAACAGGCTGGGACGCCGTTCATGTGCTGGCCGTCGAGTTTTAGACCGTCGAATCCCCAATCGACAAGGATCTTGCGCACCAATTCTTTGTGATAGTCCACAACTCGCGAGTTGGCAGGGCAGAGATAATAGGAATTCCACCATGAAATCTTGCGCCGCGAACCGTCTTGATTTTCCAAGGCCAGATCCGGTTCATCCGTGAGCAACTTCGAATCCGGAACCGCGCTGAGTGGCGACCACCAGAGCTGCGCCTTGAATCCCTCCTGGTGGATCCGTTCCACCATCGCTTTGATGTCGGCATCGCCATGGGGAAACTTCTTCGGATCAAGCTGCCAATCTCCATAATTGTTTTGCCAACCATCGTCCAGGGTGACCCAAGTGAATCCCATTCGTTTTACGGTGGGTAGCGTGTCGTAAACCTGCTGCGGCTCGAAGTCGCGCCCATATCCCCAGGCGCACCAGATCGCTCCGAAAGCGCTTTCCGGAGCTTTGGCCATCTGGAATCCTTGTTTCAACATGAACCGTCGGTAGGTAAGCAGCGTCTCGAAGTAGTCTCCGTTGTGCACCGTAACGAACGTCCGAAAAGTGCGTAAACTCTCGCCGGGCGACAAGGACTGCTCGTGACGATACTGCACGCTGACCTGGGCCTGCCTAGCATTGGGCATGGAGACTGGCAGGAAAATCAGACGCGGTCGCGCTTCGACGTGGCCTACTCCGATGCCTGCGTCTCTCCGCCACACGTCAACAATCGGCGTGCCGCCTCCATAATCGCTTGCGTTCATGCCGAGATAGTTCTCCTGCGAAAACCCGGCGTGCAGTGGGACGATCCAGTCCGGACGTCGCTCGTAAGAGCCGCTCTGGAACGACCAGAACGGCACTCCCGTCGCGATCCGCTGTGCGTCGATCGTATAGTGATTGTTATTCCATTCCAGAACCTTCAGCTTTGATTTCCCAAGATTCGTATAGCCCACATCGAAGACCGCCAAGTTGGGAAATTCGTCGTAAACAGTGACCGAGAGATTTTTTCTCAGCACGCCGGACGTACCCGTAACGGTGAGTTTCTCTCCCGCACCATAAGCGTCGGTAACCCGCTCGCGCGTCTGCGAGCTTAAAGCAAAGTCATACCAGGAGCGTTCAGCGCCTTTGAGAGTCTCGGAAGCGGAAAACGCGCCCAGTGGAATATCCGTTTCTCCAAATCGTGCAATCACGCGGCTGTGCATGTTTTGGTCAAACTCGATCCGCAGACTGGGACTTTGGATTTGAGTCACGGCCGCACGACGCGCCGCGGATGGATCAAGCCGCGCTGAAGACTGGCCCGCCGCCAATAGTGCTGTGAAGATGAGCAATGGACAAATCGCTTTGGTCATGGTTCCACCGTCAAAAGCCATGATGGAGGTTCGAACGCAGAGTGAGTGAACCGTTCTCGTTGAGCTTCTGCCGACAAGCCCATTGGACTGGGTAACGCATGCCTTTCACCTCGATCTCCGCTCTGAGTTTCAAACCTGCAAACTTTGTTTCCTTGGGCAGCACAAACTGCGCCTGCCGGAGCTTTCCGGGCAGAGGATAACCAGCATCCAGGCATCCGCCCGCCAGAATTTTGCCGTCCTCGCTCTCTACCATTACCCGAAGTACGCCCGGAACCCCAGCGATGCCATCATTCGCAAAAGCAACAATTAGTCCCAGGTAGCCACCGTCGTCATAGCTCCAAATCATGGACGGCCTGACGCGATAGCCAATTCGACGGTTGATCTGATCGAACGCCTTAGGAAATGCCTGGTAATAGCTTTGCAGGTTCTTGGCGCTGATCGCGTGAAAGTTCCAAAGCGACCAGTAGTTCGCACCCACGTCGATTACGTGAGCAATCATGTTTTCCGCTGGTGATAGTCCTTCCTCCAACGGGAGCGAGTCCGGACTCCTCGCAGGCATCCCTTGTTCCAGCATTGCGGCCACCCACGGTGGACGATTACTGAGAGTCTCGATTTGCTCGTTCTCAATAAAGATAGTGTCGCTACGAATCCAGTTATAACTGCGAATTGTGCGGTCGAGCACTTCGGAATTGCCGACGCGACTGTAATCGGGTTGGGTGTTGGTCATCAGCGGAGTCTTGGTAAAGTGCTCCTGCTGAACTTCGAACATTTTGACCCAGGTCTTTTGTGCGGTTTGGTAGTCGGGAAACGGAGTGTTGACGAAAGGCCACGTGTGCCCTTCGCCCCAGAATCCATATAAAAAGGTATCCACAAACTCGACAATCGGATTACCGTTGAATTCCGCCGCTAGAAGGCCGACCAGTTCACCGAATGCCTGTTGAAAAAAAGGATGGTCGAACCGGGGCTGATACCGCGAATATTGATTCTCTATAAAGCGCGCAGCCGCCTTCTTCTCTTTCTCATCAGGAATAAGGTCAACCGTCGGTACTTTGTCGAGAACGAAATCCGGGAGCGCCGCCTGATGCTTGTAGTCAGGCGCGCTCATCTGAATGCGAAGTCCAACCCGCTTATTGTTCTTCTTCGCAAGATCGAAAATGAGCTTCACGTAATCAGGCGACTCGAGTCGCCCAGGCCGCGGCTGAACCTCCCGCCAAGTGGGCCGTATGTAAAGCTGCTGGCCCAAGGGAAATCGAACAAGGTCTTCGATGGCCTGCGGAATGTTGTCCGATTTTATTTCATCGGTGCCGCTGTCGGCCGTGACGTATGTGATCAATCCCTTCCCATAGTTCGGCACGACTTCTTCTGAAGGAGTCGTAGTCATCACCACATCATCAGTCGGGATGAGCGCCTCAGGCGGGTACTGTGGAAAGGGCCCCTGATTGAGGCGGTCGGCGACCGGAGGACCGGAACCAAAGTCGTATTTGTCCCAGTTGTGGGCAGGGACGACACCGTAAGCTTGGGTAGTTCCAAGTTCAGCAGCAACGGCCAATGCAACACTGCTTTTCAGAAAGTCTCTTCGCTGCATCGAAGTTGTGTCCCTCCCTGCCAATCGGCCTAAGCTAGCCTAGATTGGCAACAGTGCTTTCGATCTGTTTCTCTTTATATCGTTTTACTTCGTTTTGTCCAGTTCTAAAAGATTGACATTTCCATTGACTGAGAACCATCAAACGTGTCGAAGTGTTGAAAACCTGGCGGCAGACGACCCAATTCTCTTCGGAGGAGGATTGGATATTTGCCAGCCCGGTGAAGGTCGGACGATTGCCAATCTCCTACCCCCACGTGTGGCGGATGTTTCAAGAAGCCACCGCAAGGGCTGGCATCCAGCACTTCGGGACGCATTCGCTGCGACCCACCTTTCGAAGTTGGATGGATGCCGCGGGGACGGAGGACAGGAAAGACATTCCCTGTGTGCGTTTTGTGTGCGATTTTTCACGACGCTGCCCGGCGAAACTTGGCAAACGCAGCGGACTTAAAAGTCAATAATGTGCTCTATTGTTTATCGATAAATCCGAGTGAGCCGCGCGGGGGCGGTGGAACGGCAGACGTAGCGGAATTGAGAGGAGCTTGAGTGCTCGCGGGAACCCGCCGATGCAGAAGTACCCAAACTCGATGCCATAGAGGTCGGTCGTCGCAGCGGGATTTTCCTTGACCCGAATGTAAGGCGCGATGCCACGCTCATCGAGCCATTGCAGCAGTTCGCCGTTGCCGTAGG
>DASRDJ010000103.1:0-2043 GCA_035652655.1 Terriglobales bacterium
CCTTTGAGGAAGAGTCGGTGAGCAACGAAACCGTAAATTCCGGATCTACCGTGATGAACGCATCCGGCCGGCTATGGGAATAAACCGAGCGGCGCACGCTGACACCCCATTTCGGGTCGACCAGCAGTGCGGTACCCGCAAGGCGCCAGATTCCGAGCAGCAACGGCAGTGTATCGGGGTGGTCTGCCAACTCCACCGCGCAAAGACTTTGTCGACTTATCCCAGCGGCCGCGAGCCGAAGACTCAGTTCTTCGCCCCGGGCGGAGAGCTGAGCCCACGACAATCTGATGCCCACGTAAGGTTCACGCTCGAATATTAAGGCAGGCTCATCTGGGCGCTCGCGTGCGAGCGCTGTATAGATGTCGAGAAGGTTCATCATATTTGCATGTGCTCTTCCTCGCTGTATGGTGGTTCGCCCACAGTAACGGGCGACTCGGTTCGCATGCCATCGCGAGGCGGTCGAGCTTCAAGGAACCCCTAATATCGCTTATGTACTCATTGAGTTCGACCCATAGTCCGGGTTCATGTTTTGTCATTTGCGACTCCATTCCGAGGGGGTCTGGCGATCATCTGCCCGGAATCGGAATGTAGGTGTTTCTCGAACCAATGATGGGCGTAAGGTTCGTCGTTGAAGGCGTCGACTTCGATATATCCTTCCTTGCGGTACAGTGCCTGAGCCTCGGCGAGGGTCCGATTCGTTTCAAGATGGAGCACTGTAAGTCCCGCTTCCCGAGCAAGGGTCTCAAGCGTATGGAGAACTTTGCGTGCAACACCCCGCCTGCGTGCGCATGAAGCCGTCCACATTCGCTTGATCTCACCCGTTGTTGGATTCTTGCGCTTGAGCACGCCACATCCAACAGGATGGCCATCAAGCCGGGCCACAACAAAGTAACCCCTCGGGGGGACGAGATCCTCGTCGGGAGCGGGATTGCTCTTGATCGGATCGAAACCTGTGTCGAAACGCTCCGCTAGTTCCAGATAATACTGCTCTATGCACCAGCGCGCGTCGGCGCTATCCGGTACGTCCACTTTCACCTCGACCGTGATCGTTTGGCTCAATTCATCTTCTAGTCCGTGGCACATAGCAGTTCTCGCGATAGGGCAGGCCGCCATGGTCTCGCCAGCTCTCCCGCCAGTGTAATCTCCGCAAACCGCCCCTGGAGCGCCTGAAGGTTCAACGGAGAGAAAGAGTCTTCTCCGCAATACCCGATTGAGTTTAACTCCGAATTCCGTTGTGGATGTAACGAATTGCTGGAGGCGGCTCCGCTGTTCTTTGGTCTAGCTCACTCTGTTTCTATATCAGGATAACGCAAAACTCTTAAGAAGCCACAGCCGCATTTGTGGACCGGAAAACTTCAGAGCAAATCTCGTGCAACTGGACGTCACTGACTGCTCTCTGGGTGTCTAGCACCTGCTTCACTCTTATGGAGACCTGGTCGAGCTTTTCCCCTTCCACCTGATATCCGAGCTTTTCAAGTTTCGAGCGCAACGCGTTGCGGCCGCTTAGCTTGCCCAGTACCAGGAGGCTTTCGCTGACTCCCACGTCCGCGGGGTTCATGATTTCATAGGTGCGCGGATTTTTGAGCATACCGTCCTGGTGAATCCCCGCCTGGTGCGCGAATGCATTCGCCCCCACAATCGCTTTATTGGGCTGAACAACCATGCCAGTCAAGTCACTCACCAGCTTGCTCGTCTGCCAAATCTCCTTCGTGATGATGTTTGTCTCTAAACTGAACAAGGGCGCCCGTGTACGCAGTGCCATGACAGTTTCCGTCATGCACGCATTGCCGGCTCGCTCCCCGATACCGTTGATGGTTTCCTCGACCTGGCGGGCCCCATTTGCCAGACCGGCCAGTGTATTCGCGGTGGCCAAACCCAGATCATCGTGGCAATGCGCACTCACGGTGACATCAGCAGAAGCAAAGTGGTGATGAATAAAGCCAATCAATGCGCCGTACTCTTCCGGCATTGCGTATCCGACTGTATCCGGAATGTTGAGAGTCGTGGCGCCGGCTTCCACCGCCGCTTCCAGCACCTGCACCA
>DASRDJ010000104.1:0-14532 GCA_035652655.1 Terriglobales bacterium
TATGACGTGGCGGCGGATGGCACACTCAGCAACGGACGTATTTTCGGGAAAGAACCCGGAGGGGAAAAAGACTGCGTTCCCGACGGCATCAAGGTCGACAAGAAAGGCAATCTCTTCGTCACCGGGCCCAAGGGAATCTGGGTGTGGGACGCTAGCGGCAACCATCTAGGAACGATTGTCGTGCCCGAACAGCCGGCCAACCTGACCTGGGGTGACAAGGACTACCGCACGCTCTACATCACGGCGACGACCTCGGTGTACAGGCTGCGCACCAAAACGGAAGGCTTCGTGCCGTATCTCGAGCACTGAGTTCCGCTCGCAAACCGAGCGACGAGCAGTTACTTCGGAAGAGCGAAAGCAAACACGTCACTCCCGGCCGACACGGCGACGTACTGCGTGCCATCCACGGCGTAGCTCATCGGGGATGCGTGGATCATCTGGCCGGTGTTGAAGTGCCACAGCACGCGCCCGGTGGAGGCCTCCACCGCTTCGAAAGAGCCGCTGTCATCACCAAAGAAGACCAGCCCGCCGTCGGTCGTCATAGTTCCGGCCCAGGAATTCCCTTTTCCGATCTGCGGATAGCGCCACGTGGCTTTTCCGTCCGCGAGGGAGAGCGCCACGAGAATCTTCTGATTGTGTTCGCCCGGCGGAATTTTTGTCCCCGTATTGTAGTAGGTCTCGCCCTTCACGAATTTTCTCGGGCTCGCGAAGTAGACGTTGCAGCCCTCCAGCGCCATCACGTAGAACAGACCCGTATTCGGGTTGTAGGAGGGTGAAAACCAGTTGGTCGCGCCCACAATTCCTGGGCAAATGCGAGTGCCCTGAGCGGTCGGGACGCGTCCAGAAAGAATCGGTCTGCCGGAAGCATCGATGCCCGTCGCCCAATCGAGCTTCTCAACGAATGGAGTGGCACGCAGGAATTTTCCGTTCGTTCGATCCAGCACGTAAAGGAAGCCATTGCGGTTAGCCTGCACCAGCAGATGGCGCAGGGTGCCGTTCTCTTCGCGATCGAGCAGCACCGGAGTTTCGTTGGCGTCGTAGTCGTACAAATCGTGCGGTGTGAACTGAAAGTACCACTTCATCTTTCCGGTGTTCGGATCAATCGCCAGGACACAGGCGGTGTACAGATCGTCGCCGGGACGCGTGTCTCCCACAAAATCCGGCGCCGCGTTGCTGGTGGTCCAGTACAAAGTGTCGAGTTCAGGGTCGTACGTGCCGGGCATCCACGTGGTACCGCCCCCGTGCAAATAAGAGTCTCCGGGCCAACTCGACGAGCCAAATTCGCCTGGTCCCGGGATTGTCCACAGCTTCCACTTGAACTTGCCCGTGAGCGCGTCGTAAGCCGCCAGAAATCCGCGAACGCCAGAATCGCCTCCGGAGGTGCCGACGACGACTTCGTCTTTCACGATCAAGGGAGCGCTGGTTGCGCCGTAGTGTTTGATCTTGTCAGCGTATTGCACATCCCATAGAACCGCTCCGGAGCGTGCGTCGAGGCAAAGCAGATGGGCGTCGTCAGTCTCCGAGTAGACGAAATTCTTCCACACCGCGACGCCGCGGCTCTTGTGTGCGGCTGCGTCGTCGAGCAACCCGGAACTCAACGCACGCTGGTGGCGCCACACCGTGCGGCCGGTACGCGCATCAAGCGCGATCACATCGTTCGCACTCGTGACATACATGATGCCGCGAACCACGACTGGAGTCGCCTCCAGAGTTTGCGTGTTTCCGGGATGAAACACCCAAGCCGCCCGCAACTGCGCGACGTTCTCCGCATTGATCTGGCGCAGACTGCTGAAGCGGCGGCCGCTGTAGTCACCGTTGTAGGAGGTCCAGTCAGCGCCGACCGGCTGTGTCAAAAGGTCTTGCGGCGTCACATTCGTGTTGGCAGGAGTTGTCGACTTCTCGTCCTGCGCGGTCAGGCTCGCGCACAGACAAGCGATCACTTGCAGGAACTTGAGGAATCTGCCGAAGGGCCGGTTCATGTCAGTGCTTGTCCCCTTCGCCGACACGAACTTCGCCGAGCGATCCGCGATCGACTCCGTTCTCGTCTAGCAAGTGCAGGGACACGCGCGCCGCCTTGCTTTTGGGTGATAGCTCAGATTCCAGGGTGACTGAATCAGACGGACTTACACTCACAACCGGCATCATACCCAAACCTCGTCCGTGCTCATCGTACAGGCGCGCGACCAGGCTTCCGGAATAAAACACGCCAAAACTCCCTGACAGCTTGATCTTCCCGCCTTCCGAATTCGTTGCTTGCAGCGGACGCAGGATGACGCCTGCCTCGGTAGCGCCGCGAAAGTCACTTCCCGCTCGTGTTGGAAACCATTCTGTCTCCAGCGTGCAGTTCTCGCCGGGCTGCAGGTGGCACATCGGACTGTTGATCTCCGCTTCCAGATAGTAGGGGCCTGCCTCGGGATCGGAACTGAGCGTCGCGATCCCTTCATTGCTCAGCCGGATCTCCGGCCCGTTCGTCCAAAAGATCACCGACGCCTTCCCCGGATACGTGGCGTTCTCCTCATAACGGAAGCGCTCCACCATCGCGTAACGAGTCACACCGTCGACCACCGCGAGCCAGCCTTCCTTGGAGTCCAGCCACAATTCCGCCGCCATATGCACGTAGTGCACGGTGAAGAGCCCAATGTCTCTAACGCGGACCGCCGGATTCTGCGCTGGACCGAAGCGCACATGATACCGGTTCAGGTAGCTGCTCGAAGGGTTCACAGGAGTGAACGTCCAGAAATCTTGGTTGAAACGCGATGCTGAGTTCGGGGAAACCTGCTCCCCTCCCTGAGCGCCTCCGGCCGACGTGTCGTATTGCGATACCGACTGCATCGACCAATCCAGTGAGTGGCCGCTGATGTTCTTCATCACAGCATGAAAGCGAATGCGGGAGGAATCCGCATCCAGTGAAATGTTACGGACAAACTGAATTCCGGTTTGGGGATCGGCCGGCCCTGTCAGTTCAATGTCGCAGGTCTTCCCTTCCTTCACCTTCCGGAACGTGAACGGTCCGTCATCGAGGATGTCCGAATCTCCCGCCCAGTGCTGCTCGTCCTCATTGCCTTCGGGCAGGAGCCAGATTTTGTCGCCTCCGTAGTTGAACCACTGGCCCGAAGCGGGAGGAAAATACTTGCCCGCAAACTTCGGATTGACGAAGAGGTAAGGGTGTCCAGCGAACGTGACCTGAATCAGCCGCCCGCCATTCTGCGGCACGACGACCAACTGCACCCAGCGGTTCGAGATCTGTTGCGCGTGCCAACCCTTGTAGTCCACGGCCTCAACGCGGCACTCGTCCAGCTTCGGAGATTCCTTTTGAGGTTCGCTCGAGGCAGACGCATACCGCATACTCACGGTAGCTAAAAGCAGCCCCACTGCAAGTCTTACTTTCCTGTTTGTAAGCGTAAAACCTGAACTCATCGACATTCCTTGGGCACCGAAGTCGCGGTCGAGGGTAGCATGGGCGGGGTATTCTCCAAATCCAGGCCATTCGAAAACGAAAACAAAACGAATCAAACGAAAGATTTCGATCTACGTCAAGCGATTTTGTGGTATACCGATTCCGCAAAGTGAGGTGCCTTCTTGCGCAGCCGTAATTCGAGCCGCCGATCGTTCATGAAATTGTTCGCAGCCGCGCCTCTGCTGAGCCAGATTGCGGCCCGCGATCTCTACGCACAGGCCGCGTCAGCCATCGGCCACGACCCGCGGCAAAACGTCTACACGCGGCTCGGGGTTAAAACGGTCATCAATTGCCGCGGCACGTGGACTTATCTCAGCGGCTCGCTCGAGTTTCCGGAAGTGCGCCAAGCCCAGGTAGAAGCCGCGCAGCACTTCGTCAACATGCTCGAACTGCAGCGCGCCGTGGGCAAGCGTTTATCGGAACTCACCGGCGCGGAGTCCGGCATCATCACCTCCGGCGCTGCGGGCGCTATGGCCGCCGCGACTGCCGCCTGCATGGCCGGGGCCGACGATAAACACATCTGGCAACTCCCCGACACTACGGGATTGAAGCATGAAGTGATCATGGTCGGAGGCCGCAGCGCCTTCGACAGTGCCATCCGCCTGACGGGCGCCAAGCTGGTGCTCACCTACTCCCCCGAAGAACTCACCAAGGCGATCAACGACAACACCGCGATGATTTACACCACCGATCTCGGTGACAAGTTGAAGCAGGTTCTGGCGATTGCTAAGGACCACAAAGTCCCCATGCTTTTGGACGACGCGGCGGGCATTCCGCCCGCCGACAACGCCAAGCTCTACGCGCGCATGGGCATAGACATGTATTGCTTCTCGGGCGGGAAAGGGCTTTGCGGCCCGCAATGCAGCGGCCTTCTCTTGGGGCGGAAAGATCTGATCGAGGCCGCTCTGCTGAACTGCAGTCCGCGAGAAGGGGCGGTATGCCGCCCGATGAAGGTCGGCAAAGAGGAGATCATCGGTTGCCTGACTGCGCTCGAAACGTGGCTTAACCTCGATGAAAAGAAAATCTATGCCGAGTGGAACGAGCGTGTCGATCGCATTCGCAAGCTTGTCGAGACGGTGCCCGGCGTGAAGACAGAAATCTTCATCCCCGAAGACGGCAATCGCTACCCGACTCTGAAGATCTTCTGGGATCAGCAAGCCTGGCACTACTCCATTGCCGACTGCGTAGCGGAACTGCGCGCCGGCGACCCGGTGATCGAGGTGCTTGGCGTCGACAATCCTAGCCTGGTCACCACGGTGCGCGAGGGCAACCCGAATCACAAAGAGCGAAAGGTGCCCGATCATATCGAACTGGTTTCGATGACTATCAAACCTGGCGAAGAAATGATCGTCGGTCAGAGACTGCGTACGCTTCTCGGCGCCGCTCAGAAAAAATCGGCAGCGTAAGCGCCAGAGTTTATTTCGAGGGACTGTGCTATGCGTTTGGCTGGATTCCTATTCGTGGCGGCGCTCACATTGCAAGCGCAGGTTCGCCCCATTGTCCCGAAGTCGGCATCTACCCAACCTCCTCGTTTCTACACCCCGGCGATCGATGCGGGCGACTATGTCTACATCTCAGCGCAGGGCCCTCGCAGCGCGGAAGGCACGCTTCCGACAACCTTCAACGCGCAGGTTCGCCAATCTCTCGACAACGTGAAGGCCATCGTTGAAGCTGCCGGCTTGACGATGGAAAACATCGTCTACACACAAGTTTATCTCGAAGACGTTTCGCAGTATGACGAGTTGAATAAAGTTTGGTCGGGGTACTTTCCGAAGACTCCGCCTGCACGCGCCGTTCTAGGAGTGGCGCAAGTTCCGGATTCAGCTGTGCAAGTCACCGCAGTGGCGGTGCGCAACTTGTCAGATCGACGCGCGGTTTCTCCTCCGAACTATCACGCCGACGCCCCCTTTTCTCCGGGAATGATCACACATGATCGCCTATTCGTTTCGAGCATGGAAGGACGCGATCCGGCGACAGGCAAGGTTCCTGACGATCCCGCCGCGCAAGTCGATTTCGCACTCGATGGCGTGGAAGCAGTGACCAAAGCCGCCGGCATCGACCTCCGCAACATGGTCTTCGTGAATCCATATCTGACTTCAGCGATCCCGATGCGGGTGATGAACGAGCACTACGCGCGCCGATTCGAATTCGGAAACACCCCGGCTCGCGCCACCATCGAAGTGTCTTCGCTTCCCGGTGGCGCCCACATCGAGTACACCGGCGTCGCCGTGCGAGACTTGGCTCAGCGCAAATCGATCCGCCCGAAAAACATGGCACCGAGCCCGACCGCGAGCCCCTGTGTTTTTGCAGGAGACACGCTCTACTGCTCTGCCAAGAGTGGCTTCATCCCCGGTCCGCACGGCGGAATGTACGCGACGACCACCCCTCATCAGCTTCGACAAACGATGCGCAATCAGCTCGACAACCTGGAAGAAGCCGATATGAATTTTGACCAGATCGTCTCTACCACGATTTACCTCGACAATCTCACCGACTTGCCCGCGTTTGACGAGGTGTTCGGCCAATACTTCGGCCGGCCAATGCCCGCACGCACCGTCGTTCAGCAGATTCCTCCTGCCGATCGCAAAGCCGACAAGGACGACCACTTCCCGGACCTCGAGCAAGTGTCGTTGATCGCGATCCGTGGGTCGTCGAAGCACTGAAGCCCCCATCGTTCTCGAGCAGCGAGAAACATTCGTTGAGCTCGCGTTGCCTTCTTCCAGCCGGTAGGGAATAATCCTAGGCTCGCTTCAGCAGAGCACCTTGTCGCGAAAGGCATCCGTCACGCTGCCGGCCACCACCACATCTCGCCTTGCGTACATTGACTGGATGCGTGGCCTTGCATGCCTGCTGATGTTTCAGACGCACTGCTACGATGCTTGGCTTTCCCCTGAAGCGCGCAAAAGCACGTTTTTCATGTACTCGCAGCTCGGCGGAACGCTGCCGGCTCCGCTGTTCCTTTTTCTCGCGGGCATCTCCTTCGCGCTAGTCACCAGGAAGCTCGTGGGCAAGGGACGCGCACCTATTCAAATCGCGAAAATCACCCTTCGCCGGGGCGCAGAGATTTTCGCGCTTGGCCTGCTCTTCCGTTTGCAGGAATATGTCATCGCCTGGGGATGGGCGCCGTGGAGTGATTTGTTCCGCGTCGACATTCTGAACACCATTGGCATGTCGATGATGCTGATGGGAGTGCTGTGCTGGCTCGTGCTCGCGCTGCGACCCCCGGGCAACTCGACTCTGAGCCTCACGGTTGCCGCTGTCGGGGCCGCGACGGCCATTGCCCTACTCACGCCACAGCTATGGACTACTTGGCGGCCGGACTGGCTGCCCTGGCCGATCGAGTCGTACATCAACGGCATTCACAACCTGGGCTCTCCGCAGGCTTGGCTGTTCCCGATCTTTCCCTGGGGTGCATTCGCCTTTGCGGGACTGGCGTTTGGATTTCTTCTTCAGGGTGCATGGACAAAACTGCACGAAGGCCAGGCGTTCGCATGGGCGGGCGTGATCGGTCTGGCGTTCATTCTCGTGGCACGCTGGCTCGATGCGCGCACCGGACAGCTTTACAGCACGTACGATTACTGGCACACGAGTCCCAACTTCTTTTTACTGCGAGTTGGAATGCTGTTGATGATCCTATCCGCGTGCTACGTGTGGTGCCGCTGGGGTGCGGCACAGTGGGGATTCAGTCCCCTAATTCAATTGGGCCAGACTTCCCTGCTCGTGTACTGGGTGCACATCGAATTGGTTTACGGACGGATTTCGATTCTGCCGAAGCGTTCCGAGAACATAATCGGAGCGAGCATCGGCCTGTTGATTATCACGATGATGATGCTGTCTTTGTCCATCGCGCGCACTATGCTTAAAGGGCAAGGCGACCGACTTTGGAGACTGGCCCGGGGCACTGCTCCTGCTGCGTAAGTTAAGTCACACCCTTTCCGCCACCCAGTTGCTCCGCTCCAGGAAAGTCGGCGGCTCATAGGTTCGTCCGGCTTGCAGACGCCGATCTTCACGCCGCGCTGTCCAGGAGAGTAGCGGTCCACCCAGGTGCGCCGAGAGCCATGCAGTGCTCCCGAACTCTGTCTGTACCTCCTGCCGTAAGGCGCGGATCTCATTGCTGACGTCGCGCTGTACCTGCCGGAGGCGTTGCTCCATTGCCCAGAGGGCTGCGCTGTATGCGGTCCGCAGTTTTACAGACTCGCGCGCAAAACGTTCGCGAACCCGCGCATCCGGAAACTGCTTGTAGCGCGACCAGCCTTGCAGCATGGTCCGACACATGCGGTAGAGACTCGGTCCATTCTGTTCATAGTCGCGCTGGAAGGCCCAATCGAGAAAACGCTTCGAATCTTCGCGCGAAATCGCGGCATGCTGAAAATTGAACCGGTCCTGCCCGTGAATGTCGGCGAGGTTCACGTTCCGCAGCATCCGCCCCTGCTCCGACATTTGCTGGAAGAGTGGAGTACCCGGCACTGGCGTGTACAGCATGAACTGGTGGAAGTCCGTACTGTGGCTGATGGCGTAATCGATTTCTCCGCGGATGTTGGCGGGCGTGTGGTGCTCAAGGCCGATAATGGTCGACCCCTGCACGCGAATGCCATGCACGCGCAATTCCCGCGTCAGCTCGCGCGTGTCAGTCCCCTGCAGTTTGGTGTATGAGGATCGCGGAGATTCAAGACCCATCCATATCCACGACACGCCCAGCTCGACCAACTCTTCCATCGTGTATTTGCGGATCGCGTTGGCGGAGGCGAACACCGCGAGCCCCCAGCTCTTGCCGTTCTTCTTCATGCGCCGCAGTAGTTGCATCGCGCGTTCGCGGTGAAGCAGAAAATTCTCGTCCATTACGAAGAAGGATTGGACGCGCAGTGATTTTTCTAGCTGACTCATCACATCGAAGAGCTCGTCCCCGGTTTCATAGAAGTTCACGAACTTACCTTTGCCTCCGAAGAAAGACGACGTGGTGCAGAAGTTGCAGCCCATCGGGCAGCCGACCGATGGAATCACGGTAGCCGCAGTCGCTCCTTTGCGGTCGGGAATGCGTACGCCGAGAATCCGGGTTTCGAGCCCGGAAACGATCTCCGGATGCTGGATCGCGCGGTCCGGATTCTCCCCCAGGAACTCACGCATCCAGCGAATGCCCTCGCCTTTCACGATGTGATCGGCATCGAGCAGGTTCTCTACGCCGGGAATTGCAGTGACGTGGCCGCCAACGATGATGGTCGACGGAGGCGACAGCTCCCGTACCATGCGGCACATCTCGCGAACCTTGCCCACGTTCACAATAATTGAGGAGATGCCGACGACGTCGTATTGATTTGCAGTGAGTTCGCGCGCAAAGTCTTCGCGGGTTGGAAAATCCAGCACGGCGCACGGACTGGAAATATTGGCCTGAATCATCATGATTCCCCAAGAACGATGGAACATGCGGAGCGAGAAAGCACCCTGCGCGCGCGTCACCTGGTTGTGGTAAAGCTCCATGGGATTGATCGAGCGGCTGCCGAATTCGTCGTCCTGCGCGTACGGCCCGAATACAGACGTCAGAAGCACGCGTGTTCGCGCGCCTTTAGGGTGGGATTTCATTATTTTTGTGCTCCGCAGGTCCAGCCTAGGTGGACGAAAGCACGCCTGTATGTGAGGAAGGTACGAAAATACAAAACTATTACAGAGCGAGGTGGCGGGAAGACAACTGGGTGATGGCGGCGGCTACGATTTTCAAGGCAATTCCCCACTGTTTGCGGGCATGGGCCTCATCTTCGCCGTAGCCGAAGAGGTAGAAGGTCAAGTAGTAGCCCTCGCGCGCTGCTTCGCCTTCGCGGTAGAAGCAACGGCGCAGGCAGAATTCGGCCGAGGCAGGAATTTCGGGCACGACTTTGAGCAGGCCGATCAAGTGTTTCAGGAACGTCTCATGTTTCTCGAAAGAAAAGCGGACCGTGGGGTCTGAGATCAACAGATCTACGTACGACCCGAATTTCCAGGGGACGCCGAAAATGTCCTCTTCAGGATTGAGTTCGGTGGTTGACCATGCATCGCACTTTGCGCTCTCGAGCATCGAAGGCTGTGCGTTGACGGGAACCAGGAACTCGCGCATTTCCGGCCAGAGCTTGGCTTCTTCGATATGCGCGAGAGCCGCCGGATCGCGCTTCAGATCGTGGTAGCGCAGCCTGCCATCCGGCGCCGCCCACGGCAATTCGAGGGTCTCATCGTCCCGGCCGAGTTCGACTGCAAAATCGGCTTGCATCGTGATCATAAAAAGCAAGCGGGCACGGACGCCCGCCTCTTCGCCAAATGCTGATGATTTTCCCGCTTCCTTCTACTTCGCGGGTGCTGGCTGCGGTGCTGGCTGCTGCGCGGGCTTTCCGAAATTTACCTTCGGAACTTCTCTAGATCCCTCAGCTGCCTTGAAGTATGCGTCGTTGGCCTTGAAGCCGGCCCAACTCGCGAACAGACTCGCCGGGAACTGCTGCACGTACGTGTTGTAGTCCTGCAGCGTATCGTTGTAGCGCTTGCGCTCAAGCGAGATGCGGTTCTCGGTGCCCGCCAGTTCATCCTGCAGGCGCATGAAGTTCTCGTTCGACTTCAGCTGCGGATAATTCTCCACCAGCACCAGCAACCGGCCGATCGCGCCATCGAGTTGATTGTTGGCGGCGATCTTCTCGCTGGGCGATCCCGCTCCAAGCAGCGCCGAGCGCGCTTTGGCGATATCGCCGAACACGGTTTGCTCCTGCGTGGCGTAGCCCTTCACTGTCTCGACCAGGTTCGGGATGAGATCAGCGCGGCGCTGGAGAGCGATATCTACCTGCGACCAGGACGCCTTCACGGCCTCGTTCTTGGTGACGAGTGTGTTGCGCACTCCGATGTACTGGCCGAATGCCACCAGCGCGATCAGCGCTAGGATGATCACTACGATGAGTCCTTTACTCATGTTGCTCTCCTCGAAACAAAGTTTCGGAAATCGGATCGAATCTCAATGCCCAGGTGTGTCCAGCATTCTATCGACTGCCGAGGTAACTTGCTCGACCGCCGCCAGGTAACGTGCCGCGACGTCCTGCACGCGAAATTGTTTGGGGTCTGCGATGTGCTCGCGGATGTCCAACAGATTCTCGAAAGGGCTGGCATCGAATGCAAGCATGGCGGCCAGCGCCTTGATCGAAGCCCGCTTTGTTCCCGGTTCCGGTTGACCCTGCGTGATCAGGGCATGGCGGAACAATGTCGCGAAGGCGGGCAGCGAACGCAAAAGCAGATGCCAGGTGCGCGTCTCATCGCGCGATTCCACTAGCAAGCGCTGGCGTAGCAGGATCAACTTCTCCCGCAACTCGTACTCCAGTTGCGCTCGGTGAAGCACCATGGGTATCTGCAGCGAGGCGACTACGTCGAGACCGAACAGGACGCGATGCTGGCGCTTCATATCCATCAGTTCGATTGAGAAGACGTCGGCGGAACGTTCCAGCTCATTCTGAGTGATGAGCATGGGCGCGGGCCGGCGCTGCTGCGTCCAACTCTCGACAACCGCCGCTAACACGATCAGGCTGGAGAACGACGTATCCTTCAGCACGACCAGCAGATTAATGTTCGAATAATCGGTCTCATACTCGCCCGAAGCCGCCGAACCGTACAGGATGATGCTCTCCAGGTTCGCTCCGGCAGCCTGTTGCAGCTTGTCGACGAACTCGCTGATCTGCTTCTCGGGAATGGGATTTTCACGAGCCATAGCATTCCTCAATTTCTTTTGTTACCAACTGCCTCCTGCGCCACCACCGCCCGTGCTGCCGCCACCAAATCCGCCGAAACCGCCGCCCCCGCCAAAACCGCCACCACCGAAGCCTCCACCTCCCCAATCGCCCCCACTGAAACCGCCGCCCCGGTAACCGCCTCCCCCACCGCCACCGCCGAACAGGAACAAGAAAAAAAGCAGACGACGCAGCGGAGGAACGGCCAGCACAATGACGATCACGATGACAATCGCGATGATCACTCCGGGAGACGCTTGCGCTTCATGCGGAGCCGAAGTAAGAGGTTCAACGCGCCGTGGTTGCGAAGTCGTGATTTCAACACCCACATCCTTGGCGATCACATCGACCACGCGCGAGGTTAGCAGGCTCACCGCGCCGTCGTAGTCCCCGCGCTTCAGGTAAGGCACAGCCTCGCGACCGAAGCCACCCACTTTCCCGTCGGGGAGAATCGGCTCCAACCCGTAGCCTACGTTGATGAAATATTTGCGATCCTGAACGGCGAGCAGGATCAGAACTCCGCGATCCTTGCCTTTCTGACCGATTCCCCACTTCTGATACATGTCCACCGAATAGTTAAAAATGTCTTCGCCATCGGTGGATTTGATGGTCGCGACCACGACCGAAGCCTGGGCCTTGTCGAGAACCTGACGGCACATCTCTTTCAATTGAGTAATGGTGGCGGGACCTAGAACGCCGGCGAAATCATTAACGCAATCTGTGGGCTTGAGCGACGAAACCGGTTCTGCGTACCCAAACGCAGTCATCGTCACAACAGCCAACACAATTGCGACAAAGTGAAAGCGCGCGCGCATCGCGCAAATTGTACAGGAAGTTTCGGGCACACCGCGGTGCAGAGAACAAGGACGCACTTAGAACTGGCGGAGGAATTCGATCACTTGTTGCTCAGCCCAACGGCCGTCATATCCGTTGGCATCGGCGATAAATGAACAGTGGCCGCCGTCGGCTTCCTCCACGAACGTCAGGTTGGGGTTGTCTGCGATTTTCTTGCGCGTTTCGGGAATCAAGCGCACGAACGGATCGTTCGCGGCATGCAGAATCAATCCCGGCACTGAGATTTGATCGACAACGTTCGAAGCCGCGGCGCGTGCGTAGTAATCGACCGCGCCCTCGAAACCGCAATAGTATGCAGTGATCTTGTCGTCGAAGTCGCGCAGGCTGCGGAGCCCGCGCAGACGCGTCGGATCGAACTGTCCTGGAAAGAGCTTAGCCTTGCTGCGGAAACGCCGGCGAAGTTTCCGCATGAAGTAGGCTTCGTAGAGCCGGTTGCCTGGGAGATGTAAAGCATCCGCCGATGCCGCCAAGTCCATGGCCGGACACACCGCAGCAACTGCCTGGAATTCCCGGGGCCCTTCTCTGCCCCACTCGCCCGCAGTCTTCAGCACGAGATTGCCGCCCATCGAGAATCCCACCAGAGCGAAGCGCGAGACGCCACCTTCCACGAGGTGGCGAGCGACCGAGGCGATGTCTCCAGAGAGGCTTGAATTGTAGAGCGTAGGTGCGAGGTGGTCAGTCCCGCCGCAATTGCGCTGGTTCACACGAACGACGTTCATGCCGGCGGCCAGGCCTTTTTGGGCGATGCCGATGACGTAGCCCGATTCACTCGAGCCCTCAAGACCGTGCACCACGACAACGGTTAAGGCCCTGCTACGGTCCGGCTGCCAATGACAATGGCACAGGGTCTCCACCCCGGGCGCGACCTCAATGAGCCGTTCCTCGGGCTTCAGCAGGCCTGATTTTCGAGGCAGAAAAAATCCGGCGAGTGTTTGCAGATGCCCGCCACGAAAGAATTTTCGCGGTTTGAAGACTGGACGGTCGCTCCCGGTTTGCGTGATTCCCACCAATTGATTTTAAATAAAGTTGACGGTATTTTGCGGAACGAAGAGGGACCGAGGTTTTTATGCCGATTTTCGAGTATGTCTGCCTGGATTGTGAACACGGGTTCGAAGCGCTGGTGTACGGGGAGCAGAAGGCGCAGTGTCCGAAGTGTCAGAGCAAGAAGCTGGCTCCACAACTCTCGACCTTCGCCGTTTCGAGCAAGAGCGGCTCTGGCGCGCCGAGCACTGCGCCCTGTGGCTCATGCGGAGACCCCGGTGGTCCGGGAGCCTGCAGCCGTCGGGACTTCAACTAAATCCCCGCACCCCTCTGCAATAACTCAATTGCTGTTCTCTGCAACCCGTCTCAAAGCGAGATCAACACTCTCAGCACCTCCGTCGCTTCGATGTACAATTCAGCCCCTGCACGATTTTCGAATTTGCCGGCATTTCGGAGACTTACTACTTAATCGACGAAGGTCGGCCTACAGCGACGATCCCGGAGACTGACTGCAACCACCTTTGCAGGGAGAATCCGTCATGAAGGCGAGACGATGTTTCCAGCTGCTGGCCAGCGTGTCGCTAGCAGCTTTGCTTACGACTACCGCATCTGCCCAAACGAATTACCCCGGCCAGCCTCCGCAACGGCCCGGACCGAGTGTGACATGCGAATCCCAAAACAACCGTCGCAATTATTGCGCCGCCGACACTCGGGGTGGAGTTACACTCCGGCGGCAACTGAGCCAGTCGCAATGTGTGCAGGGACGCACCTGGGGCTTCGATGCGCGCGGGATCTGGGTAGAAGGAGGCTGTCGCGCCGAGTTCCAGATCAACGCTTACAACGGCAGCCCGAACTGGGGGAACCCAGGCTACGGGCATCGTCCGCCCACGCCAGGCGGGCCGACCTGGGGTAAAAACGCCGGAGCTTGCTTCTACAAGGAGATTAATTATGCAGGAGAATACTTCTGCATGCGTCGCGGCGAGAGCTATCCAAATCTTCCTCCCGGCTACAACGACCGCATCTCGTCTATCAAAGTCATGCATGGCGCCGAAGTCACCGTCTACAACGACTCGAACTTTGGCGGACGACGAGGCGCGACGAGACGAGACATTCCAAACATGAAGGCCTGGCGCACCGCGGATGACCCTTCACGCACCTGGAACGACAGGATCTCGGCGATTCAAGTCCGCTAGAAAGCGTGCCAGGACGGAAACGGGGCCGGCACCGGCCCCGTTTTCTTTAAAGACGCAACCGCTCTAGTGCTTGAATAAAACTCCGACGGAAATGCGCACATTGTTCTGGCTTCCACCATTGGCGCGCGATTGCAGAAAATCCAACTGCGCTAGACGAATTCCGAAGTGACGGCTAACATCGATATCAACTCCTCCGCCCGCGGCCCACGTGAAATCAGTTTCCGATAATCCCAGCCCGAATGCTCCTGCAGAAAAGCGTCCGCCTCCAAGCAGCGCGTGGCCAAAGGGAATGAGGTGAGTAGCGTTAGGAAAACGCACCGTG
>DASRDJ010000105.1:0-50094 GCA_035652655.1 Terriglobales bacterium
CTTCTTCGCGGGCTGCCTCGCCCAGTCCAGCGTCCAGCAGCGCGGCGGCGATTTGAAGATGATGCACCGCCTCCTTGGGGTGAAGCTGGATCAGGTCACGATAAGCATGGAATCCCTCCTTTGTTTTTCCTTCCCTGAAGAGCGCCTCGGCTGCGGGTTCGAAGTGGATCATGATCGCTTCGGCCTGTTTCCAATCGGCCACCTGATTGCGCAATTCGGTGGCTTCCACCACCGTGAACCGCGATTTGACCGTATCAAAGCGGATGGTGGCATGAACCACGCCTTTGTCGTCAGCGGAGAAATCCTCCGTCAGTCGTGCGGGACCGGCATTCATCTGCGAACTTTTCGGTAAAGCTTTGGCGTGAAATCCGGCTGGCGGAATAATCGTGTATTGCCACTCCGTTGAAAATGCGGAGCGCAATTGATAGTCGGATGTTCGTTTCTTCTTGGGCTGGGTTCCCGCAGTTCCTTCCTTCTCTTCGTCTGCCTCTTTTGTCTGAAGGCTGTCGGGCAGCCGTTCAAAGATGCTCTCCAGCCGAATTGCAGCCACAGCGTCTCGCAGATCCGTGTAGCCGCGCCGCGCCTTCTTGGTTTCAAGCGTCAACTGGAAGGGCTTTGCGAAATCTCCCGGATCGCTGCGATCCATGCGGTCGAGTTTCTCGGCCAGATACTGGTTTTTGATGTATTCCGTAAGTTGCTTTTTCCTGTCCTCATTGTCGGGGTCGGCGTAGGCAGAGCGGAAGACGGACTCGAAACTGCCGCGTGGCTCCGTGGTTTCGACGATCCGAGCCGGGCCATATTCGGCGAGGTAGAATTCGCGTTTCTCGACCGTGGTGTTATCCCGCGAGCTACTTTCCGGCGTGCGCAGCAATTCGGTGGTGCCCGATTTCGCGATTAGAGCCAATCGTCCCTGATCGGCGGTGGGCATTTGGCGCAAGCGGGCATATTCGTCGGTCGTGTCGACCCACAAGGCATCGGGCGCGCCTGGCACATAGACGATCGCGTGATCAAACATACCTAGTCCAGGCAGGATGGCCGAGACGTCTTCCCCGGGACCGGCGTCGAGCAGAGCCATATACGCGGGAATGCCGGCTGTTCGGAGCATTGCGATCAGGAGGGTCGACTTGTCTTTGCAGTCCCCGTACTTCTGCTTCAGTGTTTCTACTGGAGAATGCGGCGAGATGTTGTTCTCTCCGAATTCAATCCCGGTATAGCGAACTTCGTGATTCAAATAGTCGAGAATGGCAGAGGCTTTTTCGTCGCGGGAGGAAAGGCCAGCCGTTAATTTGCCTACGGTCGCTTTCAAATCAGCCAACTGCGTCTGACTGTCGACCAAGTTGCTATAGGCTTCGGCTACGACTTGCCATGATTTGCCGGTCGAAAAAGTGACGGTTGGATAGGCGGGAATGTCGCTGGGAAGAAGATTGTCAGCGTCTTTAAGAGCCTCGATCGGGCCGGAGTCGAAGACGATGGACTTGATACCGTTCGCTTCTCGAACGTCGGGCTTAAGGTTAGGCAGCAACCTGGATTCGTACTGAAGTGGAAATGAAGACGGTGCTTCGAGCGTAATCCGCATATGGCGCACCGGCACCGATCTCCCCATATCGAGTCGGGACACCGAACCTGCGCTAAAGAAGGGGCTCTTTTCGCGTACGACGCGCTCTTCTTCAACAACCGAGCCCGGGCCAATCGCCGGGAGTGGTGCGCGCAGAATGCGCCGATCGCTATAGGTGTCATCTTCCTGGCTGTGCGCCGGGGAGTCCGTAAAGGTCCTTTCCTCCAAAGGATGAACTTCATAGTCCTTAGTGATGACGCGCGCTCTGAAGGCAGGACGGTCATCATGCCAAGGCTCCCAGTAAGAGGCGAGGACGTCCCAGTTTTCGGCTCCGGCCTGCGTCAAAATCTTGTAGAGAGAATAGTGCGTGTAGGTCTGGCGGCCTTCTGCGTCGAAGCTGTACTGGTCCTGTTCTTCCAGCACTAAGACATCGGCGCCCGTCGATACGGGAGCGGCCGAAGCTGCATCGTAGATGGCCTTCGGGTCTCCGGAAAAGTGCTCTCCGTCCCACGGAAGCTTGTCGGGACTACCAGCTTTGAGCGGAAGGACGCTGATAAGAAGAAAGAAAAGAACTTCAACAAGACATAAGTAAGCAACTTTCGGGATGTTAGACGAAGATAGGCGCAAGGCAGACCTCGATCTCAGCAATATGCCAGAACTTATCGTGCTTTCGTCAATTGTGCAAATGCGGCAGTTTAGGAACAAAAAGAGAGAGCTACCCCAGTTCCTGCGGCGCTTGAGTCATGAGCATCGCAGTGTGTCGCCCGTCACAGAGTTTCGATCTCGCGGCCTGCTAGCCTGCGGTGTTCCCGCGGAGGTGTGCTCCCATGAACACTCGCACTCGCTTGATCGTGTTCGCCGCTGTGGTTGCCTGTCTAGTATTCGCCAGTAGCTTCCAGGCTCAAACTGGTGTTGGTTCAGCTTTGCCGGTTGGTCAACCCGTCACCATAAAAGCCCCGTTGGGACTGCGTGCGGTGCCGATTCCGGCGGACAATCCACCTACGAAGGAAAGCATCGCGCTGGGTCGGCGTCTCTATTACGATCCGCAACTCTCAGCCGACGGAACGATCTCGTGCGCATCCTGCCACGCGCCTCAGTTTGCCTTTGGAGACTCGCATCAGTTTTCCCTTGGTCGGTGAGTTCCGAAAAGAGAGCTGGCAACTAAACCACCAAGATGTGAGCGAGGCGCAGCCTGCGTGAAAACGCGACTGCGCCTTTTTTCGTGCGACGCTCGAGGTGGGCGTCAAAGCACCCGTATACTTATACAAATCCGGCACCGTGGGCGTGCAAACCGTTTTCGTTGCCTGCCGTCCAATACCCGTCGGTCTCAATTTTTCACGGAGAATGGATGAACATCCGGCGCGTTCTGGCGCTCTTCCTCATTCTTGTCTGTCATACGGCGGCGCAAACCCAGCCGCCCAAACCCGAGCAACCACGCACCGCGCCCAAGGCCGATGACAGGTTCAAAGCGGACCTGCTGCTGATTGTCGCGCACCCCGACGACGAGACCGGAGTGTCGGCGTATCTGGCGCAATTGCTTGATCAGGGGAAGCGCGTGGCAGCGGTTTACCTAACCCACGGCGAAGCCGGTCACAACAACATGGGACGCGAGCGCGGACCGTCTCTGGGCGTGGTGCGCGAGATGGAATTGCGGCATGCCATGTCGCAACTCGGGGTACAGAACGTGTGGTTACTCGATGGCAAGGACACGCCGAGTCAGGATGTGCTGCAATCGCTCGCCAACTGGGGACACGGCAAGAATCTGGAAGAATTGGTTCGCATCGTGCGCCTGACGCGGCCCGAGGTCATCATCTCGTGGCTGCCCGGCTTTTTTATTGGAGAGAATCACGGCGACCACCAGGCGGCCGGCGTGATGGCCGTGGAAGCATTCGACTCCTCGGGAGATCCGTCGGTGTATCCGGCGCAACTGGCGCAGCCGCGCAAAATCAACGAGACGCTGCTCGAGGGCCTACAGCCGTGGCAGCCGCAGAAGATTTACTTCTTCTCGGACGCGAGTGACGACAAGAATATTAAAGGGAAGGGGCCGCAGTATCCGACGACCGGCATTTCTTCCAGCCATCACGTGCCCTACTGGCGCGTCTCGATGGACGTGTTTCGCTTCCACCTGACGCAGTACCGGACTTACATCGAGAAACTTCAATCTCTGAACGACGAGCAATTGGAAAAGCTTGCGGGTGCCGATCAGGACAGCTGGTCGACTCCGGTGGAACTGGTTTTTGGCAAGTCTCTCGTGCAGGGTACGACGCCGACTGGCGATGTCTTCGAGGGAGTGCAGGCGCAGCCATTGCCATTCGATCGCTTGCCCAGTCCGAACCCGCAGCAGCATAAGGGCTTGTCTATCGAGATTGGCGGGCCATGGTCGTTTTACGATGATTTCCGGGCGGCGCATGACCTGCCGGATCTACCGAAAGCAGCGGCTCCGGAGATCTCCGTTGCCGCGGGATCGATTCTGCAACTGCCTGTCGTTCTGCGCAATGACGACACGACGCCTGCTGAGGTGACACTTTCGACGACACTGCCCGATGGATGGGCACTGAAGAATCCTCTGCCGCATTACAGCCTCGCGCCTGGAGATGTGTTCCCCATTGAAGTTGAAATTACGACGGCGGGGAAGAAGTCGGATCAGATCGGCGAGGTGATTTGCCGCGCTGAGGCTAGTGGGAAAGAGATCGGAACGGTGAAGTTGCGCGTGAAACTGGGAAGCGGTGGGCTGCCGCAGTAGATAAACTTCGATCTACAGCGCAGTTCGTCTGGTCGCACGTTTCCAGTAGAGATAGAAGGGGACGCCAACCAGTACGATGATGCCGCTGGCGAGGGCTTCATGCGGGCGGCGAAACAGCGTGTTGACTACCCAACTGCCCGCAAGTAGAAGGTAAATGGCAGGCAGCCATGGATAGCCCGTACAACGGTAAGGCCGGGGCATGTCAGGGCGTCTCCAGCGCAAGACGAATAGCCCAACTACTGTGAGTGTGTACGACACCACCATCCCAAATATCACATAGGTGTAAAGCTGGTCGTAGCGGCCGCTCACGGTCAGGATAGCGCCCCACACAGCCTGGCCGATCAAACTCAGCGCAGGCGTTCGCCACTTGGGATGCACCTCAGCCATGCGCTTGAAGAAAACTCCGTCGCGAGCCATCGCGAAGTACACGCGCGCGCCTGACAATGTGCAACTTGCCATGGCACCGAAGCAGGAGAGCGCAATGACCGCTGAAAGCCAATACGCTGCTGCCGGAGAGAATAGAACCTCAGCTGCGGAGGCCGCGATGGTTTCGTGCTGCGCGACATCGGTCAGAGGCATGGCGTATACGTACGTGAAGTTCATCGCGAGATAAACGACTGCCACCACGATGATGCCGAGAACCATGGCGCGCGGAACATTGCGGCGCGGATCCTTTACTTCGCCGGCAACCCAGGTGATGTAGACCCAGCCGTCGTAAGCCCAAAACACGGCGATCAGGCCCACGCCGAGTGCAGAGACCAGCGTGCTCGCGCTCATGCCCATCGTCATGCCCGCGGACGGGCTCCCGCCATGCTGCGTGAAATTGCTCCAACTGCCCTTGCCGAACAGGATTCCCAAAACGACGAACGCGGCCATTGCGACGAATTTGGCCCAGGTCGACACATTTTGCAGGATGGCGCCGCGGCGCAGACCAATGACATTGATCCACGTGACGATCAGGACCAAACTTAGGGCGACGATGTGGACGCGTGTCAGCGTGATGCCAGCAGCGGAAACAATCACATGCTGTTCGGAAATCGCCGGGAAGATGGCGCTCAGATAAGCAGCGGAAGCGACTGAGAGCGCGGCGATCGTGCCCCCGTTGCCCACGGTGAAGAGCATCCACCCGTAGAGGAAGGCGACAAGGTCTCCGAAGGCTTCGCGCAGGTAGACGTATTGCCCACCCGAATCGGGGAACATGGATCCAAGTTCGGCAAAAGCGAAGGCGGCGCACATCGAGATCAAGGCGCCGATCACCCACACGAGGAAGAAGAGAGCCGGGTGCGGCAATGGGCCCGCAATGTCTTTCGCGGTAAGAAAAATCGACGACCCAATAATGCCGCCGGCGAGGAGCAGGACGGAGTCGAGAAGGGACAGCCCGCGGACAAGACCTGGAGAAGAATCGCCCGAAGCTGGACCGTTCGCGGTACTGGGCTTTTCGGTAGTGGCGCTGGAGGGTTCCATCGCGCTATCCAATCCCAAGCTCGTCTGGAGATTCCAACGGGGAGCCGCATTGGCGGCAGATAACCGCCGCGCAATCGCCGCAGGTGAGAGGATCGGTTACTTCGCGAGCGCATTGCGGGCAGTACAGCGCGGGAGGCGTAGCGTCGGCTTGCGCGGCCCCCGGCTCGTTTGGTCCCATGAGGATGGCAAATGTAGCATAGGAGAGCTGCGAGCCGCGAGCTTTGAGCTACGAGCTACGAGCTACGAGCTACGACTTCAGGCCGATGCAAACGAAATGGGTCTCGACCTCGTGTCTTTTGCCGGAAATGGTCGCTCGAAGCTCATTGCTCGACAGCCCGCAGCCGATACCACAAAGATTCTGAATTGAGTACCCACATTGAGGAAGCCATCATGCCCGAGAAATCCCACACTCCCGACGAGAACTTGCAGCAGGAATTCAACCGTTGGGCCGAGGCTGGCGAAGGCGAGAAGATGCGCAATCACCACCTCAACATTACGGAGAAGGCTCTGCGGCACATGGAGCTTCGCCCGGGCGAGCGCGTGCTGGACCTCGGCTGCGGCTCAGGCTGGGCGACCCGGATGCTCGCTCGCCTGGTATCGGATGGACCGGAAGGCTTCGGTCAGGTGGTCGGAGTCGACATCTCCGATGAAATGATCCGGCAGGCACGCGCGGAGTCCAAAGAATTCGAGAACGTGATGTACGTGTGGGGATCAGCAACGCAGATTCCGTGGGAAGAGAACTTTTTCGACAAGATGCTTTCGGTGGAGTCGTTCTACTACTATCCCGATCAGGATCGCGCGCTCGCCGAGTTGTTTCGCGTGATGGCGCCGCATGGGCGGATGTTCATCCTGATTAATCTTTATCGGGACAATGAGTATTCACTACAGTGGGTCGACAAACTGAAGGTTCCGGTGCACGTGCGCTCGGCCGCCGAGTATGTTGAGCTACTGAAGAAACATATGTTCGAGAATGTGGAGTACCTGCAAATTCCCGATGACACGCCGACGCCCGATGACTATGTGACCAAGTCGTTCCGCAGCCTTGATGATCTGAAGGCGTTCAAACGAAAGGGAGCCCTGCTGCTGATGGCTTCCAAACCCGACTTCCGGACGCCGGCACCGGGGTACACGGTGTACTGAGCCGAATGATGAAGCGACGGGGCTGCGCCATTCCGGCGGGCGAGGACGCCCGCCGCTCCCTCGATTTGATCGACCACTGCCCACTGACCATTGACTAAATCGTATCGTCGTCGTCCCGATCGCGATCCATGTTCCTCGCTGGGCTCAGAGGCTTGTTATCGTTCGCGTGACGGATTTCGATACGGCCATTCACATTGCTCACGCGGACGCGTGTGCCGCCACCACCCAGTTCACCGTTCAGTTCGTGTCCTACCCACTTATGATTGGCCACGCGGATTCCGAAGTCATTGGAGATCGAACCCGAAACCGTGCTGGCTTCAATATCGGCCTTGGCATCGGAAGGCAACGTGAGAAGCACTTTGGCGTTGACGGAGGAAACTTCTATCGGCGATGACAGCCGGTCGAAGTTAGCCTCAAGGTTGCCATTCACCGTGGAAAGCTCCGCGCGCCCGCTCAGGCTGCTGGCTCGCAACCGGCCATTTACACAGGAGGCACGCACTTCGCCGCCGATTCCTTCGATCTCGAGGTCGCCGTTGACCAGATTGATCTCGTCCAACCGCGAGTTGCGGGGGACCATCAGCACGTAGTCGACGCTGCCGGGGTCGTTGCGCGTCCAAGTGTGTTCGTGGCGGGCATAGTCGGTTCGGATGGAAAGAGAATCTTTGTCAGAATCGATCTTGATCTGGACTTCATCGAGGTCGTGCTTGCTGCCTGCCCGCTTGATCGCATCGACCTTTACTTCGTTGCGATCCCACGCTTTGATCTGAACTGGGCCGTTGATGTTTTGCAGTTCAACGCGGCCGTTCGCGGACAAGGGATAGGTCTGGTGGAATTCTTCGGTTTCCGTGCCGTCCCACGCAAACGCCCTCGCCTGCAAGGTGAACGCCAGGAATGCGGTGAGGGCGCCAAGTACTGCGCCTATCCAGGTCGCGCGTCGCGAGAATCTCGTCATACGGCCTCCTTCATCGGCAGATGCGGGTTAGACGAAACATTCGGCTTTTGGTGAGTCGAGTTTTGAAGGAACACGTTCGAGTGGCGGATTGCACACAGTCATAGCAGAATCAGTCCTTTGCGGATACCCACCGTCACCGCCTCCGTTCGGCTCGAGGCCCCCAACTTCGCAAGGATCGAGCTGATATGGAATTTGACAGTGTGGTCAGAAATCCCAAGGCGAGAGGCGATTTCCTTGTTAGCAAACCCCTCCGCCAGCATGCGAAGAACTTCGACCTCGCGCTCGGTAAGTTCTTCGACCAGATCGAAGTCGGTGTCGGCCGCGCGCTGAGAACCTATTGCGATTAAATCGCGAATGACTTCGGGCTCCAGCAGGAGCAGTCCTCTTCTGGCTGCATGAATGGCAGAATGAATTTCTGCTGCAGCAGAATTTCGCGGCAAGATTCCTAAGACACCGGAGCGAAGAACCTGTCTCGTCCAGTCCCGCGCCGGATCGTCTACCAGCACAACTACCGCCGCGCCTGCCCGTTGCAGTGCAATGCTCACGGACGGGAATTGAGGATCGGGCTCCCCAAGATCTACCAGGGCGACGTCCGCACGGGAATCCGCCACGCGGTGCGCCATTGCCGAAAGATCGGTCACAGATCCGGCGAACAGCAATGACGAATCCTCCTGAACGATCCGTTCCAGTTCGGCCCGGCGAACCGCAGAGGCGGCTGCGATCAATACCCGCGTCTTGCCGCCTCCGTTCCCGCTCGACATTCCGTTTACCTCGCAGGCCGATCTGCGAGCGTTAGGGCGATTTTCAGCGGAGATCCGGCGCGCAGCAGATTGGCTTGCACTACGTCGCCAATTTTGGCTTTACCCAGTAGATGCTGAATGTCGGACGTGTCTTCGAGCGCATTGCCACTGAAGTCGGTGAGGAGATCCCCAATCAGCACGCCAGCTTTCTCGGCGGGGCCGCCGGGCTCCACGTGCATCACCAGTAACGCCGTGTTCTGCTGCGTCCCAAGTTTGCTGCGCAACGACTCGGGAAGTGAGACGGGCTGCATCGCGAGGCCTAGATACGGCCGCGCTATGTGACCTTTCTCCAGGAGTTCGGCGACCACGCGGTTCACAGTAGCGACCGGAATCGTGACCGCCCGTCCGCGGGCGAGGCCGCGCGTATTAATGCCGACGACCTTGCCCTGCGTGTTCACGAGCGGGCCACCCGAAAATCCCGGATACAACTCGAGGTCGAGCCGAATGTGCTGATCAAGTCGGCCTCCACGTCTCGGTTCCCATTCCCCTCCGAGGCCTCCGACGATACCGGCGCTTGCGACGAGCTTCGATCCGCGCGAGCGACCGAGTGCCAACACAAAATGCCCGATCTTCAAGGCACTGCTATCACCGAACTGGGGTAGGGGACCGGTGTCCCCGTCGACCCTCAGGATCGCGAGGTCCGTGCTTGGATCGCGGCCAGCCAGTCTGGCTTTGAAGGGCTTACCTTCTTCCACGAACAGCGGGATGTCTTCCTCGCGTCGAATGGTGTGATCGGCCGTCACGAATATGCCCTTTTGCCATTGGATGCCGCTCGAGGGCATCCAGCGTCGGCCGTAGATTGCCGCTACCGCCGCGGCTGCTTCGCTGGCTGCCGCGGCAAACTCGTTCGATAAAGTTTCCAGTACTGATGTCGTCATGACTGCTGTTCTCCTGCGCCTGCAAAATTCGATCCGCAACATCAGGATGACGCGCGCTGCGTGACTGCGCATCCGCCAATCGGGTAGGTGAAATGGCTGATAGCTGGTGGCCGGTAGCTGGTGGCTTACGGCTCAGAACTCTTCGTATACACGGTGTGCTATAGTGCCGCCCAATTTCGGTACGAGGAGCCCTCATGCGTCGTGGTCGTTTTCTCTTTGCGGGTGGAGTCGCAGTCCTAACCATTTTTTTGAGCGGGATTACCTTTTCACAAACGGAAGCCAAGCTACCTCAGGATCTGTTGAGCAAGATTGACGGCGCCGCGCAGGATGTTCTTGGACAAACCGGGGTGCCGAGCGCCTCAGTCGCGGTGGTGAAAGATGGTGCGATCGTTTATCTCCGGGCCTACGGCGCCGCGCGGCTCGAGCCAAAGACTCCCGCGAAGTCGGAGATGCGTTACAGCATCGGTTCCATCAGCAAGCAATTTACGGCGGCCTCCGTCTTGCTGCTGCAGGAAGAAGGGAAGCTGTCGCTCGATGATTCGGTTGGAAAGTACATTCCGAGTCTCACCCGAGCGAATGAAGTGACCATCCGCCAATTGCTCTCGCATACCTCCGGTTACCAGGACTACTGGCCGCAGGATTACGTCCCTCCATTCATGTTGCAGGCCATTACGTCGGAGAAGATTCTCGACATGTGGGCGCGCAAGCCGCTCGATTTCGACCCCGGTACGCGTTGGCAGTACAGCAATACCAACTACGTGATTGCTGGCGTAATTGTCGAGAAGGTCAGCGGCATGCCCTTGCTGCAGTTCCTGCAAACGCGCGTGTTCAACCCGCTGGGCATGAAGAGCGTCGCCAACATCGACCAGCAAAAACTCGGCGACACCGATGCGACGGGGTACATGCGCTATGGGCTGGGCCCGCTCCGTCAGGCGCCGAAAGAAGGCAAGGGCTGGTTATTTGCGGCCGGGGAATTGGCCATGCCCACTGCGGATCTGGCGCGGTGGGATATCTCGATCATGGATCAGAAGTTGCTCAAGCCAGCGTCGTACCAAGATTTGGAGACGGAAGTCCGGCTGAAAACCGGCGTGGGCACGCAATACGGGTTGGGCGTCGATGTTACGATGTTTTCCGAGCACCGCATGCTCTCTCACGGAGGGGAAGTATCGGGTTTCACGACGCAGAACAATGTGTTCCCCGATGATCGCGTAGCGGTGATCGTGCTGACCAATCAGGATGCCGCGCGAGCATCGAGTGACCTGGCGCGCCGGATTTCTTCTCTTCTATTCACGACGGTCGATGCCAGTGCGCAGGCCAAGACGGAGCAGGCACGGAAGATATTCGGAGATCTGCAGCAAGGGAAAGTCGATCGCTCGTTGTTCACCGACAATGCCAACAGCTACTTCAATGAACAGGCTCTGAAAGACTTTGCCGACAGCCTGGGACCATTGGGGATGCCATTTGAGTTCGTCCAAACGAACCAGGCATTGCGGGGCGGGATGACGCTGCGCGTCTACAAAATTAAATTCCGTCAAAACCAGGAATTGCGGGCCTGGACCTACGAAATGCCGGACGGAAAGCTAGAGCAGTACCAGATTGCGGGCGAGTAGGGACTCGCACCGCCTCACTGGCATCCCTAACCGTGCCGTTCTTCCCGGCCATGACTCGGATTTGCGGCTCCGTTCGCGACCATGCCCGGAAAATCGGCTCGTACAAGCCCTTCCGTAACCTTCTTTTCGTGGTTACCTAGAGCCATACTGCTAGCCTGAATATGAGCGCCCTCCCCCATCGTCACTCAGTTCCACGTACTCCGCGCGTTCATCTGGAAAACAACACTCCTGTCGTCCTTCGGTTTGATGGCGGCAGTAGTGTTTCCGGAGAACTTCAGGTGGTTTCGCTGACTGGCGGCCTGCTCTCGCTGCCACGTCCTCTGGCGCAGGGTTCCCAGGTAAAAATGATGTTCTTGCTTCGTGCGGGATCCGTCCTGGCCGGGGCTGAACTCCTCAATCCTGTTAGCAATACGCTGCAGCCATTCCGCTTCGTATCGCTGGGACAGAAAGACCGACGCAAGCTCGAGGCCATCATCCCGCTGTCGGTGTACGAAGACATTGCCGAGCCGAACTGGATGAAGAAGCTGCGGGTTGCCTCCGACCGCCGCTACGAACCGCGCAAGTGGCGCGGACGTCTGGCTGCGGTAGCGGTCGGCCTGATCACTCTCGGACTGGCGAGCGCCATTTACTTCCGCCATCTTCAAGTCCTCAAATAACCGAGGGACCATGATGGGATTGACTCCCAGCCCGCGGCAGCCATTGAACACCCGGCGTTGGCCGAGATTCCAGGTCCACCTGCCCGTACTCATCGCAGCCGAAACTGCTGATTCGCAAATCGCCATTCCGGGAATGGTCAGCGCGCTGAGCCGCGCGGGAATGGAAGTCTATGGCGGCGTGCCCCTACGCCCCGGCGATCGGATGGAAGTCGAATTCAAGACATCGGGGGGGGTGCGCATTACAGGGATTGTTCGCAATCGTTCCGGCTACTGCTTTGGGATTGAATTTCTGCGAGCAATGGTCAGTGAGATCGACCCCGAAGGCTTGCTGGCGATGGAAGAGAATCCAGAATGGGCCGGCTTCAACATCGGCGAACTGGGTGGGTTGTTCGGTCCGGAGCAGACAGAAATCGCGTCCGCAGACGAGACGCTGGCCGCACTCTTTATCGAGCGGCATCAGTCCTACCTGCGCGCGAAGCAAAAGGAAATCGAACACCTACGGCGAAGTGCTTTGCAGATCCGCCATATGCGCCAGGCCATGGAGCGGTTGCTGGAAAAGCGCGCTTCCGAACTATAACTCCCTACTGCGAGGATTTTGGCAAGCGCAGGGAAGACTGTCCGAAGACGTAGATCCATCCCTTGGGCGTGCGCACGTACGTATCGCTGAACCACACCGTGTAGTCGAACGCCTTGCCGTTGTCGGTACCCTTCTCCCATAGCTTGGCGGTTACGACTGCAGTGTCGCCCCATACTCGGACGGTCTGCTCGGTGTCTTCCTGTTGTTCGTACTGGACGTGCCCGCCGCGCGCTTCGGAAAGTAAATCCTGCTTCGTATATTTCTTGCCGGAGCCGGTCGAGAGCATGAAATCATCGGCCAGAATGCGATCCATAGTGGCCGCATCATTGATCTTCACTGCCGCTTGATACTGCATGTCGAGAGCCGCGACCGCTTTCTGATCGTCGGACGTCGTGGCGTTTGAGGAATGCGGACGAAACATCAGATCGAACCAGGGCTTCCAAGTCCTGCCCGTATCGAGCGAGGTGACTGCGGTCTCCCGGACACCGCCTCCTACTGGCTTCCAGACTCCCCGAATCAGTTTGCTCTTGCCATCGAGCATATGCTCGGTTGCATTGAGCACGACCTCGTCGCCGTGAAGGGCGCCATCCAGCAAGAGGATCTGTCCGCGGTTTGTAACCCAACTCTGATGCCATGTTTTCAGCGCAGCGTCATAGATGCTGAAGCTCTGGCCTTTGTGACCCTCAGTGTCCTGATAGTCCTCGCGCAGAACGCATCCATCGAGGATGCGGTCGACATTCACGCGGGCCACCTGTGTCGTCGGATGGTCGACGTCAAACACGTCCCAATCGCCCGCCCAGAAATCGAGCTGATGAAATTCTGGCGCCGAGCAAGGGGAAGGCTTGGACGTGGCGTCTCCTGCGAAGGCAAAGCAGGATGCGAAAACTACAAGAACGCTTAGCCAAGGTTGCGGATTCATCAGGAAATCTTCCTTCGCGGAAATCTGGTGCGGATTGCCGCGCGGGTCGCGGCTGATTGCGCCGAACGCCTCTCGCCGACCGGAACGATCTCGGCGCCGCTCCCATACCCGCGCTCGTGAGCGGCCTTGGCAACAGCAAAGGCTTTCATGTCGTTCCACTTCCATTGGCTCGATGCCGGCGGACAACAGCAGGCGCAGTAGAGCGTGTACTCATCCGTAGACCCATGCGCTGTCGGAACCAGATACGAGCCGTTCCGGTACGGGCTGAATCCGATCAAATAGCGCGTAGAGCATTTCGGACATTCCACGCAACGCCGGATATGCATGGGCATAAAAACGTCTAACAAGATAAGGCGCGACCACGGAAAACAGTAGACGTTTGCGGACCTCGCTGTCCGTTCCTGTTTCAGCGAAGAGCGCGACGATCCAACGACAGGATCACAGTCGATCTATTTCGTGAACGCAGTCCGGTCCGCGGGACCGCGGTTGTCGGAGCTCAGTCCGAAAACGTCCAGTGCGGCTCTGGAAAGCGGCTATGATGACTTGCAGACGGTATGAAGCTCGACTTGCAAGTCTGTTCTCGCGCGCGCCTATCCCGAGACCCCCGCTTCGACGGTAAATTTTTTATCGGCGTGCTTGGGAGCCGCGTGTATTGCCGTTCGATTTGTCCGGCGCCGACCGCGAAGGAGAAGAACGTTCGCTACTTTTCTACCGCGGCAGCTGCAGCGGAGGCAGGCTTTCGCCCGTGTTTGCGATGCCGTCCGGAAGCTTCCCCGGGAACGCCGGCCTGGTTGGGTACTCCGACCACTGTCTCGCGAGCCTTGCGCTTGATCGCAGAGAGCGGACTGGACGATGGTGGAGTTGAGGGACTGGCGGATCGCCTTGGAGTCGGAGCACGCCACCTACGGCGCCTTTTCATTCAGCACCTGGGAGCACCGCCGAGCGCCGTGGCGCAAACGCGCCGCTTGCACTTCGCCAAGAAATTGATCGACGAAACCAATCTTCCCATGGGTGAAGTAGCGCTGTCTTCCGGCTTCGGCTGTGTACGCCGCTTCAATGCTGCGATTCGGAAAATCTACAAGCGCACACCAACCCAGATTCGCCGCTTGTCTCGCCAGGCAGGGGTCCAGCCAGACAACCAGTACCTGTTCCGCCTGAAATATCGGCCGCCCTATGACTGGGCAGGAATGCTCCGGTTCCTCGCAGCGCGTGCGACTCCGGGAGTGGAATACGTCGAGAACGGACATTACTACCGCTCCATTTCACTGAACGGCAGCGATGGCTCCGTGGATATATCGCTGGATGAGGACAATGATGCTCTGCTGGCGCGCGTGCAGTTTGGCGATCCACGATCGTTGTTCCTGATCGTCGAGCGTCTGCGAGCGATGTTCGATTTGAACGCCGATTGGTCTGCGATAGCCCCCAGCTTGCGAGCCGATCCGGCGCTCGGCGCGCGCGTTGACGCACAGCCAGGGCTGCGCGTTCCTGGATGTTGGAGCGGATTCGAACTTGCGGTGCGCGCGATTCTTGGCCAGCAGATTACCGTGAAAGGCGCTACCACTCTTGCCGGATCGCTGGTGCGAGCGTTTGGGCGTCCTTATGCTTCTCCGAACCAGCTGTCCCACTTGTTTCCTCGGCCCGAAGACCTTTTGGAGCAGGACCTGACCTCCATCGGCCTGACAAGGTCGCGAGCCGCCACCATCAGTGGCCTCGCGAGAGCGGTTGTTGATAGAAAGATCAGTTTCGAGGGGGTGGTGGCGCCTGAGGATTTCCGGTCGCGCATTTGCGAGATTCCTGGCATCGGTGCGTGGACCGCACAATATGTTGCCATGCGGGCGCTGGGAGAACCCGACGCGTTTCCTTCTGGAGATTTAGGGTTGCTAAGGAGTCTGGGGCTCACAAAACCGGCGGACCTTGAGCGGCGGGCGGAAGCGTGGCGTCCTTGGCGGGCCTACGCAACGATGTACCTATGGAGTGTTCCTTCCCAGGCAATCAATACCCCACAACCGGGTGCGAAGGGGGCTGTGGCACGATCGGGGGCCGCGAACCAGACAAGAGTTTCCCTGGAACTCTGAACCGCTTCAATATGGGTGTGGGGTCTAGCGGGATACCTTGCGCCGAACCATCCCTGCCATGCCCATCAATCCCGTTCCCATCAACAGCATCGTGCCTGGCTCGGGGATTGCTGCCGAGTTCGTGTCTACGATGAGGGCTTCGGAATTTGGAGTGATGAACTTGATCTTGCCGTCGACCGCCACCAGTGCGTAGAGGACGGTTCCCGCGGGAACACCCTTCGCGATCACGTTAAAACTCCCGTTCGCCGTCAGCGAACTGTGGAAGTCGATATATCCGAAAGCCAGCTGGCTGCACGAACCGCTGCAAAAGCCCAGACCGGCCAGGCTGCCTGTGATTGCGCCCAAAGCTCCACCTTCCGGGAAATTGCTGAGGCTAGTGAACGACATTCCGTTGAGAGTTCCCGAAAGCGCGCCTACGGAGGCACCGACGATAATCACGTCGTCGGCGGCCTTCCCGTTCGCTGTGAAGACCGAAAAGCTGGTGCCATTCAGAATCTGGCCAACTGATTCGCCGCTCGCACCGCCGCCGCCGAAGCGCACGACGTTTGGGTTTCCTTTGCCGCAGGCAAACGAGGCGAAGCTCTGACAGGTGTTTGCCGCTGAAATCCCGCTGAGTGAGACGGTGAGCAACGCGATGCAGGCTACATGAAGCAGGGGCCGAGAACGCATGGGGGAAATATCTCCACCCTGCAGATAAGCATGCGGCATGCCATCCTGATCCACAGGGATGGGATTCTGTGCACCGCTTCAAACCTTCAATTCATGCGGGATTAGTGAGTTCCATTTGCCAGCGCATGCAGCACGGGACAATCGGCGAATACAAAACATGTGCAATGAATTTCGCCCGGGAAGCTAATTTGTCTCATACAGTCTTAGATGTACCGGCGAAATGAGCAACCGGCACGGAGGCTTGTCGGAAAGTGTGCCCGGGGTAGGAGTGCACGTCTGGTGCCTGTCGGCGCTCATTGACACCGCTTTCCCAGCAACCTAGACTGATGGCGCGTCTTCATCGCATCCCAACTGAGGATTCATGAGCTGGCTCCAGAACAAGTTTGAAAAGAACTTTCTGATCACGACGGTGGACTACGTCTTCAATTGGGCACGCAAGTCGGCCGTGTGGCCCATGACCTTCGGGCTGGCCTGTTGCGCGATCGAGATGATTGCCTCTTCCACGGCAAGGTTCGATATCGCACGCTTCGGCTCTGAGGTATTTCGGCCAAGCCCCCGGCAGGCGGATCTGATGATCGTCTCGGGAACAGTGACGCTCAAGATGGCGCCAGTTGTGAAGCGAATCTATGACCAGATGCCCGACCCGAAGTGGGTGATCTCAATGGGGGCCTGCTCTTCGGTGGGCGGACCGTTCAATACCTACGCTGTTCTGCAGGGCGTCGACAAGATCGTGCCGGTGGATGTTTACGTGATTGGCTGCCCGCCGCGCCCGGAGAACCTTTTCTACGCGCTGCTTAAGCTGCAAGACAAGATCGACACGATGACGTTGGCGAAGAAGCCGACCGAAGTTCGCCTGCAGGAAGACATGGTCGAGAGCTTCAAGCGCCAGGTGATGATCGCGCAGACCTTGCAGCCGAAATAGCTGTTGGCCGCGATAACACGTTCGTAGCTCCCGCGCGAGAGCAACCATGCCATTCGTCAGAATCGCTTCCCAGGGCGAACTCCCTCCCAAAAACGAAGCCCGCGAATTTCCCTGCGGCGACAAAACGATCTGCGTTGCCAACGTAAACGGCACAATCACTGCCATGGACAATGTCTGCCTTCACCGCGGTGGTCCGCTTGGGCAGGGTGTGATCGAGAAGGGAAAAGTCATTTGCCCCTGGCACGGATGGGCTTGGGATCCAACGACGGGACAGGCTGCGCACAATCCAGGTGCGAAGGTCGCGGTTTATCCCCTAATGGTGGAGGATGGGGAAGTGCTGGTGGACATCTGACTGCAGCAGAAGCTCGATCGCCTAGCCCAAATATCTTAGAAACTTTCCTGCGGGATTTTCGAATTCCGGAAACACCTGCTCGAGGTGCGAATTTCCCAGATGCTTCGTTACTGCCTCGCCTAACACTCGGCGGAAGTCCGTCGTTACCGCGAGATCGCGGCCTTCATAAAGCTGCGACTGTTCCAGTCCCGGCCACGGGCCGTATACTTTGCCGCCTTTGACCGGGCCGCCCATTATGAACATCACATTGGCGTGGCCGTGATCTGTGCCGCGGTTGCCGTTCTCGCGCGCCGTGCGCCCGAACTCCGACATTGTGACCACGACGGTGTCTTCGCCGAGATCACCCAGATCGGTCCAGAACGCGGACAGCGCTTGCGAAAAGTCGCGCAGAACGTTGGCGATCTGCCCTTCCGTACTGCCTTCGTTGACGTGGTGATCCCATCCACCGATGTCGGCGAAAGCCACCTGCACACCGAGATTCGCCTTGATCAGTTGGGCCAGTTGACGAAGGCTGTCGCCAAACCGCCCACGCGGATAGTCGGCTCCCGGAGCCGGTTTGTATTTTGCGGGATCGGCAGACTTCAGCATCTTCACCGCGTCGAAGGTTTCTTGTCCCGTGCCGTGAAGGACTGTGTCGACTGACTGCGAGTACATGGCTTCAAAAGTGTTTGAGATGGGCGCGGCATTCGGGTTGCGGCCGCCGACGCCGAATTCGCTGATGTTATTGACCGCGAGGGCCGGCTCTGCGCCACTGAGAATTCTAGGCAGGGCGGGTCCCAGCGCGATGGCGCGAAACGCAGATTTGTCAGCGGCGGGCATGGAGTGCAGCGTGCGGTTGAGCCAGCCATCGATGGTCACTTTCATGCCGGGAGTGCCCGATTCCATGAAATCCTGCGCATCGAAGTGCGAGCGTGTCGGGTCGGGTGATCCGGCCGCGTGCACGATGGCGAGATGTCCCTGGGTCCAGATCGGCTGCAGCGAAGACATCGAGGGATGTAGACCAAAGAAGCCGTCGAGGTCCAGCACATCCTTACGCGGAATGTTGATGCTCGGCCGCATGGCGTAGTAAGCACGCTCGCCGTGCGGCACGACGATGTTCAATCCGTCAGCCGCTCCCCTCTGAAAGATCACTACCAGACGCTGGGGGCGGCCTGAAGGTTCCACTGCACCGAGAGCGGCTCGCGTCAGGAAACTCGGGACGGCGGCCGTGCCGACGACGGCTAGTGCGCTATTGCGAAAAAAGACGCGGCGTGTAATCGACATGATTAACCTCAGTTCTCAGTTCCCAGTTTCTCCGTTTTCAGTTTTCTGTTGCGACCGATTCTCCAGATGGCGGCGCAATTCCTATCTTCTCTGAAACTCCGGCGACCCGAGAAGCAAGCCTGCGATCGTGCCGGTGCTTGATGCCGGCATCTTGTCGTTCTTCCGAGAAGTTGCTTGCGACGAGCCTGTCGGGTTCTCGATCTCTTTCACGATTGCATCGTGCGTCTGCTTCGAGATATCGCCCGCAAGCAAGGAAGATTCCAGCCGTGCCAAAGCTTGCTTCGGATCAGGCTCAACCTTATCGGTCGCGTTCGGTGAGGCGGAACCTGCAAGTCGATCCCCATCCGCTTGCACGCCTTTAATCCGTCCTGCCATCAAAGCTACCGAAAAATTCATGCGGCCGAGAAGCGCAGATGAATTCACCCACGCGTCCGATTTCATGGAGTAGCCGGTGGGCGGCTGCATGCCATACAGCGGCATGCCGAGAGTATTTAGCTGGCGCGCCAGGGGCGCAGCGTCGGAGACATCCGCGCCGATCGCGCGTACTGCCGACACCACAAATTCCAGCGGCGTCTTAAGCTTGGCGCGATACGTATCCGCGCCCCAGAAATTGGGCGAGTGGAACATGGTCTTCAGCACTTCGCGGATGTCGCCGTCTTTTTTCAGGAAGGTCTGCGCCATCTCCTCCACCAACGCTGGCGCCGGATCATCCGACACAAATCGGGTTGCGAGTTTGCCGCAGATGAAGTGCGCGGTGGACGGATGATGCGCGAGCAAGTGCAGCACTTCCGTGCCTTCTTTTTCGCCGTGCTCTTTGATCTTGTGGCCCAGCACGATCTTCGTGCCAGGTTCATGCATGCGCTCCTCGAACTTGAAGCCGCCACCCTTCTGGGGTTGGTCGATGGTCCAGCCAGTGAGCACGCGGGCCACTTCGGTGACGTCGTTCTGCGTGTAGCCGGCGTTCACTCCCAGCGTATGCAGTTCCATCAGTTCACGTCCGTAGTTCTCGTTGAGGCCATTCTTCCGTTTCCCGTTTCCCTTCGCCTGACGAGGCGGTGGGGGCGGGAATCTTCCACGTCGGCGACGCGGATACGGGTTCTTGCTAACGCCACGCGCCACGTCGGAGTCGGGGCCCACGCTCAGCCAGTTGTCGAGATAGAACAGCATCGCAGGACTCTTTGCAGTCGCGACCAGCAGGTCTTCGAATTTGCCGAGAGCATGCGGACGGATCACATCGCGCTCGTAGCTGGTAACGAGATATCGATCCGCTCCTTTACCGAGATAAACGTTGAAGTGGTTGAACCAGAAATCGGTCATCACCTCATCGAACTGCCGCTCGCTGTAGATCGCGCGCAGCAGCTTCGCTTGCATCAACTCATCGCCGACTACCTGCTGGGGATTGTTTAACGCCTGCAGCGTTTCCTTTTGCTTGGGGTTCATGCCCATCGTGAAATCGTCGCCGCGCTGACCCTTGAGCGACAAGGAGAGCGCCCGCTGTGCTTCCGGAGACAACTGGAGAACCTGCTTCATGCGCTCGTCGGGTGGAAGATCGAGCAATTCCTGTGCTTTCAGGTCCGCATAGAGACGGTCTTCACGGCGCTTCGAGGCTTGCTCGTCTTTGACCGAAGGCTTGCTCGTCTCTGCACTGTCGCTGCCTGTGGAGTTGTCGACCGCGCCCTGATCCTGAGTTGGGGATCCGGCGGCTGGAGGCGTCGTCGATGCCGTTGTCTGCGGTGCAGCATCCTGCTTCCGTTCCCGCTTCTCTTCGAGCTTTTCGATTTGCGCCTGATAGACCGCGCGCTTCACCGGATCGGAAGGCATCGGCTTTTTGCCTTCCGCGACTGCCTTGATCAACTGTTGCGGAGGGAAGTTCTCCACGATTTCGCGCGTTTCCATGCCCAGGGTGCGGAACCCCGAAAGCCTTGCGTTCACTGCGCTGTCGTCAATCTTTTCAGGATGAAGCTGCAGGTCGATCCACTTGTCGACTCCCATGGCCGCTACCCGCTCGGCGTCGCCGGGCCTCGGACCGAAGGTGAGTCGCTGCAGGGCGTGCAGGGCGCGTCGCGAATCATCCATCTGCGAAGGATCGCTCGCGTTCTTCTCTTTCTTTTTGTTAAATGCGAAGGCAGCAAAACAGGCGAGCGTTAGCAACAGCGATGCGGTCAGAACAAAGTTGCGACGCTGAGATGGCATGGGTACCCCGCGGCGGTGCGGTGCAATCTACAGTATGAACCCGGGAGACGGGAAAAGTTGCAATTCGCGCGCCACGAGAATCGGACTGTAAGTACTTCTACATCAATGCATTACGTTGATGGCGGCGTAAGGTACAGCCGGTTGCGGCTCATCCTGTGCTGGAGTCCCGCTGCCAACTGATCAATATCGGCGGGCGCAATGTTTGGCGCCATGCGATCGTCCAAGAGAGGAATTCGACTGCTTCCGACCGCATCACGGCGTACCTGAATTAGCAAAGCCTGGACGACATTCGGATCGTACTTTTGGGGAGCGAGGCGAACAATCTCGCTGAGTGTCCCCCCAACCGAGACGGGTTCACGATAGGGCCGCATGCTGGTCATCGCGTCGAATGTATCGGCAATCCCGATGATCCTCGCGGATATTGGAACTTCGTCCATCTGCAAGCGGTCGGGATAGCCAGAGCCGTCGCTGCGCTCGTGATGCCAGCGCACGACCTCGGGGATCATAGGCCAGGGAAACTGGATGCCGGCGACGATCTGGTGACCCACGGTGGTGTGATCCGCCATCGCGCGGAACTCTTCCGGATCAAGCGCTGTGGGTTTGCCGAACAGGTATTTGTCGACAGCGACCTTGCCGATGTCGTGCAGATAGCCGGCTGAGCGCAGGGCCGCGACGTCGTTCTGGTCCATGCCAAGCGCTTCGCCGATGGCGGCCGCGTAACGCGCCACGCGCAGCGAATGCCCGTGAATGTTCACATGCTTGACGTCAATGGCTGTCGCGAACGCTTCAAGTGCGTTGTCGTAGAAGCCATGCAACGAGGCTAGCAATCGCAAGTTTTCTGAGACTCGTTGCGTCAAGGTCTGGGCCAGAGTGTGATTCTGAACGGCCAGAGCGACGTAGCTTGTCAGCAAGCTCAGCGCATCGAGTTCATCGTCATCGTAGAGCGCGTCGCCTTCGCGACGGCCCAGGGCCAACAATCCTGCAAGCTTGCCATTTACCTTGAGCGGCACAATACACTTGAACAACTCCGGCGCAACATTCCCGTTGGAACTGAGGAAGACCGTGTAAGTCGATTCGTTCAGCACGACCGGGCCGCGTGCCGCGGTCAGTGCATGGATATGTTTGGGGAGCAGGGGAACGATGGCAGGATCGGGCAGCAGTGCGAAACCGCGCGATGCCACGGAACTCAGCAGCGACGGCTTGTCGCTGAAAGTGAACAGCGCACCCTCACACGCAGCGGATGCTTCCATCAGTGCGGAAAGCATGAGCTGCGCGGTCTGCGAAAATTCACGCTCCGCCGTCAGTTCAGGACCGAGATCAGAGAGCGTTTCGACCGTACGCAACAGTCGCCGAAAATTGTTGTTCTGCACCGCCACTGTGGGCAGCGAAAAAACCAGAGCAGATTGAGAGTAACACGCGCAAAAATCGCGGAGGCGAGCGCATTGTTGGTTAGTTTGGTGCGGAAAAACAGGATCAGCTGATAGTCGTTGGCTGGTAGCGAAGGATGTCGCTGGTCTAGAAATGTTCCCGTAACATTCCGAAGCTGTCTACGGTCAGCAAGCGACTTGGAGGATCCGGGACGGCAATCTCATCGTGTTCGAGAATCCAGGTGTCTCCATGGGGTACGAACACGGCGTTCAATCCTGCTGCCAGCGCGGGATTAATGTCCGATTTCGGACTGTTGCCGATCATCCAGGTGGAGTCGTTCGAAAGTTCGTACTTAGCAGCCACAGAACGGTAAACCTGTTCGTCCTTCTCGGCCACGATTTCGACCGCGGAAAAGTAATCCTTTAGTCCGGAGCGTTCCACCTTTCCTGACTGCTCGGGAAAAGCGCCTTTCGTCATCATAATTAAGTGATGGCGGCTCGCGAGATGTTGCAACGTTTCGGGAACATTGGGCAGGATCTCCACCGGATGGTCAGCGATAGCATGGGCGAAGCTATGAATTTTCGCATGCAATTCGGGAGTGATCGGCTCGGCCGAGAGGCGCTCGAAGCATCCGACCAACGCGTGCGCGAAGCTGTGCAGTCCGTAGCCGTGAGTCACGATGTTCTCCCGTTCCACGTCGTTCAGGATTTCACGAACTTGTTCAGGAGAATATTCGTGGTGATTCAGAAACGAAATGAACCGCGCAATGGCACGCTCGAAGTAGATGTTGTTCTCCCAGAGCGTGTCATCGGCATCGATGAGCAGCGTAAGCGCACCATTGGATTTTGCGTTGTCCCCCGTCCCCATATTTTTATGATAACGGTTTTGATCTGATTGTGGGATGACGCGTGACCGTAAGTCGGGCTCCTTTGCTCTGCTAGAATCGAACGAACATTCATGGGGACCCGAAGCAGCAGGCTCGTCGCAATCTTCTTTCTCCTCGGTAGTTCCTTCATCAGCACATCAACTGCCCAGCGAAAACGAGAATTGATGATCGGCTCGGCAGCGAAACAAGCAGAACCTGCCAACGTGAAGGTCGCGCCCGACTTAGCACGCCGCGTCGCGCGCTTTCGTTCGCTGCAAATGCCCTTGCCGCCGGGCCTCACCGTGAAAGAGCGCAAGCTGGCAGGAAAGCTTGTAGAGGCCTGCCAGTACCTGGAGAGCATTTACTGGCGGCAGATGGATCCCGAAGCGCTGACGTTGTACCAATCGCTGGAGCGAAGCACAAATTCGCGCGACGTGCAGTTGCGCCGCTATCTGTGGATCAATGCCTCGCGCTTCGACTTGATCGACGAGAACAAGCCGTTCGTCGGCAAGGAGCCCATGTTTCCCGGTCGCGGCTTCTACCCGCAGGGACTCACGCGCGAGAAGATCGAAGCGTTCGTCAAGGAGCATCCCGAAAAGAAGGACGAGATCTACAGCCCGACGACCGTAGTCCGGTTGCACGGCGATCAACTCGAGGCCTTGCCGTATCACATTGGCTATCGTTCTTTCCTCGAGCCGGCGGCGAAGTCTCTGCGCGACGCCGCCAGCCTCACTTCTGATTCTTCTTTTGCAAACTTCCTGCGACTGCGAGCGGATGCACTACTTACCGACGACTATTTCAAGAGCGATCTGGCGTGGCTGGATCTGAAGAATCCGAAGTTCGACATCATCTTCGCGCCTTACGAAACCTACAGCGACGACTTGCTCGGCGTGAAGGCAACGTACGGCGGCGCGGTCATGATCCGCAACGAAAAAGAGAGCAAGAAACTCGAGATGTTCCAGCAGTACGTGCCGCAAATTCAGGATGCGCTGCCGCTTGCTCCTGAGGACCGTCCCTCGAAGCAAGGGCTTGAGACTCCGATGGAGGTTATGGACACTCCCTTCCGCTCAGCGGATCTCACGCATGGTTACCAGGCGGTGGCCGACAACCTGCCCAACGATCCACGCGTGCACGAGCAGAAGGGAAGCAAGAAGCTGTTCTTCAAAAACTTCATGGATGCGCGTGTGAATTACGTGATTATCCCGGTCGCCCGGCAAATGCTGCGCACCGACCAAGCTGCAAAAGTCTCTGGAGAAGGCTACCTGCTTGGTACCATCATGCACGAGATCGCTCACGGCCTGGGCCCGGCGTTCGCGCGCACCGCATCGCGCAAAGTGAGCATTCGCGAATCAGTCGGCCCTATCTACGGGGGTCTGGAAGAGGCCAAGGCCGACGTTACCGGCATGTTCGGGCTGAAGTGGCTGGTCGATCGCGGTGCGCTTCCCCAAGCTAAGCTTGAGGAGTTCTACGCGTCCTACGTCGGAGGAATGTTCCGTACCGTTCGCTTTGGAGTTGCCGAGGCCCACGGGCAAGCGGAGATGATGGAGTTCAACTACCTGAACTCGCGCGGAGCTGTGACGCGTGACGCCTCGGGCCGCTACACCATCGACTATCAGAAAATGCCGGACGCGGTTGCGGATCTCGCTAAGGAATTGCTCGAGATCGAAGCTACCGGCGACCGCCAGCGCGCCGAAAACTGGTTTCAGAAGTACGGTTCGATGCCGGAAGACTTGAAAGCAGCGTTGAAGAAGAAGACCTCGGACATCCCGGTGGACGTCGATCCGATCTTTGCGTTCAAGCGGACTGTGAAGTAGGGCTTCCTTCTCCGATGAACTCGACCCTGGCGACCTGCGGAATGATTCCTGCCTTGTGCCCCATGTCGAGCAATCGTCGTACGGCTTCCCGTCCGTCGGAGCCGTAGTCGAGTGTGCGCTCGTTCACGTACATGCCCACAAACTTGTCGGCCAATTGCGGATCCAGATCACGCGCAAACTGCATCGCATAAGCCAGCGCTTCCTCGCGATGATCGAGCGCATATTGAATACTGTCGCGGAGCGCATTGCTCACACTGAGCATTAATTGCGGGCCCAGCGCGCGGCGAATGGCATTCCCTCCCAGAGGAAGTGGCAGGCCCGTCATCTTCAGCCACCATTTGCCGAGGTCGACAACACGATGCAATCCCGCCTTCGAGTAGGTGAGTTGTCCTTCGTGGATAATCAGCCCGGCTTCGTACTTGCCCTCAAGCACCTGCGGGATGATCTGATCGAACGGCACGACTTCGACCTCGATACCCGGTGCGAATAGCTTCAACGCAAGATACGCTGTGGTCAGTTTGCCCGGCACTGCGATCTTTTTCTTTTTTACTTCGCTCTGCGTAAACGCACGGGTGGCGACGATCATCGGTCCGTATCCGTCACCGACGCTGCCGCCGCTGGGGAGCAGAGCATAGTGGTCCTGGATATATGGGAACGCGTGAAATGAAATGGCGGTAACGTCGTACACGCCTTCCTGCGCCTTGCGATTCAGCGTCTCGATGTCGCACAGGGTATGCGTGAAGCGCAGGCCGGGTACACGCACTTTGTTGGTCGCGAGCCCGTAAAACATGAAGGCATCGTCGGAGTCGGGGCTATGCGCGATGTTGATTTCGCGGGCGCCCGCCTCGGTTGCCCCGTGGGATGTCAGCCGGTCAGTGGTGCTGGAAGCCGTCATTCTTGCACCTTCTGCGAGCGGCGGAAGCGCACTGCAAACGCGGCGGCCAGCAGGATCTTGATGACCTCAGCGAAAACGAACCAGTACAGACCGAAGCGGACAGCGGTCTTCATCGAACCCGTGAGAATCGCAAGCCAACTCAACCCGCAAACGAACAACAGCACTTCGGCCAGAAATCCGGCGATCGCGGCATTCGCAAAAGTTTTGCGACCGCGTTCCATAACGATGCCGGCAACCCCAGCCACGAAGGGGTAGGCCATTAGGAAGCCGCCGGTCGGACCGAGCAACTGCAGAATCCCACCCGGTCCGGTCGGATTGAAAACCGGAAGTCCGGCTGCGCCTTCAGCAAGATACAGGGCGAGCGCGGCAAAGGCGCGTCGAGGTCCCAATAGCAAGCCGACCAGGAGCACACCGGCGTTTTGCAGCGTCAGGGGCACGGGGGTGAAAGGCAGAGGAATGGTGACACGCGCACACAGTGCGACGAACAAACTGGCGCCCACAACAATCGCCACCTGCTTGGCCCATTCCGCCGCGCGATCTTGGGGGAGAGGAAGTGTTTGAGTTCCGAATTTGGACATATAACCTTCTATCCGGTGGTCCAGAAAATTATGGCTGGCCAGCGCGATTTGGATCGATCGCATCCGGGTCTTCGCGTGAAGCTGATCTCTCCGCAGTCATGTGATGGCGCACCCTTAAAAACAGGGCAATCGCCACACACACCACGACCAGCGCACTAAAACCCAGGATGATGAACCACCAGGTCATCCGCACGACAAGCTAGGATACCAAATAGCCGGTGTGATTCGTCCGTGCGGGCTCCGTTTTCGGGAAACTACTTTCCCGCCATGGCACGCTCCACTTCGTCGGCCGTATGCGGCAGGGCTGCTCCCAGATTGACCAACTTCCCGTTCGCATCCACGTAGAGTGTGTCTTCAACCCGCGCGCCCAGCTTCTCTTCAGGAATGTAGATCCCGGGCTCGATCGTGAACACGGCGCCCGGTCCGAGCGAAACCGAGTAGTCCCCGGGATCGTGGACGGCGAGTCCGACGTAGTGGCCCAGTCCATGAATAAAATACTTCCCGAGCGGTTCGCCGTGCAGATCCTTACCGTGAGTGTTGATGTAGTCGTAGGCCACCTTGAACAGGCCATTCGGATCTTCACGTCGAAGCGAAGACTTACCAGAGACGAACGCTGCGATGGCCGCCTGTTGCGCGCCTAGAACAATGTCATAGATTTCGCGTTGCCGGGCGGTGAACTTGCCGTTCGCGGGATACGTGCGCGTGATGTCGGTGGCGTACATGGAGTACTCGCCGGCCGCATCGATCACGATTACATCTCCGTCTTGCACGGTCGCCGAGTCTTCCGAATAGTGCAGCACGGTCGAATTGAAGCCCGATCCCACGATTGGCGCGTAGGAAGGCCGTTCACAACCGCGTTTCCCCCACTGGTATTGCAGGAGGGCTGATAGCTCGCGCTCAGTAACACGTGGCTTGATCGTCTTCATGGCTGCCAAGTGTGCGGCAACCGTCGCGTCGGTGGCTTTGCGGATCAGGGCAATTTCGCGCTCGTCCTTGAATGTACGTAAAGCGCCGATCAGAGGCTTGGCGTCCTGGTAGGTCGCAAAGGGAATGAATGCATTCGTGCGCTTAAGCCAGTCTAGACCGCTGCTGGATGGGGAATCGTGACCGTAGGCAGTGAGATCGGTGTAGACAGTGGGACGCTCAGCCAGCAGCGAGTTCAGTTCATCGCGCAACTTGTCCATGACTTCGACGCGATCAAACCCGGTTAGCTTCGCAGCCTGCGGATCGGTTGCACTGAGCTTCGGCCCGGTCCACTTTTCTTCCACTTTGTTGTTTGCGGCCAGGAATAAGATCTCGGTGTAAGGACGCGCCTTTGCGTCGCCAGACGCTTCCACCGCGGGCACAATCAGCAACGCGGCGCCAGGTTCAGTCCATCCCGAGAGGTAATAGAAATTGTCGTCCTGCCGGAAGCCGTAGACCGCGTTCGGACCCTCGGTCTCCATCGGCGCAAACAGCAGAACCGCCGCGCCCTTCGTCTTCTTCGACAGCGCTTCGCGCCGCGCGTGGTAGTCAGCAGTTGGCTGACGCTCGAGCGCCCACGTCCCACAGGATGCGAAAACCAATGCGACCAAGATCACGAGCTTCTTCATGTGAAGACCTCACCTGCGGGCGCAGGACTTCCCGCTTGTCTTAAGATTTGCAAATCGTGAAGCGTTAGACCCCGACCGGGAACGGCTTGGTGTGCGTCTCGGCACTCAACGCGAGACCGGTGAAGCGCCCTTGCAGCAGCGACATCAGCCCGGTGTACCAGTAACCGATAACGAAAAGCAGCAGGAAAGGTACCGTAATGTAGTTCTCGTTGTCGAGCGCGTAATAGACCGTGGAGGCGAAGTAGCAGCCAATCAGCAACTCGACCCAAGGAATCCAACCGAGGCGTTTGCGATATTTGTTTTTGCCGACTTTCTGCTTCTTGCGGTCCACGCCATACTTCGGGGTCCGCGCGAACGCGCTTTGCTGGCCGACCAACGCTTCCAGAACAGCTTTGGTGTTCGTGATGGTCAAACCGATCCCCAGCGCCATCAGGAAGGGAAGATACAAGAGTGCGCGCGGCCAGGTTTTCGGAAACAACTCGCGCTGTGAGACCAGGTAAAAACTCGAAATCGAAAACGTCGACGCCATGAACAGCGGCAGGTCGATGTACAGCATTTGGAACCAGCCCTGGTAGAAGCGAATGATCATGGCCGGCAGCAACAGCACCGACAGCACGATCATCAGCGGATAACTGAGGTTGGCCGTTAGGTGGTACCAGGCTTCGATCTTGGTATGCAGAGGCGCGTCGCTCTTCAGCACGCGCGGAAGAATTTTCTTTCCGGTCTGGATTAAGCCTTTAGCCCAACGCGCCTGCTGCGTTTTGAAGGCCGTCATCTCCACCGGCAGTTCGGCGGGACATTCAACGTCCTGCAGGTAGATGAATTTCCATCCCTCTAGCTGCGCGCGGTAGGAAAGATCGGTGTCTTCGGTCAGGGTATCGTGTTGCCAGCCGCCGGCCTCTTCGATCGCGCGTGCGCGCCACATGCCGGCGGTGCCGTTGAAATTGAAAAATACCCCGGTGCGCGCGCGCCCTGAGTGCTCGAGCACAAAGTGCCCGTCGAGGAGGATAGCTTCCACCTCGGTCAGGAAGGAATAGTTGCGGTTGATGTGGGTCCAGCGTGTCTGAACCATGCCGATCTTCGGATCGGTGAAGTGATGAATCACCTTGAGCAGGAAGTCCTCGGGCGGTAGAAAGTCCGCGTCGAAGATCGCGATGAACTCACCCTTCGCCGTCTTCATGCCCTCTGCCAGCGCGCCCGCCTTAAAGCCTTCCCGATTCGTCCTGTGATGATAAGAGATTGGATGGCCCAACGCGGCGTAGCGCTCGACGAGATTGCGCACGACCTCCACCGTCTCATCGGTCGAATCGTCGAGCACCTGGATGTCGAGTTTTTCCTGCGGATATTTCAGCTTGCACACGCAGTCGATCAGCCGTTCGGCAACGAACTGTTCGTTGAACATGGGCAGCTGAACGGTTACCCGCGGCAGTTCGGCGAAATGTTCGGTCGGTTCGCTCGTGTGATTCTTGCGGTTCTTGTAATAAAGGTAGACGAGAATGTAACGGTGCAAGCCGTACGAAGCGAGCAGGATCAGTACGATGAAGTACGGAATGAGAAGCGCAATGTCGAAACCGTTGGCGTGGTACAGGCCTTGGAACGTGCGGTCGAGGAAGTGCTGGCGTATGTACGAGCCAATTCCCTTGGAGGCAACGACCGCGGCAACCGACGCCAGATTCGCAATGAACAGACTAGTCAGCCAGATACTCCCACACGGACGGGTCTCCGTTCCGCTGCTAAACCTTCTATTTTACCCGAAGCAGGAATGAAGGCCGGTGGCTACGATGTTTTCAACGTAATCAGGGTTGGTCAACAGGAGCAGGAATGATCTTCAATTCCACTCTCTGGTGGCTCGACTTCTCTACCTTGATGGGCGTTCCATGTTCATCGGCAGTTTTCAGGAAGTCCGGATCGAGATACTGGTCGCCTTCTTCCGCACTCTCCCATGCACACAGCGAGTAGGTTCCCGGGCGTAATCCGCGGATTGAAAACCGTCCATTCTGATCCGTTTCCGCGCGAGCGTAGCGCGAGGCTTGCTTGCGGAAGCGCGCTTCGGGGACCGCTACGACCGCCGATCCAATGACAGGTTCCTTGTTGTCTCCTGTGACCACTCCCTCGATAACGCCCGCGCCCGAACTAACGGTCACGTCGAGCACAAATGCGCCGCCATTTACTTTCAATCCCGTGTCGACGAATTCCTTCGTTCCGGCCGTGACGGACTCGACAAAGCTGTTTCGATCCTCCTGCGAATCTCTGGCGAACATGATTTCGTAGTTGCCCGGACGCACATTCTTTATCTCGAAGCTTCCGTCAGGTTTCAACTTGCCGTAGTCGGACGAATCGGTTGTCTCATCCCCACTGATTGTCACGCCGCTTTCGAATTCGTCGTCTCCTTCCGTGGAGCGCAGAAAAATGAAACCCGAGGTGCCTTCCGCTTTGGAAGATTTGCCGCTAAAACGAACCCGACCACGCAGAATCGCCGGAGGTTGTGGCACGAACTCAACATCCTCAACGTCGCTGGTGTCGACTTCCAGGGGTTGGCTTTCAACGTGGGGCTTGTCGTTCACAACTGTCATGGCAGTGATTCGGTAGCTGCCCGGCACAACATTCAGAATTTCAAATTTCCCGTCCTTGCCAATCTCTCCCGAGTTGAATTCGGTGAATGATTCCTTATTTCGTAGCGATACCATTCCTCCGGTGCCGGGAGCCATCCCTAGAACTCTTCCCCGTACCGACGCCGCATGCTTGCGGGACAACGAAAAGTCCATGGGCGTTTCCATACCGGCTTTCAGTTCGATCGTCGAGGCCTGCGCGCGGTCCACAACTCCGGGATAAAAGGTCCGTAAATAGGAAGTCTGGAGGGCGGCCGTTTCCTTGCCTGCGATGGTCTTCCGCGTGGCGAACGTCTGAAAGTTTGGTAGAGGCATGGCGGAGAGATAGTATTTGCCGGCCAACAGGCCTCCGATACGATACTCGCCGAGATCGTTCGTCGCTGTCGAACCGATAGCCTCGAGAGATTTGCCTTTTCGTCGCAGCACAGATACGTCGACGTTTGCCATTGGGTCGCCGTCTTCGTCCAGAACCCGGCCCGTCACGATTGCCGCCGCGAGCATGTGCAGCTTCTGATCATGGATTTCCTGTCCGGCCTCGATCGACAGCATCCAACCGAGTGATCTCTTCCGCTTACTGTCGATCCCGACGTAACCCGCGCGTTCCAGCACAACTCGATATCGGCCAGGCAGGATGTCCGCGATTTTGAATCGTCCCTCGGCATCGGAAGTTGCCGTGTAATTTCCGCCTTCTCCCTGATTCTCGGCGATCATTTCGATGATGGCTTTCTTGATCGGCTCATCGTCGGGGTCCTTGACGACGGTTCCTTCGAACGAGCCTTTCGTCGGCTCTTTCGGAGCGTCAACGGTCTGCCCCTGGACGCACAAGGCGAGCGCCAGGACGGCCGCGAATATGATTGCCAATCTCATTATGCGGTTACCGCAGGGGAGGGCTTAGTTCAGGAAATATGTTCGATACAGCGTGTCGCGTTGAACGGGCCTGAAGCCGGCGTCACGGATAATTCGGCGCAATTCTTCTTCGGTCGTGCAGTTCGTCACGCCCGCCGCCCGCACTACGTTTTCTTCGAGCATGACCGAGCCGACGTCGTTGCCGCCGAAGCGCAGACCCATTTGGCAGACTTTCAGCCCTTGCGTCACCCAGCTCGACTGCACATTCAGGAAGTTCGAGAGGTAAAGGCGGGAGATCGCCAGCACCTTCAAATATTCGACCGCCGTGGCCTCGTCCCAATGCCGTCCGCCCAGCGCCGTATTAGCCGGCTGAAAACTCCACGGGATGAACGCCGTAAAGCCGCCCGTCTCTTCCTGCAGATCATGGAGCCGCTGGAAGTGGTTTACGCGGTGCTCGATCTTTTCGCCGACGCCGAACATCATGGTGGCGGTGGTGCGCATGCCCAGTTGATGGGCAGTTCGGTGCACACTGATCCAGTCTTCCGTCAGGCACTTCAGGCGTGCAATCTTGAAGCGAACTTCGTCATCGAGAATCTCAGCGCCACCGCCAGGGATCGAATCCAGGCCAGCGTCTCGAAGGCGAGCAATCGTATCCCGTAAGTTCAGGTTGCTGTACTCGGCAATGGCCAGAATTTCCGACGCGGAGTAGCAATGGAGATGAACTTTCGGGAAGCGCTGGCGGATCCCGCTCAGCATCTTCTCGTGCCACTCGATCTTGAGGTCGGGGTGCAAGCCGCCTTGCATCAGCACGCCCGTACCGCCCAGTTCCACGGTCTCGGCGATCTTGTCGTAGATCGTTTCGAACTCGAGGATGTAGCCTTCCTTCGCCGCTGGTCCCTTCAGCGGACGATAGAACGCGCAGAAAGTGCAGTATTCCGTGCAGAAATTCGTGTAATTGATATTGCGGTCGATGATGTAGCTGACCACGCCGTCCGGATGGAGTTTGCGGCGGACCGCATCGGCCTCCATGCCGATGCCAATCAGGTCATCGGAACGGAACATCTCGAGCGCTTGTTCTTTGGTCAGGGACATATTAAGCGCCAGGCCCAACGCTTGATTCTAACGTTGGGCCCGGCCTTTCTCCAAACTGGACACCCCTACTGATGCGTGCTTTCCGGCTGCGCCACCGGCCGGAACGAAGAGTACAGGGCCAGTCCCGCTACAATGAGGTTCGCCACAATCACCGGTACCGCATGTAGCAGGATGCCGTAGGTCATCCAGCACAAGGCGGCTGCCGCCTGTACCCACCGCATCGTCACGGGATTCCGCACAAAATATGAAACCGCGAAGATCGTCGTAGCCAGCCACCCCACCAGATCAGACACGCGAGCCCTCCGCTCTCGAAGTCGCTGCCGCAAGGTTTGCGGGGTCGCTGTCGAGAATCGTTACTACGTCGGTAGAAACCTTGTCCCATTCCTGGATGACGAAGCCCTGCGACTCGAGGAACGCGCGAATCTGCATGCGATCCCAGCCGACGATCTCTTCGAGGATTGGAATCAGTACGCCCAGCGCATTCGTGCTGAGCACGGTGCGTCGCGCAATCGGAGCCAGGTGCTTATTTTCCGAGACTGCGATCGTGAATCCATCGCGTCGATTGACGTGCAGCATCACATGTACATCGGAACTGCCGTCGCCTACATACACGATACGGTCGGAACTGATCTGCACTTCGTTCTGAATGCGGTCGAGCACGGCGACTTTGCCGTAGCCTGCAGTTACGCGTTCGATGGCCGCGATTTCTCCCGAGGCGTGATACCGGAACTGCGTTCCAAAAATATGATCAGGAGGAACAATCCCTTCCAGCGCTGACTGGATCACTTCTACAGGCGCGGCCGACAGTACATAGAACTCGAAGCGATATCCGGCAATCCCCTTGTCGAGCACTCGCTTCAGGAAGTCGATGTTCTCTTTCAAGCGAATGCGCTTGCCGACTTCGCGCAAATGCTCTGGACGAACCCGGTCGTGAAACTCCGGATCGTGCAGCAACAGGTACGAGAGTTCGCCTCCCTGTTGCACCAGGTTCAGGCGCGCCATGCCCTCAGCCTTGCGCTCGAATTCCTTGGTCGGGATGCCCAGAAGTTCACTTAAGACGTAGCCCGTGTCGTTGTAGCTCAACGTCTGATCGAAGTCGCTGGCAAAAATATAATGTTTAGCGGATTTAAGCTTTTCCATATAAATCATTAGATGGAATGAAGGCTGAAAAGGCTAGTAAAAATATCGTGAATATAGGGTAAGCTGTTGATTCTGCTGTGTTAATCAAAAAATCGCTAACTGCTATCAGTGCGCAGCTTGGTGAGCCGCGTTGGCGGGACTTCCGCTCTGCCCACGGTAACGGAAGTACGCAACAAGAGCAGCCAGGCCCGCAATAGCTGACATTGCAATTAGCGCGTATACGGTCGGCTTGGTGTACTTGTTGAAGAAGCGCAGAAAGTGCCGTCCGTAGAGGACGCCCAGGTAGGCGAGGATTCCATAACGCAAGCCGCGGCCAAGAGCGAGCGCCGCCAGAAATCTCTTTCGCGAATATTGCATCGCACCCGCCGCAAGCAGAAACGGGACGAACGGAACCGGCGGGGGCAAGAGCGCCGGTACGAAGATCCCCCAGAAGCCCCAACGCTCGAAACGTGCGTAGACGGATTTCGTGCGCTTTGGCCCCATGCGGTGCTCCAGCATTTCCTTCCCACCCTTGCGCGCGAGTCGATACGTGATGTAGCCGCCGATAAGGGATCCGACCAGCGCCATCACCGCGTAGTAATACCAGTGCTCGCGATTGTGGACGACGAACCAGATGGTCAGTACATCCATGCTGCCGGGCATGGGAATGATGGAGTTGTCCGCCAGGCCAAGCACGACCAGGCCGGGCCCGCCCAGGTGGCGGAGCCAGGTCCACAGCTTCGAGGCGACGAAAAATCCAAGTGGCGGCATCATGGAAAATGGTTACTACTTAACTGTGTTGTCCAGCAATCTTGTCACGCAACAAGTGGTCATCCCGAGCGAAGCGAAGGACCTGTGTACTCCCGGGCTACCACCAATGCTTGCGGCTACTCCGGCAGATGGGGACCGAGACGAATCCGCCAGCGATGGGCGATGAGAGCATCGCTCCATCAAGCCTCTCCATGAATTCTCAGAGATACCACTTTATGTGGTTACGAATTTCGCGGCCTCCACGAAATGCACTGGTGGCGGTGTGGGGAAAGCACCACACTCAGCCGCGTAGCGGTAGAACAAGTGCAGGCCTTCGATGCATCCCGCATCGAGATGGTAGTGGATATTTTCGGTGAGATAGGAGCGCACTTCAGCCTCGCTGAGGCCGACCTTGGGCGACCACTCGCGCGCGATTTGCGAGATGTTCTCCGGCTGCAGGCCGTGATCCCGCGAATTCTGAAAAATGGCGGCCAAATCGACTGATGTGCTCTCAAGGGCCGCCCGCCGCACCGCCCAGAAAGCAAATACAAACGGCTTTCCAGTAAAGCGAATCCATTCTTCCGCTAAATCTATCGTGAGGTATTTGAAGCGATCCATTTTGAGAGCAGTATCGCCGATCACGAGCGCCGCATCGTGATCTTGCAGCATGGTGTCGAGGTCGGGCGCCATCGTGGTAAAGCTACGACCACCGCCAAGCCAGCGCTCAAACAACACTTTCGTCAACGCCACGGACGTCATCGACGAAGTATCAAGCGCCACGGTCTGAATCTTTTCGACAGGGACTTTGCTCACCAGCAGAATCGATCGGACCGGCCGGCGCGCCGCGATGGCGATTCCCGGAAGAATGGCCAGATCAGGAATCTCGGCGTAGGCAGCGGCCGGGATGATCCCGATATCGGCGCGCCCCGCTTTGAGTTCCGCTGCACAAGCTGACGGCAGAGTGTAGGAAATATCGAAGTCGGCGCCCACAGTTCCGTGTTCGAAATCCCACATCAAAGGCACTGTATTTAAAAAGGATATTGCGGAAATACGAAGACGGCTCATATCAATATGTTTGATTCTAACAAAGGCCTGTGCGGCTCTCCCTTGACAGCATTTTTCTGCGACGGTAGACCGGAAGCGGAGGCACTCGTGTCTACATCGATGGCCGTAGCGGAGAGTTTTGTTCGAGACGACACCCTGCAGTGGCTGGCGCTCACCCTGACGCCGGGCCTCGGCCCGACGCGGGCGCGGCGGCTCGTGGAACACATGGGTACGGTGGCTGCGGTCTTTCGCGCGTCGCTGACCGAATTGGAAGCAACCGGACTTCTTGCCGTATCGGCTCCAGCGCTGGGCACCGGGAGGTCACTGGAACTCGCACAGGAAGAAATCGCCCGCACCATGGCTGCCGGCGTCCGGCTTGTCTCGCTAGACGATTCTGCCTACCCGCCTCGTTTGAAACACATCTACGACCCACCCCTCATTACTTTATGTGCGCGGTCCTGTGGAACTGCTGTCCGCAGCCAGGGATCGCTGTGGTCGGCACCCGCCACCCCACTCCGTATGGATCCGGGATGGCCGAACGCCTTGCGATCGACCTTGCTGCTCGTGGCCTGGTCATACAGAGCGGAATGGCGCGGGGCGTCGACACGGCTGCTCATCGCGGTGCGATTGCTGGAAAAGGAAAAACGATCGCTGTGTTTGGAACGGGAGTCGATGTGCCATACCCGAAAGAAAATACCCGCCTCGCCGAGCAGATTGTTGCAACCGGCGGGGCGATCATCTCCGAATTCCCGCTTGGCACATTCGCCGCACCGCAGAACTTCCCGATTCGCAACCGGATCACCAGCGGCATGTTGATGGGCGTGCTGGTGGTCGAGGCGGCCGAGTACAGCGGCACGCGCATCACGGCGCGCTGCGCTCTGGAGCAGAACCGGGACGTTTTTGCCGTCCCCGGCAACGTCACTAACAAGAATTCATGGGGTCCCAACACCCTGATCAAACAGGGTGCGAAGCTGGTAGCGACGTGGGAAGACGTGTGGGAGGAACTCCCAGAGAATGTGCGACTTGCGCTGGCTCCGGCCAAGGGCGATGAATCGCCAGCCGAGGAAACCGCATCTCTATTCCCAAGCGCCGATAATCCTCTCAGCCCGCACGAGCGCAAGATTTACGCCCTGCTCAAGGCGGACGAAGCCACGCAAATCGATGCCATCGTGGAGCGACTGGAACAGGACATGTCGTCGTCCGAAATTTTCGCAGCATTGTTCGAGTTGGAACTGGCAGGGAAAGTGAGGCAGATGCCGGGGAAGAATTTTGTGAAAAGCTTTTAGCCCTTAGCCGTTAGCTCTTAACTCAAACCCATGGATGCGAGCGTCGGGAGGACTATGCGAGACTACCGAAATCTTAAGGTTTGGGAGAAAGCGCATCGGCTAACCTTAGCCGTCTATCGAGAGACTGCGTTTTCCTAAAGCAGAGCTGTTCGGGCTAACGAGTCAAATCCGCCGAGCCTCCGTTTCAATCGAAGCGAACCTGGCAGAAGGTTGCGGCCGACGATCGGATGGCGAGATGGCTCGCTACATCCAAATTGCAATGGGATCAGGCGCCGAACTGTCTTGTCACCTGCTGCTAGCACGCGATTTGGGACTTATGGATTCCACTGAACACTCGCCTCGGAACGAGAGCACAAATGAAGTTTTACGAATGCTGTCTGCCTTATCCGAGAGAGTGAGGCGGCCAACATCACAGCAGCGTGGCGAGCTAACAGCTAAGGGCTAAAAGCTAAGAGCTCTGTCCCGTAACTTGTTACGGCACTCGCATTCGTGCTAGCTTCGAAACCAGTAAACGCATAAAGAGGAAACATTGTCCAAAGGTTTAGTGATCGTTGAGTCGCCTGCCAAGGCGAAAACTATTCAGAAATATCTTGGCAAAGGATTCACGGTTGAGGCCTCGCTCGGCCACGTGAAGGACCTGCCCAAGAGCACCCTGGGTGTCGATATCGACAACGAGTTCGATACCGAATACATCGTCATTCCCGGCAAAGAAAAGGTCCTCGCCAAGCTGAAAAAGCTGGCCGAGGGAGCCGACCATATCTTTCTGGCGCCTGATCCAGACCGCGAAGGCGAAGCCATCGCTGCGCATCTGGCCGGCGAGCTTGATGACGACGGGGCGAAGAAGAAAAAGGGCAAAAAGACTAAAGATAAAGATAAAGATAAGGATAAGAATGGCGATGCGCCGCGCATCCAGCGCGTGACGTTCAACGAAATCACGCAGCGCGCCGTACGCGAAGCCTTCGAACATCCGCGCGAAATCGATCAGAACCTGGTCGACGCGCAACAGGCTCGCCGCGTTCTCGATCGACTCGTCGGCTACCAAGTGTCGCCGCTGTTGTGGGACAAAGTCCGTCGCGGTCTTTCCGCCGGACGCGTGCAGACCGTCGCCCTTCGCCTCATCGTCGAGCGCGAACGCGAGATAAAAGCCTTCGAGAAGAAGGAATACTGGACCATCGATGCGCACCTCGCCGCCACCAAGCCTCCGGCGTTCGATGCCCGCTTTGTTGGCAAGGGCGAAGAGAAGATCGAAGTTCCCAACGGCGAGGAAGCCGAGAAGATACGTGCATTTGTTGAGAAGGCCGATTGGCTGGTCCGCTCGGTCGACCGCAAAGAGCGCCGTCGCAATGCGGCTCCACCCTTCACAACCAGCAAACTCCAGCAGGATTCCGCTCGTAAGCTGCGTTTCAGCGTGAAACGCACCATGATGATCGCCCAGCGCCTTTACGAAGGCGTGGAACTCGGCGAAGAGGGTCTGGTCGGCCTCATTACTTATATGCGTACGGATTCGACCCGCGTCTCGAACGAAGCCCTGGCCGAAGTGCGCGAGATGGTCGGGAAAGAATACGGTCCGCAGTACCTGCCCGAGCAGCCCAACACGTTCAAGTCAAAAAAGAGCGCGCAGGAAGCGCACGAAGCGATCCGACCGACGTCGGTCGCGCACACTCCCGATTCAGTCAAACAGTATCTGAAAGAAGACGAGTTCAAAGTCTACAAGTTGATTTGGCAGCGCTTCGTAGCCTCGCAGATCAACCCTGCCGTCTTCGACCAGACCACCGTCGACATCGACGCCAAACAGGGCAACGACAGCTACTGGTTCCGCGTGACGGGATCGGTCCTGAAGTTCGACGGCTTCCTCAAAGTCTACGAAGAGTCCAAGGAAGGTAAGGACGAGGAAGACGAGGAGTTGAAGCATAAACTCCCAGCGCTCGAGCCCGGCCAGAAACTCACTCTGAAAGAACTGAAGCCGGAACAGCACTTCACCGAGCCGCCTCCACGCTACAACGAAGCGTCGCTGGTGAAGGAACTCGAGGAGCGGGGCATCGGCCGTCCTTCGACCTACGCGACCATTCTCACCACGATTCAGGAACGGCAGTACGTCACGAAGTTAGGCGGTAAGTTCGCGCCCACCGAGATTGGCTTGGTGGTCACGGATCTGCTGATCGACAACTTCCGCGACATCTTCGACGTGGCTTACACCGCGCGCCTCGAAGAGGAGCTCGACGAAATCGAAGATGGCAAAGAGAAGTGGACCGACGCCATGGCGGAGTTCTACAAGCGCTTCGCCAAGGACCTCAAATACGCTGAGAAGCACATGGAGAACATCAAGCGTATGGAGAAACCCACCGACGAGAAGTGTGAGCGCTGCGGCTCACCGCTTGTCATTAAGTGGGGCAAGCACGGGTCCTTCTACGCTTGCAGTTCTTACGAAAAGGACAATCCCGAGAGCTGCACGTTTACGAAAGAAAACCCCATCAACCTGCCCGATCTCGATTCCGCCGATGTGCAGGAGACGGCACAGGAAGAATATTGCGAGAACTGCGGCCGGGTAATGGTCCTGAAGCGCGGACGCTTCGGCCAGTTCATGGCGTGCACGGGATATCCGGATTGCAAGACGACGCGCAGACTCGATCAGGGCAAGCGCGTGCCCGACATCCCGCTCGACGAGCCCTGCCCGAAATGTGGCCGCAACCTGATGATCCGTCACGGCCGATACGGCGAGTTCACGGCGTGCTCCGGATATCCGGACTGCAAGTTCGTGAAGCAGAACTTCATCGGCGTGAAGTGTCCCGACTGCAAAGACGGAGATCTCGTCGAAAAGAAGGCGCGCAAAGGCAACACTTTCTACGGCTGCTCGAATTATCCGAAATGCAAATTCACTTCGGCGAACAAGCCGCTTGCCGAGAAGTGCCCGAGTTGCGGCAGCGAATTCCTGGTCGAGAAGAATCTGAAAGCTGGACCTGTGATTGCCTGCCCGAACAAAGAGTGTGACTACGAGCGCGAAGCTCCGACCCCGGTGGCGGGAGCGGCGGAAGCTGGCGCTTCTTAAGGTCGAACCAAAATTATTGTCGATGGAGCGACGGGCGTCTCGCCCGTCGAACTGCGGATAGTCTGCTCGCATCTCCCATTGATACAACTTGGACGGGCGAGGCCGCCCGTCCCTCCATTTTAAAATCTGATTTGTCTTTAACCTTTTGCCGCTTCTCGCAGTCCCTCTTCATCTAAAATCACAGCCGTTCAACTCAAATCATTTTTGGAGGCCTTCCGATGGCGACACCGACTCACGCCGATGCCGAACTCATTCTGAAACTCTACGAAGCCCGCCGCGAACCTGAAATCCGCAAAGCCCGTCAATGGTGGACAGCAAACTTTTGGCCGGAAAGCGCCGACGACATCGTCAAGATTGGTCGCGCCATGGGCTCTCCGGAGAATGCCTGGATGCGCATGGTCCTCGGCTACTGGAGCATGGCCGGATCCTTCGTCACCAATGGCGTGTTGAACGAAGATCTTTTCTTCGAGCCTAGCTGTAGCGGGGAAATGTTCTTCATCTACGCCAAGGTCGAACCATATCTCAAGGAAGTGCGCGAGAAGATGCAAAATCCCATGCTCCTTGCCAACCTCGAAAAACTCATCCACACCGAAAAAGGCCAGGAGCGGTACAAAGTGATCTCCCGGAACGTCGAGAACATGCGCAAGGCGCGAGCGGAAAGCCTCGCTAAGGCCGGCTGAGCCTGTGTCCGGTGGCGCTTGTCTAAAGCTTGCCAGCCGAGTGCCACCGGATCACTTCTTCTTCGACGGAAAACAATCCCTGCGGCCACCGATCGAAGCGCGTGCCGAGCTGATAAGCCTGCCGCTCCAGCGGAATTCCTTCGTAGCCACCTCGCTCCAGAAATCCCCGAACGTAGAGTCGCGCAAACTCTTTCCATCCGAGCACGCGGTATTGCACGACATGTACCAGTTCGTGGAACAGGGTGCTGCTGTCGAGCTCTTCGGGATAGGCCACGACATCGAGCAGCGTAATCGCGCCAATCGACGACATCTGGAGCATTCCCTTGATACCGAACACGCGCACCAGCGGATACAGAATCGGATCTGGCATGCGAGCTTGCACGATTCGAGTTTCAGCCAGAACAGAAGCGGGAAAGAATGCTCGCATTCGCGCAATCATGCGATCGGGAATCGCCATGGACTGCGGAAGCAAGCGCCGGCGATGGTAGGCGATGTAGCGCGCTGTGAGCCACGAAATCAGCGGAACAAGTGGCCGAATCAAGCGTGGGATGGGTGCCCGCCTCGGCATCTACGAAATAAATTCCCGGATGTATTCATCCCGGGTTTGCACGAGCTGCTGCAGATCGCCGTCGAAAATGACCTTGCCCTCGCGCAGTATCAGGAAGGTCATGGGAATCTCCACGCGCCCGCCCGCTTCCACATGCCGCATGTGATTGGTCTTCGGGTCGAAGACGTGCGTGGCCATCGTGAACGCATCCTGCAGGCGGTGCGTCACCATGAGAGAACTTGTCTTGTAAACGTCACGCTGCTTCACGATCAGCTCCACGATGGTTGTGGAAGTCACCGGATCGAGTCCGCCCGTCGGCGAATCGTAAAGCAGCGTTTCGGGCTGGGTGATGATGGCGCGGGCAATGGCTACACGTCTCCGCATGCCTCCGGATAGTTCCGAGGGAAACATCGCGACCGTGTGTTCCAGTTCCACGAAGCGCAGCACCTCGCGGACGCGTTCGTCGATCTCGTCGATGGGGACCTGGCCTTCTTCCATCAGCCGGAACGCAACGTTGTCGTGCACGGTGAGCGAATCGAACAGGGCGCTCTCCTGGAAGACAATGCCCACCTTGCGACGCAGATCGAACAGTTGATCCTCCGGCATCTGCGTAACGTCTTCGCCCAACGTGTAGATGTGACCGCGATCGGGCTTAAGTAGGCCGAGTGCCATCTTAAGAATGGTGCTCTTGCCGGAGCCCGCCACGCCGAACAGAGCCTTAGTCTCGCCTCGCGGCAAGCGGAACGAAATTCCGTCGAGCACCATGTTGTCTTCGAATGAGATCGCTACATCGTCGAAGACGATAACGTCCTGCGCATGCTCTTGCGTGGCAATCGCGTTCTCTTCAACGGGCAGGGAGGGAGTCGGCATCGGTCAGGATCCCAGCACCACCATGAGGAAGCGGGTTACGAAAACGTCAACCACGATGATCAGGATCATCGAAGCCACGACCGCTTCGGTGGTCGAGCGACCTACGCCCTGCGTGCCGCCCTTCGTGGTCAGCCCGTAGTAGCAGCCGATGGTGGCGACAATGAATCCGAATACCAGCGGCTTCATCAGGCCCATGAAGACGTCGGAGAACACCAGCGTCTGCCAGGCATTGCTCCAGTATTCATGCGCATCCATGCCTAGGAGGACGCCGGCGACCACGCTGCCGCCAAGCAGTCCCATGAAGTCGCCGAGAATCGTGAGGAAGAAAAGCATCACCACAGTGGCGACGACGCGTGGGGTGACCAGCTTTTTCATCGGATCGGTGCCGAGAGCGCGCATGGCGTCGATTTGTTCGGTCACGATCATGGAACCCAGTTCGCTGGCCATTCCGGAAGCGTTGCGTCCCGCCACTACAAGACCGGCCAGAACCGGACCCAGTTCGCGCACAATGCCGATCGAGACCAGTTGCCCGATCACAGTGGTGGCGCCAAAACGGCTCAGCGTCGTCGCGCTATTCAAGGCCAGCGCCGCTCCAGTGAAGAAAACCGATGCCAGGACGATAGGAAGGGAACCGAACCCTATGGAGTCGGCCTGTTGCATCATGTCAGCGCCATAGATCGGCCGCCGAAAGAGGTTGGCAACCGCCTGCGCCGAGAGCAGGGAATATTCCTGCACCGACTGGACCTTTTTCTTCGCGAAATCGATGGGTGAGATGAATTCGATGCTGCTAAGAAAGTCGCCCGCCGCCATTCCAAGCCCCCATCTGTTCCAGGTCGAACTATAACAGGAGCCGCGAGCTTCGAGCTATGAGCTTCGAGCTTCGAGCTTCGAGTCGGCTCTACTACCCGTTCTTAAATTTGTCATCCTGAGCGGAGTGAGGCGAAATCTGACGCAGTCGAAGGACCCCGTGTACCGGAACGATGCCACCGGCCTCGCAGGATTTTCCATCACGGGTCGGATAGCGCTCTAGAAAGAAAAAGCTCGGCCGCAGCCGAGCTCAAAATAGTTATTGAAAGCCTTTACGCTTCCCGGCCCTTCTTCCGAATCTCCACGGCCAGCCGCTTGATCTTCTGATTCAAAGTCGACAGCGGCACGCGGAACCGCTCCGCGGCTTCCGTCTGATTCCAATTGCACTTCTCAAGCATGTCGGTAATAATCCGCCGCTCGCAGTCTTCCAGAATGTCGAACAATGAGGCATCTGGCCGATGTTCCATGACTGGGAAAGCCGTACCACGCCCGACCATTTGATCTGGAAGAAGGTCGCTTCCGATATCCACGCCCGACGACAGCACTACTGCGCGCTCAATCACGTTCTCAAGTTCACGCACGTTCCCGGGCCACGAGTATGCCACCAGGGGGCGCAACCCTTCCGGCGTGATCCGTCTATACTCGCGCTCGTTCTCCTCTGAGTACTTCTTCAGGAAGTGATGCACCAGCAACGGGATATCTTCCTTACGCTGGCGCAACGGCGGCAAGTCAATGGAGATCACGTTCAACCGGTAGAACAAGTCTTCGCGAAACTTACCTTCGCGTACTTGCTGCCGCAGATCGACGTTTGTAGCCGCGATGATCCGCACATCCACCTGAACTTCATGAATGCCACCCAGGTGCATGAACTTGCGGTCTTGCAGAACGCGCAGAATCTTGCTCTGCGTGTCCATGGTCATCGTTCCGATTTCATCAAGGAACAGGGTGCCTTTGTCTGCGACTTCGAACAGGCCTTTCTTCGAGGCGATCGCGCTCGTGAACGCGCCCTTTACGTGCCCGAACAACGTAGACTCCAGTAGGTCGGGCGGCATCGAACCCGTGTTTACCGGGACAAACGGCCGGTCTTTGCGCGGGGAATTCAAGTGGATTGCTTTGGCGATGAGTTCTTTTCCGGTTCCGCTCTCACCCTGCAGCAGCACGGTCGAGCGGCTGGGAGCGACCTGCGCGACTAGGTCGAAAATCTTCAGCATCGGCTCGCTCTTGCCGATGATGTGTTCGAAGTTGTAGCGCTGCTTGAGGGCGCGCTTCAGTTGGATGTTTTCTTCTTCGGCCTTGTGCCGCGCGATGGCCGCACGAACATCGGCCAGTAGCTTTTCGTTGTCCCAAGGTTTCTGGACAAAGTTCGCCGCGCCCGACTGCATTGCCTTCACCGCGTTTTCAACAGTTCCGTACGCGGTAATCATGATCACCGACAGGCCGGGATCTTGCGAGTGCAGATCCGCAAGGATATCGAGGCCGTTGCGATCAGGAAGCGCCAGGTCCAGCAGGATCAGGTCGAACGCCCGCTGTCCAATGCGATGCAAGCCTTGTTGCCCGGTCGCGGCTGTCTCAACTTCGTAGCCTTCCAGTTCGAGCAGAGTCTGCAGCGACTCGCGGATTTCGGCTTCGTCATCGATGATGAGAACCGAACCAGCCATCGCCAGGGATTCAAAATCGTTCATCTTGCGGGGCAACACCGCGGCTTCAGACATTGACGGCCTTCCTGGTCAGCGGAAAATCCAGATGAAACGTCGTTCCCTCGCCGGGGCGACTCTCCACGCGAATCTTGCCCGCGTGTTCCTGGATGATTCCGTACGTAACCGACAGGCCCAGCCCGGTACCTCGCTTCTGGCCTGCCTCCGGTGCAGTTTTCGTGGTGAAGAACGGATCGTAGATCCGCGCAATGTGTTCGGGCGCAATGCCACTTCCAGTATCAGTGACGCTGACGCTGACGCCCGTGCCGTTCGACGTGGCCACCCGGATCGTCCCACCCGCAGGCATCGCATCCTTCGCGTTCAAGAACAGATTCAGAAAGACCTGCTGCAGGCGCCCGGTGTTTCCCTGGATCGGCGGAAGGTGATCGGCAAGTTCGCGCTCAACCGAGATGCGCGAAGTGCGGAACTGATGATCGAGCAGGGCCAGCGTATCGAGCACAACGCGGTTGACGTCTACATTCCCGAACTCTGTGCCGCTGGTGCGCGAGAAGTTGAGCAGGTTGCTGACGATTTCCGACGCCCGGAAGGTCTGCCGCGTGATCTTCTCGAGCAGCCCCGCTTTCTGCGGATCGGACTTCAACTGCTTCGAGAGCATCTGCGTATACGAAGAGATCACCGCCAGCGGCGTGTTGACTTCATGCGCTACTCCGGCAGCCAGTAAGCCGATCGACGAAAGCTTGTCGGCCTGAGAGAGTTGCGCTTCCAGTTCCACGCGCTCCGTGATGTCGTCCATGATGATCAGGCGCCCGATGACATTGAACTTGCGCGTGACCAGGGGAGCAATGGCCGCGTTGATGGTGCGGACTTCTCCGGCTGGCGTGTTGAGCCGGAACTTGTAGAGGTTATGAATGCCGGGATTCTGACGCACCCGGTAGAACTCCTCGACGAACTCCGCCGGGAAGACTTCGCTCAAAGGCCGAGTCAGCGCCTGCCACCGCGGTAGCGCGTACATTACTTCCATCTGCGAGTTCCAGGACTCGATGCGGTCTGCGAGATCGACCGCCAGCACGCCCACGTTGATCGACTCGACGATGTTTTCGTTGAAGTCTTTCAGTCGCTCGTACTCCGCCACTTTCTGTTCGAGCGAAGCATACAGGCGGGCATTCTGCATGGCGATTCCGATGTAGCCGGCGAGCGTCTCCAGCAGTTCGACATCCTCGCTGGTCAGGAAGTCGCCTTCCATCGTTTTGCCCAGGCCCAATACGGCGATCGGTTTGCGTTGCACGCGGCAGGGAATGTAGTAGTTCAGGTCGAGTGTTGCGATGCTGGTTTGCGCTGCGGGATTTTCACGCGGCACCTGGTGCGTGTTGTCGAAGAACAGGTGCCCGGCTTCCATCTCCGGCCGCTGCGAACTCAGGAAGCTGAGATCCAGCCCACTGGTCTGCGACATGCCAAATGACTTGGCAATCACGAAGTGATCGCTAGCCTCGCCGGTCTGCAGAAAGATCGCCAGCCGATCGACCATCAGGGTGCGTGACAGGCGGTCCACCACCGAACTCAGCATTTCGTCGAGATCGGTTTCCGCACTCAACTCGCGGCCGAATTCGATCAGCGTCTTTCGGTAGTCGTAGCGCGTCCGGTAGAAGAACTGGTCGATGCCGTCCTGAATCCACTTACGTACCGGATCAAACAGCAGTGCTGTGACGACCATCGCCAAAATCAGACCGTAGGGGCCGGTGCTGGGAATACGCGTGTGGACCAGTTCGGCGACGCCTGCAACTAGCGCGAAGTACGCCATCACCACGGCCGCCGCGGCCAGCGTGTACACCATGCCGCGCTTGAAGATCAGGTCCACGTCCATTAGGCGATAGCGGAAGATCGCGTATCCGAACGTGAGGGGCAGCAAGCCCAGCGACAGCACGGAGAGCTGCATTCCGACGGTCGGCACCATGCCGAACAGGTAAGGCACGATGTAGAAAAGCGTGAAAGGCGCGATCGCCACGATCGTCCCGCGCGTCACCCATTTCAGTTGCTGACGCAGAATTGGCGTGCTCGCGTGCAGGTAGCTGTACCAAAGGACCGTGGCAGAGGCCACAAAGTACGAGCCGAGATAAGCCCACCACAGGCGATCCAGATTCCAGCGCCGCAATTCGTTGGCCTGCACGAAGCGCAGAGTGAACACGTGAATTGTGAGCAACGCCATGCCGGGCGCGTACAGCATCGGCACTGTCCAGGCATGCTTCTTGATGAACTGTCGCCTCTCCGGGAATGTCAGTACGAAGTGCAGGAACAACGCCGGCTGCAACATCCAGGCAACCACGTTGCACCAGTAAATGCTCCAGTCGAACGCGTTCAGTTTCCCCGTGTAGTGGAACGAGTAGAAGATGAACGAGACCAAGCAGAAAATGTAGAAGTGCATCGAACTCGGCGCGGTCCAGCGGCGCAACAAAACATACAGACCGATGCCGAGATAAATCAGTGCAATCAGACGCAGCCAGTCGTTAAGCGGACGCTCCGCAGGAGCGAGGATCACCCCGGCCTCAACCGGCACCGAATGCCGCATCACCGAGTAATTTGCTTTCGACCAGACCCCCGTCCCGTACAGCTGACGCTCCAGGGCCGGAGTGTTTTTCACCTCTCGTCCGTTGATGGTCGTTAGCTCGTCGCCCTGCCGGATGCCCGCTTTGTCCGCAGGACTATTCCTAGCCACCCGATCGGCGACTAGATGCCCGCCGCGCTCTACCCACCACGCGCCGTCGGTCGGAGTCTGAAATTCGTGCTCTTTTTGGAAGTTGATCCAGGCGAAAGCGCAGGCGGCGGCAGTCAGCAGGAACAGCAAGCCGGCAGTAAAACGGATTTGGAAGTCCTTGTTCATGGACTCGTGGGGAGACACCAACGCGTCCAGACGCGACGACCCTTTGCTTCCCCGCAATTGCATTTGCAACTTCACTGCCAAGAATCCGTTCTTCCACAAGCGGCTAAACTGCCTGTCCACAGCGACTTCCACCATTATAGGCGGCCCATCGGACAGCGAATACAGATTTTGGAAGGTTTCTCTCGGATATCGTATCCCCTTCTGCTTTTAGTATTTAGAGGGATAGACATAACAGTCTTTGCTGATTTTCCGCGTCCACAGCGCTCTCAGGTAGAATCCTGATTTCCATGACAAACTTTGAACAGATCATCGACCTCGAGCGCCGTTATCTTCTCCAAACCTACAACCGCTACCCGGTCGCTTTTGAGCGCGGCAAAGGAGTTTTTCTCTTCGACTTCGAGGGAAAGAAGTACCTGGACTTTGTGTCCGGCCTGGGCGTGAACGCCCTGGGGCACGCGCACCCGCGCATCGTGAAGGCGATTCGCGACCAAGCCTCTAAGCTGATCCACATTTCGAACCTGTACTGTCACGAGTATCAGGGACGGCTCGCCGAGAAACTCGTTCAGCTATCGGGCCTCGACCGCGTGTTTTTCTCGAACAGCGGTACGGAAGCCATCGAAGGTTCGATCAAGCTGGCCCGCCTGGCCAGCCACCGTATTGGTGGGCTGGAGAAGAGCCGCCTCATCGGGCTCGAAGGCTCCTACCACGGCAGAACCTTCGGCGCGATGTCACTGACCGGTCAGGACAAATACCGCAAAGGCTTCGAACCCCTGCTTGAGGAGGTCACGTTCGTCCCGCGCAACAACATCCAAGCCCTGCGTGCTTCCGTGAATGATCAAACCTGTGCCATCGTGCTCGAGCCAATTTTTGGCGAAGGCGGAATTCTGGAGTGCTCGGTCGAGTTCTTAAAAGAGTGCCGCGCGCTCGCCGACCAGTTCAAAGTCGCGCTGATCTTCGACGAGATTCAATGCGGACTGGGTCGCACCGGCAACCTGTTCGCGTTCCAGACCTTCGGAGTGAAGCCCGATATCGTCGCGATCGCGAAACCCATCGCCGCCGGCCTTCCACTCGGCGCGTTCCTGGCGCGTGAAGAATTCGCCTCGGCCATCTCGGCCGGCCAGCACGGCACGACTTTCGGCGGAGGCCCGCTCGCATGCCGCGTCGCCCTTGAATATCTTGCGATTGTCGAAGAAGAAAAACTGCTGGAGAATGTCGCCAAGGTCGGCGCCTACCTTCAACACGAACTTCAGCAACTGGTTGACAACTATGCCGCCGCGAAAGAAGTCCGCGGTCGCGGATTCATCCAAGGCATCGACCTGGAGATTCCAACTCGTCCCATCGTCGAGCAGGGACTCGCGCAGGGCGTCCTCTTCAACAGTACACAAGACACAGTTGTGCGCTTTCTGCCGCCTTTCCTGCTGCAGGAGCAGCACGTCGACAAGGGCATCCGCGTGCTTCGCAAGTTTCTGGGCAGAAAGCGTCGCAAAGCGGCGTAAAAAACGGGGAGCCGAAGCTCCCCATTACTCAGAAGCGACAGAGGCGATATCACATACATAGACTCCGGAGCGTGCTAAAACGTTGTCCAGCACTCCGAAGAAAAGCATCGTGAAATCGACTACTGCGCAGAATTTGCCATCGCGCCCCGCCGTCGCCGCGGAAGAACGATTCGTCACCATCGACGGCGCGCGCATGCGCTACCTGCAGGCGGGATCTGGCCCGCCTCTGATCCTCCTGCACGGTCTGATGGGCTACTCATTTTCCTGGCGACTCACGATCCCGGCGTTGGCACGCCATGCAACCGTGTACGCGCCGGACCAGTTAGGCACGGGCTTCTCCGACCGCCCGGCGGAACTCGACTGCCGCCTCTGCGCGATGGCCGATCGTCTTTTCAAGTTTCTCGACGCGGTCGGTGTCTCTTCCTTCGATTTGCTGGGGACCTCGCACGGGGGTGCAGTCGCCATGATGGCCGCCTCGATGCGCGCCACTCGTCCCGACCTTCACCTGCGAAAATTGATCCTGGTCGCGCCTGTAAATCCCTGGTCAGCGCACGGCCGGCGGCTCGCGCCCTTTATCGGCAGCCCGCTCGGTTCTACCTTGTTTTTGCGTTCTGCGAACTACATGAGCTGGACGTTCCCGTACTGGTTAGCCCGCCTCTACGGGGACAGCAAGCGCATTCCGCCCGGAACTCTGGAAGGTTACAAAGCACCGGTCTCGATTCCCGGCAGCTTCGAATACGCAGTCGGCATCGTCAGCCACTGGACGAACGATCTGCGCGAATTGGAGCGAGTGATCCCCACGTTGGCCGACATCCCCACACTCTTGGTCTGGGGTAGCGCAGATCCTGCCGTGTATGCTCAGTCCGCCGAGCAACTCCGGAGCCACTTCAAACACTGTGAAGTGGTCGTCTATCCGGGCGTCGGGCATTTGCCATACGAAGAAGTGCCCGAGCAGTTCAGTGCCACCGTACGGGAGTTTTTACAGGGAAGTTGAACCTACCGCTGGAGCGTCGCGGGCGCGGGAGATGAGTGTAATGCGATGTTTCGCCAATCAGGCAACGTTATCCACACGCACGAAACATGAACACTTCTGACGTTGTCAGAAGGCTGACCGCACAATTGACCGTCAATGCTCAGCCCTCCCTGCAACGAATTTGTAGCCCATCCCCTTCACAGTGACGATCAATTCAGGCCGGCTGGCGTCCTGCTCGAGTTTCTGACGAAGGCCGTGTATATGCATATCCACAGTTCGCGTGAATGCTCCGCCGTCATAGCCCCAGACTGAGCGCAACAGCTCATCACGGGAAACACAGTTTCCAATCCTCTCAATGAGGTAACGGAGAAGCCGCAACTCGAGGTTTTTGAGATAAACAGGGGTGCCGTTTCGTTTCACCTCGGCGTGCCCGAAATCGACCCAGAGCGGGCCATATTCATGATTGTCCTTACGAAGGATACGGCCAAGTTTTTCGAGGATCGCGATCCTTCGATTTGG
>DASRDJ010000106.1:0-7228 GCA_035652655.1 Terriglobales bacterium
TATCAATATTGATTCTTGGGTGGAGCAGTACCGTGCGCGTCAGGCGTTGAAGGCAGGGCTGGAGCGAATGCAAAGCCTTTTCGGAAAAACCGAGGTCCCCTGGGGGCAGGTGAATGTCACGATTCGTGGCGGAACATTTCCGATGGACGGCACCGGTCTTTATGACGTTCTGCATCCCGACGTCGGGCAGGAGCAAAGCAACGGACAGATTTTCGACAACAACGGATGGGGCCACCTAATGATCGTTGTGGAAGGTGAGCCAAAGGAAATTTGGAGCCTGCTCCCGTACGGCGAGTCGGAGGACCCTTCGTCACCACACTACAACGATCAGGCCAGACTGCACAGCCGCCGCGAAATCAAGCAATTCTGGTTCACGCCACAACAAATCAGAGACCACACAGAGTCCGTCTGGGGCGACAGTGGTCGTCTTGGCCGAGACTTTCGATTGCGGCCAGCCGGCAGGCCCCAAGCACATGACCGGTAAACCCGATTTGAACTCAGCCGCCTGTCGCTGAAGGTCAGAGCATCCGAGCGGCAACCCTTGCCTCAAGCCGACGTAGGCGTTCGACCGATAAAGTGCCGATTCGGGGCAGCCAGATTCGCTTTCTGAGCAAAGAGTGCAATTTTGAACAGACACGACCTGAAGACTCAGGCGAGACTCGCACGTCGTAGGGAGAGCTGTGGATTTCACATAGACGAAGAAAAGACAGGGTCCAGGCGAATGTCTTACTTTATTTGGCTGCTTGCCGTAGGGCTGGCCGGATGGGCTTCCGGCGAGATCGTGGGCGGCGGAGGGTTCGGGAGAGTGGCCGACATTCTCCTCGGTATCTCAGGGGCATTCCTGGTTCGCTTCATCAGCGAGCAGGTGGGTACTCCCTTGGGATATGTCAACCTGCTCTTACTCTCGATTTGGGGAGCGGCCGCACCTCCAGCAACAGTTAGATTGTTGATGAGACGCTATAGCCATTCGAAGTCAGCATTACAGAGAACGATCGCGCCATCGCAGAGCAGCAAAGCGACTTGAAATTATTGACAATGCATTCGTTAGGGAGAGCCTGCGATCATCGGTCGCGGAAATGGTTTGGACCCCACTGAAGCCCATCCAGAAGTACAGCGACGTAGTCGGGGTACCGTGGTATGAGCAAGCATTCCAGCCTCGATCCTGAGTCCTTTCAGAAACTGTTGGCCGATGCATTCGTTGTGCAGAAGAGTGGCATAGAGAGTCGATCGCTCTGTGCCCTCGTCGAGCTCCAAGGTTGGGTCGCGACGGGCAAGCTCGACGTAGATCGGGCGATGCATATGGTCGCGGACCGTGCACGAAACGTGGCCGACGCGGCTGGAATCGCCATCGCTCTCCTAAAAGGAGATCAACTCGTTTACCAGGCTGGAAGCGGCAGTTCGGCAGCTTGTGTCGGACGGCATGTGACGGCGATATTGAGTGTCTCTAAGAACACCCAGTCGAGAGACGAGATTCTGCGTGTCGAGAACGCACAGGCCGATGGTCGGATTGAAGCGGCAATTTGCCGGCAGTTCGGAGCTCGGTCGCTCCTTATCTTGCCCATTTATGACAACCGCGTCTTGGTCGGAGTACTGGAGGTCACTTTTGGTGAGGCACACGCGTTCGAAGACCGAGAGGTACGCACCTACCGATTGATGGCGGGCCTACTCGGAGAGGCCATGGGCTGTGCCGCCCACATTCAGCAAAAAGCAGCCGTTGCTAAGGAACGGCCGGTCGTCCAGCAGCGCATTCAGAAGATTGCGCCCCAAGTACAGCAGTCTCCCCATGATGGTGGACGCAGGTCTGGGCCAGCAACCAATCCTGGCACCAGCCAGACGTGCAGACCCTCGGTTGTACTCCAGTCCCCGGCGCGCAGACAACTAGCGCGAAAAGCAGCAATCGTGATGCACCGAGCGAAGCGCATACCCTCATACAAGCGCTGGGCAGTGGCTGCAGCCCTTGTCCTTCTCAGCTTGATTGCTTACAGGGATCGCCGACCAGCGACTACGTTGGGGGGCGCGGCACTACGGGGATCGAAGGCAATCGGGCAAGAGTCGCCCTCCGTCTCCGCGAAAACCACAAACATGTCTACCCCTCAGACCACGCCCGTTTCGACGGAAGAGGGGGGGAACACTGCCAAGCCCCTGCCACGGTGGGTGCGGGTCGGGAACAACGAACTCGACTATGTGGCACCCGAGGTTACCGTGCGCTATTTCACGGCCACGCCCGCACCGCGGCGAGTGGAGGTCGGGCGGAGCCGTGTCGAACACATCGGGAATGATGTGACGGTGCGTTACTTCACTCGCACGGCCGCGCCACCGCGCGTGCAGACCGGGGCCAACCAGATTCATTACGTCTCAGAAGATGTGACCGTGCGCTCGCTCACGCCAAAACACGCGACTGCGCCGCCGGCCCTGCCGGCTGGGAACGCAGCGCTGTCGGTGGACCACTAGTTACCAGTGCCTAGGAAGTTGGGGCGAACCATTGAATCCATCTACGGGGTGGGAACCACCACTCGTGCCTGATTCAAATACTTGCTCTCAGCGCCGGACCCAGCTTCTGCGATTTATGCTGGAGTCAGATTGGTAAGCCAGTGAACGAAAGCTATAGTGGTTCAGTTCCGGTGGGTCGAGGACGCAATTCGGCAGGGGCGACCCGTTCTCGAACTTGATCGCTGATGTCTTGTACCTTTTCGCTGATCGAGTTCCGGATCTCCTTGCCACTTGCCGGCGCAAACAAAATCCCCGCACCGATGCCGACACCAACCCCGGCTGCAAAGGTTGCCACGTTGCGCAGCGTATGATTCTCTTCGCGATCGGTCACTGTTCTGGCTTGGTCCGTCAAGTCCGAGACACGATCCGATGCACGATCAACCTGCTCGGAGAACTGATCCATCAGATAAACTGCGGTCTTGAGAAGAGACTTGAGAAGTTTGTTCATAGCAATCCATCCTCATTAGTGGTTAGTACCGACGGAGCTGAGCCTGAGACAGGCCGCCCGCCGCGCGCCTCTCAGGCGGCCAGCATGTGCGACGCCTCCCTAAAACGTAAATAGAGAGGAGAGCGTGGCGCAGTGGGTGCAGTCTGAAGGGAAGTAACTGCTCACCACGCCGCGCCACACAGAGGGACAAATGACGTGACTTCGTGCCGCTAAACGTCCCATTATGCAAACTACAATACGATGGTGGCCCTTTGGTGACTGCTCACAATTGCACACTGTTTGAAATACCTGTTGGCAGTATCGTCATACTGTGCCAAACAAGGGTGGAGCGGGGCGCTTGGCCTCGCTTGGGCGTTTATGCATTTTCACATTTGCCAGTTCGACAACCGTCGATTGTGGCCAGCTGGCAGGTAAACCCGATTTGAACTCAGCCGCCTATCGCTGGAGGTCAGAGTATCCCAGCGGCAACCCTTCTCGTCCCGCACTCTGCGAAGGGCAGGGACCGAGGCCGCATCTTTGTTTTCGAGAGCGATGCCGCGCAATCATTTTTAAAGATTGCCGCTCACTGCCGATTCGCACGGTCACGCCATGTGTTTTTAGATCGTGGTAGAACTGTTCGGCCTGTTCCTTGTGTCGCAGGACTGCTTCGCTGAAGCCGCCCGTGTCGGTGCTTACATACGCAATTAGCTGGAAGCCCGGGTGATAATCACATCCTAATAATGATCATGTTCGGCTCCTTTCTCCCGAGCCTTCTTGGTTGGCTTAGCACCACCAACCTCACTCGTGCCGGGGAGCCGGCATTGTTATGGAATCATTTCACCAATTAACCGCGGGGCAATTCAACTTCTCAGTCACAATCACGCACTGATCCGTATTTGGTTGACATGCTTTCGCCCCGGGGCTAGCATGCGCGTCCTGGGGCGCTTTCCACTCCACTAGGCTCCTCGATAGAACTCGGCCCAATCGGTCCAGGACGTTCACGTCCGACGAGTCTACCTACTCGAAAGTTTGATGCAGACAGACCCGCCGGCCCATGACGCACGCACGCGTGCAAAGGGGGCCTAAATGTCGCACACAAATTTCGTCAACTTCCAACAAAAATGGTCACGCTTCAGCTTGATCCTGCTGTTCGGGGTGCTGATCTGTCCACTGTTAGCGGCGGCCACCGTACCGGATCCGGTACTCGAGTGGGACGCCATCATGAACGACACCGTGCTCGCCGGCGGCACCAATCCCCTGGTGACAACGCGAGTGGTCGCGCTAGTATCGGCATCCGTCTTCGATGCCGTGAATGGCATCCGGCCCCGCTACGCACCGCTGCATGTCAGCCCGGCAGCACCAGGCAACGCCTCGCAACGCGCCGCCGCGGTTCAGGCCGCCTACGCGATGCTCATCCGGATCTATCCGTCGCAACTTGCAACGCTCACCACGCGGCGCGACGCCTCGATTGCGGCGATCTCCGCTGTCGAAAGAGCCCGCTCGGTTCAGGCGGGAATGAATTGGGGACAAACCGTAGCCGACGGCATTTGGGCCTGGCGGCTCAACGATGGGCTCGCGCCAACTCCTCCGCCGTTCCTGGGCGTCCTCGGAATTGTAGGAACTCCGGCGGCCATCGGCGTCTGGCGTCCAACACCACCGTTGAACGCGTCCGGCGCGGGACCGCAGTTCGCGACTATGACGCCATGGGTGCTCCAGCGGCCGTCGCAGTTCCGGTTGCCGCCGCCGAATGCTCTCACCAGTCCCGAGTATGCGGCCGACTACAACGAGTTGAAGGTCATGGGTCCCTACAATGGGTCCGCGCGCTCGGCAGACCAATCGGAACTCGCGCTTTTCTGGGCCGGGAACACTCCGCTCTACTGGAACCGGATCGCCGCGCAGATTGCCACCAGCCATTCTCTGCGGCTCTCCCAAAACGCACATCTCTTTGCGATGCTGAATGTAGCCATGGCCGACGCGGGGATCGCATGTTGGGACGGCAAGTATCGTTACGTATTCTGGCGGCCGATCACCGCTATCCAGGCCGGCGATACCGATGGCAATCCCGCAACGGATCCCGATCCAAACTGGACGCCCTGGCTGGACTTTTTCCCTCCGGGCACTCCGGCTCATCCTGAATATCCATCTGGTCATTCGACGGTGAGCGGGTCCGCCGCATTTGTGCTCGCGGCAGTATTTGGGGATGCCACGCCGTTTACCGTGACGTCAGAGGTCCGGCCGGGAACACGAGGCTTTCCGAGCTTTTCCGCGGCCACCGCGGAAATCGCGGACGCACGCGTCTTCGGCGGAATTCACTACCGCACATCATGCGTGCGTGGAAATCTCCTGGGGCAAGCCGTGGCTGATTACGTTAGGAGCCACGCGATGCAGCGACTGGGGGATGACTGAACCTTCCGTCTAACCGGCTAATATTGATGTTCGTTGAAGGGGTGCAGGACTGCATAACTGACGGGCAGAAATGAAGCTGCCCGGCGAGGCATGGCTGCAATTCAACCTTACGCCCCAACATCATGACCGCACGCTTCTGCGGTGCTGCGCGTGGTTCCAGCCGCGCGGCTTGACCGGAGAGATCTATTGATGTGGATTGCATCCAGTTGACGCGCTGATTTTTCCCGGCATGATCAGGGCGATCAGGACCCGCGCCAAACAGAGCTCATAGGCTGAGGGGAAGCGGTTCGTGGAACGGATTCTCAATCTGAATGAGCGCGGAGCCGAGGTCGATGACATCCTGGAAGCCGACACGGATGCTGCAAGAAGAAACCTGATTACTGACCTCAGTGGAACTTTAGTCGGCAGCTTCAGATGATGAAAGTTCGTGGCTGACTCAAGATTTTGGCGGCAAGGTTGGGAACGGCTGGACTGAGGTCTTGTTGGTCAAACATTTGGGGTGATTGCCGGATAGTGCGGTTCTCGAAATTGGAGCGAACATAAACGCACAGAGGTGACCCCAATGAACTACCCAATCATCGTGCAGGACAGGCTAATAGAACCGATGCTAGAACACGAAATCCGTCTTCGTGCCTATTACCTCTTTTTGCGCCGAGGGAGAGGCGACGGGCACGCGATGGATGACTGGCTGGAGGCTGAGTGCGAAGTTCTTTATGGAATTCAGCCCTATCGTGCCGGTACGCCTGCTGGCACTTCCTAGGGTTTCAGTAGTCGTGGAATACATTTTTCGGTCACTGCGCTGTGGTGCGCAACGCTGAAAAATGGCGAAGCGGCAAAAGTCTTGTGAATGCGAGTTTCGCATCTCTATGCACTCTGGTGCATGTCCATGCAGAAGGTGCTGAACGGATTTTGCCAATTTCGCTACCGCACCAAGGCTGTGAAAATCTGCCTTCAATAATTGTGCTAGTCCGGTAGTTCGATTCGGTCAGCGTGCTTCCTGTCGCGCTCGTGCTCTTCCGCCAAAACTTTTTCAAGCCACCTTGCTTGCCTTTCTGCAACCCGCCTGTCTGCCGATTGTGGGTCGTGGCCGATGAAGAACTCTTCGCCGCAACCGTCACACCTGACTGTTCCCATCTCTTGGAAGTCTAAAGTTTTCTCACGGCTACCCTTTTTAATTGCTACCGCCAACATGTTTCAATTTTAGATTCATTGGCCATTTTTGGGCAGCTCCGCCGGGTGGGTAACGGTGGCGTTTTGAAATTCACCGGGTATTCAATTCTCGGCCCGCCTGTGGGAAACTAGGGGACATGAGAACGCCCGAATTGACCGACGTGGGGTGGCTGGGACCAAGGATAGAGATGGACAGCGCTAGTCATCGCTTCGGCAAGTGCTCCGAATGCCACGAAATTATCTGCGTCGAAAAGGCTATGACAGATGCAGAGAGTACGCAAACAGAGACCACCGAAATGCTCTATAAACTGTTTCGCGCGCATGTTGCAGTTAAACACTGCGAGCACATGAACCACTCCGCTGCGTGAATCTTTCGAGAAGCGATCCTTAGGCGTCAGCGACTGCGGCTCCGGCTTCGTCCTGGCATACAGGCAACCTCTTCGCCCAGTTGGACCACGCGAGTCGACCGTTTGGGCCATTCTTCTCCTTGCGCGGATGTTCTATTCTCTGCCAAGAACTTGCATAAGCTCTTAACGGAAACTCTGCGACTTGGCGAGGGCTGAGACGCTTGGTGGAATCGCAAATCTTCAAAATCATGTTCCAAGCTTTCGATCCGTGAGCGTCAACCTCCGGTTTTCGATGCCACGGGTGTGCGGATCCGCTCACTTCCCACGGTTCCGAGTGGGCTGGATGGCCGGAGCTTAGCCCGACCATTTTTGGCATTCGCCGGCGTCA
>DASRDJ010000107.1:0-2654 GCA_035652655.1 Terriglobales bacterium
ATGATGACCTTCATGTGAATTGATCTTCGCAAGCGGAAGGGGGTTGGCGCAAGTGAGGCAAAATCAGCCGACAGATGATTATTAAACGTCAGGAACACGCGAGCCGCGAAGCGGCGGCATAGGATAGCCCAGGGCGTAAGCCCTGGGTAAGGCCACCACCGCGAGCAAGCCCCGTAGGGGCGGCACAACAGCGGACGCGGGCGTCAGCCCGCAAGCGAGGGCGGGACACCTCGCGACTGCCGGCAAGATGCTGCGCTACAAAAAACCCACCACCGACAACGGAGAACTGAGAACTGACCCTGTGACCTCCATCCCCTGTCAAGCCCCACCCACGTCACAAATCAAATCCATCTGCATCAATCTAAGCAAAATATAAACTTCACCAGCATGTCACAATCGCCCCACCCAAATTGCTATTCTAAAATTAGGCCAGAGATGGCGTCGTTCCGCGTGTCCTGGGCAGAACCGCACGGACCCTTATCGCGGGCGTGCACCTAGACGGAGCGCGGGCGAACATCTGACGCGGCGTAGGCCGACTCACCCGCTACTGAGTCATACAGGGCTCATAGCATGCGTGAACCGTACCCGCAATGGGAGTGATCACTCCTCATCGCTTCAACCAGCGATGAAAAGCCGGCCCCGGAAGGGGCAGAAGGAAGAAGAAACTTACGGCGCAGCTGAAGTCGCGCCCTGATAAAAAACGAAACCGTGTGGGGCGGACACTCTTGTCCGCCAGGCCGCAGATCTAGCCTACCTTTCGCAAACGAAACTTCCTCGTAGCCGTCCGTCCGCCGAAACTCGCCTGCACCAACACCGACGCATCCGGCAACGCCGACTCCTCGAAGTCCACTTTCATCTCGGCATAGCCGCCGGAGTTCGTCGCCACCTGTGTGTAAAACGGCGAAGCATCGGGACGTGAAAAACGAAACGTCAAGCGCGCGCCTTCTACGGCCGAACCGCCCTCGGTCACGCGCAGGTTCATGATCACGCTGTTTTCGCTGCGCACCGAATCCGCGTTCAGCCACTGCAGATCCAGTTCCTTCACCGCCGCCAAAGTTTCCGCGGAATCCTTGCGATCGAACATTTCCTCGACCCGGCCTTCGCGGATGGCGTCGAGCACCTGGCGGTGCTGGTCCCGCAGGATCTGTTCCTTCTGCTGGTCCGAAAAATTTCCGCGCGCGATCTGCTCGGCATAAGAAGTCGCCTTCTTCCCAATGCAGCGGCCGCGGACAAACACCTGGGTTTGCAGGATGAGTTCGTTTTCACGCGCTTCGCTCTGCACATGATAGACGGTATCGCCCTGCTTCACATCGGTATTAAAACCAAAAATCATGCCGTCTCGATTCGCAATTCACGAAATGCTTGCATGTCAGTAAAATCACTGAGTTGCAGCGGCCGCGCTCGCTTGACACTGCTCCCTGCGAACTCTAATCTAGAACGTTTAAGCGAGTCTTCGCGCGAAATTATATATAGCTCTCCTATGCCCGACAATTACTTCGCCCGCTACCTGCCTCTTCTGCTGCACATGCTTGTGGCCGGAATCGTGGCGAGCACAATTGTCACGTTGTCGTGGCTGCTCGGCAAGCGCCGGCCCACACGGGCCAAGATGACGCCCTACGAATGCGGCATGGATCCGGTGGGCGACGCGCGCCAGCGCTTCTCCGTGAAGTTTTACCTGGTCGCCATGCTCTTCATTCTGTTCGACGTAGAAGCCGTCTTCCTCTACCCCTGGGCGGTCATTCTGCGCGACCTGAAGATGTTCGGCTTCTGGGAAATGCTGGTGTACATCGGAATCGTGCTGGTGGGCTTCTTCTACGTGTGGAAAAAAGGCGTGTTGGACTGGGGCAAGGTTTCGTCGGGACGAGGTGAGCTCTGATGGGTTTGGCTCCCGCCATCACGAACATAGAAGAGCTTAAGGGGCACCCAGCCCTGCAGAAACTGCTCTCGTGGCACGCACCAGCGGTGCAGGCCGTGAAATTCGATCGCGACGAGATGTCGATTACGATCGACCGCGCTCACATCCGCGAAGCTTGCGCGCTGTTGCGCGACCATCAGGAATTTCCCTTCAATTACCTGTCGGACGTGACCTGCGTCGACTGGTATCCGAACGAACCGCGCTTCGAAGTAATCTATCACCTGCTTTCGATTCCGAAAAGAGAGCGCGTGCGCTTGAAAGTGCGCCTCGATGGATCGAGCCCGGTGGTCGAGTCGATCACGTCGGTCTGGCCGGGCGCGAATTATTTCGAGCGCGAGGTGTTCGACTTGTTCGGGATCCGCTTCACCGGACATCCTTACTTGCGGCGCCTGCTGATGCCGGAAGACTGGGAAGGCTACCCGCTGCGCAAGGACTATCCCGTGGAGGGCTACCGATAATGTCGCACCTCAATCCCACGCCGGTGCTCGAGCCGCTGCAGGATCGCACCATGATCCTGAACATGGGGCCGCAGCATCCTTCGACGCACGGCGTGCTGCGCGTGATTCTCGAGATCGATGGCGAGAACGTAGTGCGCATTATGCCGGACATCGGCTTCCTGCACACTGGCATCGAGAAGACGTGCGAGGCGAAGTTCTACCAGCAGGTTGTGCCGCTCACCGACCGCATCGATTATCTGTGCCCGATGACCAACAACCTGTGCTACGTGCTCGCGGTCGAG
>DASRDJ010000108.1:0-72426 GCA_035652655.1 Terriglobales bacterium
CGATCAACTGGGAACGACACTTCGCCTGAAGGCCTACTTGTTCGATGACCAGGGAAAAGAACTGGCCGGACGTTCCACGCCATCCTGGGCGCAGCGGTTGAGTCACGGGCTTGACCCGCAGGGCGGTGGACTGTGGCACCGTTTTTCTCCACGCCGGTTCGTGAGCCAGGAAGTGACGACGGGGGACGGCCATCACTACATCATGGTGGCAGAAGTGCCGCCACGGCCCTGGCTCCCACTTCTCCGGCAGAAACCCCCTGGCACGGGATTGGTGATTCTTGCGCTCGCGGTGCTGGTCTCGGGATTCGTCTGCTACGGGTTAGCGCGCTATCTGACATCGGATGTCCATCGCCTGCGTGCCGCTACGCAGCAGCTCGCTGCGGGGGATCTGAACGCACGCGCGGTTCCCCCAAAGGGGCGACGTCGCGATGAGATTGCGGAGTTGGTGCGCGACTTCAACACCATGGCGTCACGCCTGCAGGACTTGGTGAGTGCGCAATCGCGCCTGCTGAACGACATTTCCCACGAACTGAGGTCTCCGCTCGCTCGGCTTAGCGTTGCCCTGGGACTGGCGTGGCAGCGTGCCGGAACCGAAGCGCACAGCGCGCTCGAACGAATTGAATTGGAAGCGACTCGTCTGAACGAATTGATCGGGCGGTTGCTCACGCTCGCTCGGCTGGAGGGCGGGGAAGATGCCATAGGACACACTCCGATCGCCCTCGACGAACTGGTCCGCGACATCTGCGAAGACGCCGATTTTGAAGCCCAGACCCGGCAGTGCCGGGTGCGTTGCGATATCCAGGACGAAGCTGTCATTTTCGGAAGCGCGTCCCTCTTGCACAGTGCGATCGAGAATGTTGTTCGCAATGCCATGCGCCACACTTCCGAGGGAACCGACGTCGAGATCAAGTTAAGCAAAGAAGCAGCCAACGGTAAGGCCGACGCGGTGGTGCGTGTAGTTGATCACGGGCCGGGAGTTCCGCAGGAGTCGCTGGACAAGCTTTTCCGCCCGTTCTACCGGCTGGACGATGCCCGGGGACGGCAGACGGGGGGAGTGGGATTAGGCCTGGCGATCACGGAACGTGCGGTGCGATTGCACGGCGGGTCAGTGCGAGCGGCGAATCGTCCCGAGGGCGGGTTGATGGTGGAGATCCGCCTGCCGGTTGAGGTGGACCATTCAGTGGAGGTTCGATCGGCAGTGCCGGCGCACACGGTATAAAGGCAGGTCACGGGTGACGGGTCTGCGGTGATAGTCGTTCGGTATCAGGATCGGGTTCTTTCGTCCCAGTTGGACGCACGTTTGTATTGCCCATCTTAACGCTCGCTCCTCGAAGTCAGCGCGATCGTGGTGGCCTCCGGGCAACTCGGCGCACCCCTTCGGATTCCAATAAGTCTTTACAGCAGTTTGCTCTTCCGGGAAATTCCTGATACACAAATGAAGGTAATCAAGCCCTCAAAAATGGATGGCTCGAGGCCCGTTGGCCCTCGCCGCCACGAAAAATCAATCAGGAGAGTTCATTTTGATGAGGTCCGGGTGGCTTCGGTGTGCGCTGCTGATGGGCAGCCTGTCGATGTTTGTGAGTTGCGGCTCGTCGAATAAATCGGCTCTGGTCTACCTGGTCAGTCAAGGCAGCAATCCGGGGACGATCTCGGCATACAAGCTGGACTTGAAGAAAGGCACTCTGAGCTCTGATAACGGGGCCCTTACCGCAACCGGGAAAAGCGTGAACACTGGCACCCAGCCGACGAATCTACTCTTCGATCCATCCCAGACGTTCGCTTTCGTTGCGGACTTCGGAAGCCCAATCGATCCGGGGACTGACAATAGCAAGAAGAATGGCGACGTCGGCATATTCTCGATTGCCAAGGATGGAAGTCTGGCCAGCGCAGGCACAACCTCTTTCCCCGTCGATGACTGTCTGAGTTCGAATCCCGTGGGGCTGGCGATGGATACGAAGGGCAAGTTTTTGTTCGTGGCGGTTCAGACTTTTTATAACGTGAATGGTACGGCGTCGTGTCCGGCAAACCCGTCCAACGGAGCGCCAGGACCAGGGTACGTAGCCGCATTTCCGGTTTCATCCGGGACGCTGGGGGCGATGGTGTCGGCCGCGATCCCGGTGCCTGCCGGACCGCCGGGCACGAACATACCTCAGCCGACCGCCGTGGGGGTCGCCAATACTTTGAATTACATCTATGTGACCGACGGCGTGAACAATACCGTCGTTGGTTTCGCGTATGACACGACGAGCGGAGCACTCAGTTCCGTGCCCGGCCAATTCTTTGCGGTGGGCAAGTTGCCGCGTGCCGTGATTTCTCCGCCCGAAGGCACATTCTTATACGTGGCGAATGGCAACTCTGATGACATCTACGAGTTCTTCATTAACGCCGACGGCAGCCTGCAGCCCATTACCAACGCTACGGTCACGATCCCTACCGGTGTCGGGCCGGTCGCCATGCTGACGGATCCAAACGCGAAGTACCTGTACGCGCTGTCGAACGGCGGCAGCCAGATCCACGGATACACCATCAATCGGGTGACGGGCGCGCTCACCGTCGTAGGCACCAACGGTGGCGCGGTTTCGACCGGCGCAAATCCGGTGGCGTTCACGATTCGCTCCGACGGCAGCACGAGCGGTAACTACTGGGTGTTCACGTCGAACTTTGGAGCGAATACGGTTTCGAGCTACGCCCTGAATGGTTCCACGGGTGTGCTGACAGCACTTCCACAGTTGACCGCGCCGGCAGCGCCGTACGGAATCGCAGCGCGATGAGTGTTCGCGAAGCGCGTGATTAGGTCGGGACTTTCAGAATCAGGTAAGCGCCTAGCATCGCAAAGATGAGGTCGGGGGACCAGGCAGCCAGCGCGGGCGGAAGCTGGCTCAGGTTTCCCATGGATTCGAACAGTCGCGAGACTACTTCGTAGACGCCGGCGATCCCCACCGCCACCGCAATTCCTGTAACAGCGCCACGCTTTCCTGCTGAGAGAGAGAAGGGAATGGCGAGAACGGCCATTACCAGCGTGACCACGGGAACAGCCAGTTTCCGCTGCAGCTGAACCTTCAGGCGCACTACGTCAAATCCACTCTGCTGCAAATCGTGGATGTAGCGCCGCAACTCTTCGAAGCTCATCTCGGAAGACTGCTTCACTTCTTTCTTGAAGTATGTGGGCGGTTCGCTGAACTGGGGAAACGCGGTGACGTCGAACTGGTGATAGCTCTCGATCGAATCTCCATTCAGCTTGCGCACCCAGCCTTGTTCGTAGATCCAGCGCTGCGTCACGTCGGACCAGTGTGCGCGCTCGGCGTAAAGGCGCTCGGTGATGGCGAAGCTGCGCGGATCGAACTGGAAGACGGAGATGTCGGCGAACTGGTCGCGGTCCGCGTCGAAGAACTGGTAGTAGTAAATGTCGGAGTGCTGTCCGAAGATCCACTTGCGATCCGGCCGCAAGTAGGTTTGCGCCGGCTTGCCCTTGATCTGGTTGCGCAGGGCGTCCTGCCGCTTGTTGGCGTGCGGCAGGTAGAACTGATCGAAGAAAAACAGGCTCCCCGCCATGACAGAGCAGATCACGAGCACAGGGACGATGATCCGGTAGATGCTGGTGCCGGTGGCTTTGATGGCGGTGACTTCGTTGGAACGCTCCATCAATCCGAACGTGACCAGCACCGCCAGCAGAACGCCGTACTGCGTAAGGTTGTAAATGAAGTACGGGCACACGTTCAGCAGGTAATCGCCTACGACCCACGCAGAAATGTGATTGCGCATGATGTCGGTAAGCAGTTCGAACAGCGTGAATACCAGCATCAGGGTGAGGAAGGTCGCCATGATCATGCCCAGGTAGGCGAAGAAGTCGCGCAGCACGAAGTCGTCGAGAATCGTGGGGAAGTCGACCCCCGTCAGCCGCCATCGGGACGAAGCTCGTTCGAAAGCGGCTCCGGCGCTGCTTGCCAGGCCGCTGGTGCCGGGCGCTTCGGACCGTTTGGAGCGGAACGGGTTCTTAAGCGCAAGCCACTGTCCCACTTCGAGCGGGCGTCGCTCGGCACGCCATAGCAGGAAAGCTCCGCCGAAAAGGAAGACAAGGTCCGCGAGCCAGACGCCGAAACCGGGCGACACTCGGCCTTGGCGCGCGAGCGAAAGTCCCACCAAAGAAGCAGAGTAGTACAGGAAAACCAGTCCAATGGCGAGCACAAAGCCCGACGACTTGCCGCCCTTTTTGGAGGAGAGACCGAGCGGGATGCCAACCAGCGCGAGAACTACGCAGGCCGCCGGCAAAGCAAGACGACGATGGAATTCGATCAGGTACCAGCGCGCGGTGGCGGGAGGTGCGCTGCGCGCCGCATCGAGCAAAGCTCGTGTGCTCATCTCTGAAACGGGTACGGGCTCCACGTCGGCTTTCTCAGTCGCCGGGATTTCAATGGGGATATCGGTTTGCTGGAAGCTGGAAATCTGATAGTGGTCCGGCTGTTTGGCGTCGGTTTCATGCGTGGAGCCGTTGACCAAGTGCAGGTGAAGACGAGTCGGTCCTTCACTCACCAGAATCCCTTGCTCGGCTTGCCAGATGCGTGGGGATCCAGGTGTGCTGTTGTCGGCGAGAAAGACACCCTTCCACACCGCCGCGCGCGTACCTCCATGCACGTCCTGGACGTACAACACGATTTTCGGGAAACCTTCGTAGAACACTCGCGGCTGGACTTCGAACGAAGCCTGCGCGGTCTTTAGGCGATCCTGCATGCGAGCCAGAGCAGCCTGCGAGGCGGGCGCGAGATAGACACCGTTGACCAGCGATATCAGCCACGCGCCCAGCACGAAAATGGCGAGGATACGCAGGAACGTCCACACGCCGACTCCACTGGCACGCATCGCGGTGATTTCGCTGTCAGCGGCGAGGCGGCTCAATCCGATCAGGATGCCGACCAGTACGCCCGCGGGGATCGTGATCGTGAAGGCTAGAGGCAGGCTGAGGCCGATGACTTCAAGTACGCCCCCCAAGGGCGCGCTGTTGCGCACCACGAGTTCGAGAATGTGGCCGAGATCTTTTGTAAAGAGAATGAACGTGAAAATAGCCGCACCGATCGCGGCGTGAGATACCACTTCGCGTAAGATGTAGCGCGTGAGAATCCGCATGGCTGCGGGGCTGTCGCCTGATGCGAGTCTAGCATGCTATCCAGACACGAAGAGCCTCGTCTAAGGCATAGGAGAAGTGTTTGTCGTTGGCTGCAGACGACGCATGATTCGTCGCAAAAGCAAGAACTTCGCCCCTGAACCGGGGTGTCCCCGTTTATCAGTTACGATCCCAAATCTCTGGAAGGTGTTATGAAACTGCGTCACAGCCTTGTTGTGCCTTTTGTCCTTCTGCTCTCCGCGTTGGTTTGTGCGGCGCCGAACAGCGAAATGCAGGAGGGCGCCAATCATCTGACGTCCTCGATCTACACCGGCCCTGTCATGCGCACGCTGCGCGAATTGTCGGACGGCTTCGGCGGGCGTCTCACCGGATCGCCTGCATACAACCAGGCCGCGGAGTGGGCGGCGACGAAGTTCCGCAGCTACGGCATCCAGAACGTGAAACTGGAACCGTTTGCCATGGACAACGGCTGGGTTCGAGGCACGGCCAGCGGACAGTTGCTGACGCCCACGTCGCGCGCCCTGCATCTGGAGTCGTTGGGCTGGTCGCCCTCCACGCCCGCGGGCGGAGTTAAAGGCGAAGTGCTGATTGTGGATGACATCTTGCCTGATGTGGTAAAGGCGTTGGCGCCGAGGGTGAAAGGCAAAATAGTCATTATCGATGTCGGAAAGATCTTTGCGCATGGCTGGACCAAGGTACTCGAGCCGCTGGAACTTTCTTACAAGGTATTCAAGGACAACGGGGCGGTTGGCGTTGTGTTCCCCAGCGGCGACCGTAACAACGTGCTCAGCGCGAGCGATCCGAACTGGGGATCGTCGTTGCTGCTGATGCCGGGAGCACAGATCGGCATGGAAGATTTTCAGTTCATCCGGCGATCACTCGAGAAAGGCCCCGTCACGATGCAGTTCGAGCTGAAGAATACGACCACCGGACCAATGCAAGTGAATAACGTGATCGCGGAAATTCGCGGCAGTGAGTTGCCGGAGGAATGGATCATCATCGGCGCGCATCTGGACTCGTGGGACTACGGAACCGGCGCGCAGGACAACGGCACGGGAAGCGTGATGGTGCTGGACGTCGCGCGTGCCATTGCGGCGATAGGCAAGGCGCCTCGGCGCAGCATCCGTTTCGCGCTGTGGGGCGGGGAAGAGCAGGGGCTGCTCGGATCGTATGCCTATACGCAGGCGCATTTGAATGAAATGTCGAAATGCGTGGCGGTGCTGAACACTGACAACGGGGCCGGACATCCGAAGGGCTGGAAAGTTGAGAGTCGGAAGGATGTGGAAGACGCAATGCATCCGATCAGTGACGCCCTTCTGAAAGACATCAGTGGGGGAGGCTTGTCTCTCGAGACTTCGTATGACACGGATCACGGTCCGTTCATGCTGCAGGGCGTGCCCGCGCTTGATCTGTGGGTCGACATGAGCCACTACGGGGAAGTCCATCACAAGTCGAGCGACACGTACGACAAAGTAGATCCCATTGATCTGAAGACCGGGGCTGCAATCGTGGCGGTGACAGCTTGGGCGATTGCCGAAGACGCCAAACCCATTGCCGGCCATCTCGATCATACCGCTGTAGCGGAGATCCTGAAGAAGGCTGATCTGGACTCCTTATTGACGTACATTGGGCAGTGGAAGCCGTAACCTCGGCAGGCCAGCGAATTATCGATTTGTGAATCAGCGGGCACGGCAAATGCAGTGCCCTTTTTCTTGGTAGAAGGAGGTACAAGAAGAAAGCAGCATTTTTGGCAAGCCCTGTGAAGTGACTTTGGCAAGCCTTGGAATCGACGCGCTGTACAAGTAATTGCTACGGTAAAGACCCGATTCCCTCGGGAAGCATTTTTTGCATATTCGGGAGCAGGAAGGTCGACCTCGTTGTCCACAGATCACGGTAAGTGATTCTCAGGACGGGGCCTGTCTTTGGCAGCAAAGATGCTCGGGCTTCATCGGCTTATTGCGTTTCATGCCCCAACGGACTTCAAAGGCGGGGGTAGGTGCGAAGATGAAGCGACGACGTTTGTTGTGCGTGGACGACGATTCGAGTTTCCGTCAGTTCTATAAGAACCTTCTGGGGAGCTACGGCTACGATGTGACGGTAGCCGCCAGCGCGAAGCAGGCCCTTAAGTTGTTCCTATCCAAAAAGGTCGATGCGGTGTTGACCGATTTCGAGATGCCAGAGATGACGGGCGCAGAACTGGCTGCCCGCTTGAAGAAAATCCGTCCTGAGTTGCCGGTGTTGATGGTGTCGGGATCGGCCGCTGTGCATCGGCAAATACCTTCAGGCGTGGATGCCACGGTTCCGAAAGGAACCGGTTGCGCCAAACTGGTGGATCAGATCGAGCAGGCGATGGCGAAGTATCAAAGCCGGCCGGCCAAGCTGAATCCGCGCCGATTCGCACCGCTCGGATCCGTGCTTGCCAGCATTGCGCTGATCGCGTACGCAGTGCCGCGGCTGTTGAAGTAGTCAGACGACGTTCCCGTCCAACCTAGACTCTCATTCCGGCTTGAGGAACAAAGCTGCCAAGGGCGGCAATGTGAGCTCAATCGAGAATGGGCGGCCGTGTTGTTCGATCGGTTGGGCCATTACTCCACCGCCGTTACCGATTCCGCTGCCTGCGTATTCGCCACCGTCGCTATTCAGCATCTCTTTCCACCACCCGCCCATCGGTACGCCGACGCGATATTTTTCTCGAGGCACGGGCGTGAAGTTGCACGCCACCAGCATCACGTCTTTTGATGACTTCCCCTTGCGGAGCAGTGACACGACGCTCATGGGCGCGTCGTTGCAATCAACCCACTCGAAGCCGGCTGAATCATTGTCCAGTTCGTGCAAGGCTTTTTCGTTGCGATACAAATGATTCAAGTCGCGCATCCAGCTATGCACGCCGCGGTGCACGGGATACTGCAGAAGCCACCAGTCGAGTGCACGGTCATGCGACCACTCGTTGGATTGTCCGAACTCTCCACCCATGAAGAGAAGCTTCTTGCCGGGTTGCGCGTACATGTAAGCGAACAGCAAACGCAGGTTCGCGAACTTCTGCCACTCGTCGCCCGGCATTTTGTTCAGCAGAGAACCTTTGCCATGGACGACTTCGTCATGTGACAGCGGCAGCACAAAGTTCTCAGTAAAACCATATAGCATGCGGAAGGTCAGCATGTTGTGGTGATACTGGCGGTGAATGGGATCCTCGTGGAAGTACTTCAGGGTGTCGTGCATCCAGCCCATGTCCCATTTCATGCCAAAGCCGAGGCCGCCGACGTATACGGGACGCGAGACCATTGGCCATGCGGTGGATTCTTCGGCAATGGTCTGAACGTCAGAGTGCTCTTTGTACGTTTCTTCGTTGAATCGGCGAAGAAAGTCGATGGCCTCAAGGTTTTCACGACCGCCGTATTTATTCGGAATCCACTGGCCTTCCTTGCGGGAGTAATCGAGATACAGCATGGAGGCGACGGCGTCGACTCGCAATCCATCGGCGTGATACTTTTCGAGCCAGAACATCGCGCTCGACATCAGGAAACTACGAACCTCGCTGCGGCCGTAGTTGAAGATATACGTCTTCCAATCGGGATGAAAACCCTGGCGCGAGTCAGCGTGCTCGAACAGGTGCGTGCCGTCAAAGTACGCGAGGCCGTGGCCGTCAGAAGGAAAGTGCGACGGGACCCAGTCGAGCAGGACCGCGATGCCGTGCTGGTGCAGGTAGTCGACCAGATACATGAAATCCTGCGGCGTGCCGAAGCGTGAGGTGGGCGCGAAGTATCCGGTGGTCTGGTATCCCCAAGAACCATAAAACGGGTGTTCCATCACAGGCAGAAACTCCACGTGGGTGAAGCCCATGTGGTTAAGGTATTCCGCCAGTTTGGGAGCAGTCTCGCGATAGGTCATCGGCCGATTGTGGTCTTCGGATACCCGCATCCACGAGCCGAGATGGCATTCGTAAATCGAGATGGGTGCCTTAAGGGCGTTGCTCGCTGCACGCTTTTGCATCCAATCGCTGTCATTCCATTGGTAGTCGAGATCCCACACGACCGATGCCGTGCGGGGGGCCTTCTCGTGAAGTACGCCGAACGGATCAGTTTTGTCGGCGCGATGACCGTGATGATGCGACTCAATGTGAAACTTGTAGAGAGTTCCTTTGCCTACTCTGGGCACAAACCCTTCCCAGATGCCGGAACTTCCGCGAGCGCGCAACAGATGCGTTTTGGGGTTCCATTGATTGAACGCGCCGATGACCGAAACTTCACGAGCGTTTGGAGCCCAAACACTGAAGCATGTTCCCAGGCCGCTGCCGGGGTCCATGACGTGGGCGCCCAGCTTATCGAACATGCGGTAATGGCTGCCCTCGTTGAAGAGGTAGAGATCCTGTTCGCCGAGCAGCGAGACGTCATAGTGAACAAGGCTGGCGGGACTTTCGGTGCGCTGGGTCATAGGCGTCAGCGGAGCGGGCCGCGCTGGAGAAGACATCTTAGTCTATCTTCAGGGCGATGCGTCTACGTGCTAGACTGCAGGATTCCCAGACGGCTTCTGGAGCGAGAGTCTACTCTTCATGCCCGTGCTGCGCGTTGTGCTTCTGTGGCACCAGCACCAGCCTTACTACAAGAACCTGGTGACGGGCGAATACCGCCTGCCCTGGGTGCGCCTGCACGCTCTCAAAGACTATTACGGGATGGTTAAGCTGCTAGATGAGTTTCCCAACGTTCATCAGAACTTCAACCTTGTCCCCTCGCTGATCACGCAGATTCAGGACTACGTTGCCGGGTCGGCCGAAGACCCTTTCTTGAACATTGCTGCGCGTCCGGCGCGTGATCTAACGCTCGAAGAACGCCGCTTCGCGTTGCAATATCTGTTCCAGGCAAATCCCACCAATTTGATCGGTCGCTATCCGCGCTACCGCGAACTGTGGGAGCGTTTCCGCAGTGCGGGCGACTCGCCGGAGAAGGCGGAACGTTTTTTTCAGGCGCAGGATTTCACCGACTTGCAGGTTCTTTCGCAAATCGCGTGGTTCGACGAATTCTTTCTCGAGGAACGTGAGGTCGCCGAGTTGATCCGCAAGGAGCGGAACTACACTCTGGAGGATCAGCGTTTCGTCATAGCCCGAGAGAGGGAAATTCTGGATAAGGTTTTGCCGGCGCACGCGGCCGCGGCCCAAAAGGGTTCGATCGAGATTTCTACCTCGCCTTTTTACCATCCAATCCTGCCGCTGGTATGCGACACGAATATTGGCGCCGTGTCTTCGCCGGGGTTACCACTGCCGCAGAACCGATTTCAACGTCCGGAAGATGCGCGGGATCAGATCCGGCGCGGCCTCGATCTGCACGAGAAGGTTTTTGGTATTCGTCCCGAAGGCATGTGGCCCTCGGAGGGGAGTGTCTCAGAAGAAGCGATTGCCATCGCCCACGAACTCGGGGTGGGTTGGATGGCCACTGACGAAGGCATTCTTGGGCGGAGTACGGGACTTTTCTTTGCGCGCGATGGAGAAGGCCGGCTGGCGGGGAACCTCGCAGAAAAGCTCTACACCATCTACCGTTATGAAAACGGGCCAACCGCGATGCACATGGTGTTTCGCGACCACACCATTTCAGACCTGATTGGATTCGTCTACTCGGGGATGCCGGCCAACGATGCCGCGCAGCATCTGTTGCGCAATATTCAACGAGCAGCGCAACCGATTCTCGATCGCGGCCAGGACGCGGTTCTGTCCATCATTCTCGACGGCGAAAACGCCTGGGAATATTACCCGGCGTCGGGACGCGAATTTCTGAGGCGTTTTTACGACAAGTTGCAGACGACTCCAGGAATCGAAGCGGTGGCCATTTCGGAGGCGATTGCGCGCCATCGTGATTTCGGGCATCTCGGTTCAATCAACCCGGGCTCATGGATATCGGCGAATTTCAATGTCTGGATTGGCGCTCCCGAGGACAACCGCTCGTGGGATTACCTTTTTCAGGCGCGCAACTACTACGACGAGCATGCGGCTCATGCGAGCGAGGCCCAACGGAAGTTGGCCTACGAGGAACTGCTGATCGCAGAAGGCAGCGACTGGAACTGGTGGTATGGACCGGAGCATCATTCGGCGAACGATCGGGATTTCGACGAGTTGTATCGAAAGCATTTGTCGAATGTCTACCAAGCGCTGGGCGGGGCGCCGCCTGACAACCTTGCGCAACCCATTAGCGGGATCATCGCCCGTCCCTCGTTCACCGCGCAGACTGCATACATTCACCCGCGGATAACGGGCGATATGATCCGTTACTTCGAATGGATGGGCTCGGCCATCTACACGGCTGATCATCGCGCCGGTGCGATGCATGGCAAGCAATTTCTGCTGGATTCCGTGCATGCCGGAATCGACCAGACCAATGTTTACGGACGGCTCGACTTCAAAGGACCGATCCCTGAAATGCAATTCGAGATCGTGGTCAACGTGGAAGGGTGGGGAGACCATGAGCCGGCTTTGCGTCAGGCGCTGCGGGTAGATGTAGTGGTGAGGGATCGCAAGATCGCAGAATGGAAAGTTAGTGGAAGGGATGAAGATGGAGCCGCCTCCGATCAGGGCGCCAACAGTGGCGCCAAGGTCGCGTTGGTTCGGAACTTTGAATTCCGCCTGCCGCTTGCTTGGTTGGGCGCGGCACCGCTCCTCGGCACCGACGGATCGCAAGCAAAGCAGGGAACCAATCGACTGCGCCTTCGACTCAGCCTCTGGCAAAACCGCCTTCCGGTGGACGCTTTGCCTCTTGAGGGATGGATCGAACTGCACCTGCTGGAGGAAGGGGAATTGATGTCGCTGTACTGAAGTCGGTCGTCAGTCGCTCGTCAGTCTTCAGCAAAACAAAAAACCCGGAGCTTACGCTCCGGGTGAGATCTTTCAACTTCTTCCTACTGTCCCGCCCCAGCCGCCATAGTTGACATCGTCATTGGGCGGCTCAATTCCATCATCAACTGCGATCCAGAAGGTAGTACTGCGGATCGGTGCTGTACCAGCCAGTGCGTAGTGGTCGCTCCCGCGCCGATTGCCCCACCGATGAGCACGCCGGGACCCCCGCCGATCAATCCACCCACCACCATTCCCGCACCCGTTCCTGCGGCCACTTCTATATGGGTGCGACGATCGTGGCCGGATCCTTTGAACATGCCTTCGTCGTTTACGTCGGTCCCCGGAATGTTGGTGTCGACCAACACGGCGTTGAGCGTGAAACGTTGTCCGTCGGGCATCACGAGATCTTCGGGCAGAATGCCGATGGTCGGCTTACCCGAAATGCGACGGGGTTCGCTGAGTTTGGTAACGCGACCTTCAACGGTCGCGCCGGCCGGAATAACGGTCTTGCCATCGATCACAACCGGATCGACGAGTTTTCCTCGAAACGGATCTCCCACCTTGCTGCTGAACGTGGAGATTGTGGTTTGTAGGTTGACCTTTAGGGGAGTGCCTTCGGGTACCGCAGGTCCGTTCTGCGCCCAGGCAGATGCTGCCAACAGCAATATGCTCAAGCTTCCTAACCACTTCCTCATGACGCCTCCTGCGAATTTCTCAAATCTTGTTAGTTCAACCATGTTCAGCCCAATTTCTTCACTGCCGCCAGAACGTCGGAGAGCGGCGCGCGATCGTGCTGGTTATCGCCGCGGTAGATGTATTGGATGGCCCGGGCACGGTCGATCACCAGCGTTGCTGGGTGCGCGATATTCAGCGCGTCCATGCCGATCAAGTGATACAACCCGTAGTTCTTCGTAACCACTCGGTCCTCATCCAAAAGAAACGGAAACGACACCGGGTTCTTTTCCAGAAACTTGGACGGCTTGAACACTCCGTCACGCTTCTCTGCTGCAATGAACGCCAACTCGCCCCCGGCTTGCGCAATCTCGTCCTTGATCGACTCGACCCGAGCCATGCGCTGGACGCAATTCGGTCACCACGTGCCGCGCAGAAACTCCGCGACCAAACTTCCACGACGTAAGAAACCGGACAGAGTCAACACTCCCTGGCGATTGGCTGCTTCCAGCGCGAATTCAGGAGCCCGTTGCCCGACCTGCAGAGTTTCTGTGTGATCCAGCATCCAAGAAGCGACTGTAAATCAAAGGGAAAAGCAGGGACAACGGTGGAATGGCTATACGAACCAGCGGAGGCACCGCTAAAAATGACAGAGATCATCCGCAGTCGATGATTTCGACGCGCATCGTGGGTTACTCGTCACATGTCGGTCGCTACGCTTCCGATATAATCCCCCTTTTCGAGGACGAAGGAATGGGAAAGCTGTATTCCGGTGCGGGCTATCTCACCGGTCGGAAACTGGTTGTTGATTCATGGAACAAGTACGCCCACGAGGGCGAACTGCCCAAAATTAAAATTGATCAGAAGGACAAAGAAAGACCCATGACTAATATTTCTGAAATTCGTGCGCGTGAAGTATTGGACTCCCGCGGCAATCCGACCGTGGAAGCCGAAGTTCTGTTGGCTGACGGAACTCGGGGACGAGCTATCGTTCCCAGTGGGGCATCGACCGGTGAGCATGAGGCAGTCGAACTGCGGGACGGAGACCGGGAACGCTACCTCGGCAAGGGCGTTCTCAAGGCTGTCGAGAACGTGAATGGCGAGATTGCGGACGCCTTGGCGAACATGGACGCCGCCGATCAGGGCGCGGTCGACGCCAAGATGATCGAACTCGATGGCACTGAGAACAAGGGACGTCTGGGTGCCAACGCGATCCTGGCGGTCTCGATGGCGGCGGCACGCGCGGCGGCAGAGTCCTTCGGCCTGCCGTTGTATCGATATCTCGGTGGCGCAGGGGCCAACGTCCTGCCTACGCCCATGATGAACATCCTCAATGGCGGTGCGCACGCCGACAATAATGTCGACTTCCAGGAATTTATGGTGATGCCGGTGGGCGCCGAGAGTTTTTCGGAGGCACTGCGCTGGGGCGTGGAGGTCTTCCACACGCTCAAAGGCGTTTTGAAAAAGCGTGGATACAACACGGCGGTGGGCGACGAGGGCGGCTTTGCTCCTTCGCTCAAATCGAACGTCGAAGCCATCGAAGTTGTTCTGGAAGCGATCCAACAAGCTGGCTACAAACCCGGAGAGGAAGTCGCGATCGCGCTCGATCCGGCAGCCAGCGAGTTTTACCAGGACGGTAAGTACGTTTTCAAGAAGTCGGACAAGTCTGCGAAGTCCTCGGAAGATATGGCTCGCTTCTGGGCCAAGTGGGCCAATGACTATCCAATTGTGTCGATCGAGGACGGGCTCGCCGAGGATGACTGGGAAGGCTGGAAGACGCTGACGGAGCTTGCGGGCAAGAAGATCCAGTTGGTTGGGGACGACCTATTCGTCACCAACACCGAGCGCCTGCAGGAAGGCATCGACAAAGGCATCGCGAATTCGATCCTGATTAAAGTGAATCAGATTGGAACCGTCAGCGAGACGCTCGCGGCCATTGATCTGGCCCGGCGCAACGGATACACGTCGGTGATCTCGCATCGCTCCGGCGAAAGTGAAGATACGTTTATCGCGGACCTGTCCGTCGCTACCGGTGCAGGCCAGATCAAGACGGGTTCCGCTTCGCGGACAGACCGCATCGCAAAGTACAACCAGTTGTTGCGTATTGAAGAAGAACTGGGCGGCAGCGCGCGATATTTGGGGCTCTCGGCGCTCAATTACAAGGGCGACGCTCAGTGAACTGAGACACGGTTCCAGATCGGCCGAAGCCCACCACGGTGTAGGAGTGCAAGATGAAATTGCGTTACCTGTCGGTCATTGTCGTTCTGTGCGCGGCGACGACTTCTCTGTTCGCGCAAAACGATGCGCCCGCCACGCGCGAAGACGTTCTGAAGCTCTTCGATGTCATGAAGATTCATGAGCAGATGACCTCCGTGATGACGACCATTGCCACGCAACAGCACACGATGATGCACGAGGGCATGCGGAAGCATTTTCCGCAAATCAGTGATGCAGAGTTGGCGCGTCTCGACAAGTTCACCACCGACACCATGAAGGACATGCCCATCGACGGCATGCTCGACGACATGATTCCTGTCTACCAGAAGCATCTAAGTAAGGGCGACGTGGATGCAATGAGCACGTTTTACGCATCGCCCACCGGGCAGAAGCTCCTGCGCGAGATGCCGGCGATGACTGCAGAATCGATGCGGGCCGCGGGACCGCACATTCAGGGGATGATGGAGAAGGTTATGGACCGTGCTGAGAAGATGGCCGAGGAGGATCGCAAGAAGCAAGGCGGATCGTCGCAGCCCGCTACCGACAAAGATTAATCCTTTCCATCGTTCAAAGTATTTCGCTGAAAGCTGACGGCGGATAGCTGACAGCCGGAAGTCAGGAGCCTGCAGACTCGATGTCTCGTCCCAAGCCTCTCATTCTTATCATCCTCGACGGTTGGGGCTATAGCCCCAAGATTGAAGCGAACGCCATCGCCTTAGCGCGCAAGCCGACCTACGATCGTTTGCTCCGCGAGTATCCCAACACACTGATTCACACCAGCGGCCCGTTTGTCGGTCTACCTGAAGGCCAGATGGGCAACAGCGAGGTCGGTCATCTCAATATCGGTGCGGGCCGAATCGTGCATATGGACATCACGCGCATTGATCTGATGGTCCAGAATGGCGATTTCTTCTCCGATCCGACCTTGGTCGCTGCGATGAAGCAGGCCCGCACGGGAGGGCGGCGCTTGCATTTGTTCGGGCTTGTTTCCGATGGCGGCGTCCACTCGCAGCAGGCACATCTGTACGCGTTGCTGAAGATGGCCAAGCAGCAGGGCGTGGACCGCGTGTTCGTACACGCGTTCATGGATGGCCGCGATACCCTGCCCACCAACGGTGCCGGATATTTGGAACAGCTCCAGCAAAAAATGCGCGAGTACAACTCGGGCAAAATAGCCAGCGTGAACGGGCGTTACTACGCGATGGATCGCGACCGCCGATGGGAGAGGATGGATAAGGCCTTTGAGGCGATGGTGTATGGGGATGGAGAAGGCGGACGCTACGTCGACCCCGTACAGGGGATGAAAGATTCCTACAACAAGGGGGTGACGGATGAGTTCGTGATCCCCTTCGTCTGCATCGACAATAAGGGCGAGCCGCTCGCGACTATTCGCGACGAGGATTCCTGCATCTGTTTCAACTTCCGTGCAGACCGTGTTCGACAAATCACTCGCGCTCTTGCCCGCCACAGCGGCCTCAACGCGCAAGGCGGTCGCGACCTGCCCGGTGCCGAGGATCTCGACCAGACGATTCCGCGTGATCGCGTGCCGAGGAACCTGCACTACGTTTGTATGACGCAGTACGACAAGAATTTCTCGCTGCCTATTGTCATTCCCGCGGAGTCGATGGCAAATATTCTCGCCAACGTGATGGGGCAGACGAATCTACGCAACCTACGCGTGGCGGAGACCGAGAAGTACGCGCATGTCACTTACTTCTTTAACGGAGGGGTGGAGCAGCCCTTCCCGGGAGAAGACCGGGTACTGGTGCAGTCGCCCAAGGTCGCGACTTACGACCTGAAGCCCGAGATGTCTGCCGCGGGAATCGCACAAGCGGTCGTGAAAGCAGTCGACGATGGCACGTTCGATGTGATGATTGTGAACTTCGCGAACGCCGATATGGTGGGGCACTCGGGCAAGATCGAACCCACCATCAAAGCAGTGGAGACCGTCGATGCTTGCCTCGGGGAGATCGAGAAGGCAGTACGGGCCAAGGGCGGCGCCATGCTGATCACAGCTGATCACGGAAACGCGGAACAAATGATCGATCCCGCGACGGGCGGACCTCACACGGCACACACAACCAATCCCGTTCCGTTTATCGTGATGGCCGAGAATGCGAAGCAGTTCACGCTGAGGCCGAACGGCTCATTGCGCGATATCTCGCCGACGATTCTCGGGATGCTCAATCTGGCGGAGCCCAAAGAAATGACTGGGCAGGATTTGCGGGTGGAGTTGGCGAAGAAGTAGATTTGCCCGAATCGTGTTGCTCTTCCAGCGTCAATGCGTGATCGGCGTGGCGTTGGTCGCGATGCAAACCCAGCTATCCCCTTTGCGCAACCAGGTGTCAACAAAACGCTCCCGCCGCGTGTAGCTTTTCCCATCTTCCACACCCTTGACCCGGAGAACGCCCGTTGCGACTGCAACGTCCCCGTGAACGTACACTTTCAGGAATTCCGGGGCGACCTGCTGTTCCTGAGCATTGCTCGCCTTCACCGTGGGCAAAAATTCCTTCTTGGTTTGCACGCTGCCGTCGTCGTTGATTAAAACGATCGAGTCGTCGAGGATCGAAGCCAGCGCTTTCGTGTCTCCACTCTTGTAGGCCTGATTCCATAGTTTCTCCAGGGCGATGATCTTGCCTTCCACAGCGGCATTCGAAGTATCTTGGGCACCAGCGACCAAGCCCAGGACACACAGCAGAGCAAAATAGAATGCGACGAATCTCATGGCGGGGTCTCCTCGGCAAAGTATAGGGGATGTCTGTCAGATTTCTGTGACGGCGGACCTAGTCGCACAATATCGCGTACGCCATACCTGATTCGCGGACCCGGCCGCGCAATCGGCTTTGTTCTCCGTTATCCCGCCGAGCAATCGGCTCACATTTTTGCGATACACTCGTGACTCGCGCAGGACTTCGGAGATTCCCATGAAATGGTATTTTCTTCCGGCAGTGCTGCTGATACTTGCGATGCCGCATGCTTCTCAGCCCCGACCAGCCAACTCCGGGAAGGAGTGGCTCCTTGTCGCAAACAAGGGCGAGCATACGCTGGGCCTGATTGATCCCATTGCCGGTCGTCAGATCGCGACGCTCGACGTTGGTGGTGTAACCGGGCATGAGGTGATTGCCTCGCCGGATGGACGTCTCGCTTATGTTCCCGTCTACGGCAACTCTGGAGTGGGATTGCCCGGTACGGATGGCAGCACTCTTGCCGTCGTGGACATCGCTTCGCGCAAGATCGTCGGAAATGTCGACTTCGGCCATGGAGTGCGGCCGCATTGCCCACTGATCAATCCGAAAGATAAGCTCCTCTATGTCACAACCGAAATCGATCAGGCCGTGACAGTCATCGATCCCGCGACACTGAAGATCGTGGGCAAAGTCCCGACAGGCGCGCCCGAGTCGCACATGCTCGTCATCGCGCACGATGGGCGCCACGGCTACACGGCAAATGTGGGGCCGGGCAGCGTGTCGGTGTTGGATCTTGAAGGTCGGAAAACCATCACGACAATTCCCGTAGCCTCCAAAATTCAACGCATCGGGATTTCGGTGGACGATCGCCTGGTGTTTACGGCGGATCAAACCAAGCCGCAATTGGCCGTGATCGATACCGCAACAAATAAACTCAGGAGGTGGATTCCTCTTCCCGCTGTTGGCTACGGGGCTACTCCCACGCCTGATGGACACTGGCTAGTGGTGCCGCTGCCTGGCGGTAAGCAGGTTGCGGTCGTTGATCTGGGGAGCATGAAAGTAGTGCACACGATCGATGTCCCGGCGAATCCGCAGGAAGTGGTCGTGTCGCCTGACGGACAGAAGGCATACGTCTCGTGCGATGCCAGTCAGAAGGTTGCCGTGATTCGCACCAGCGACTGGACGGTCGAGAAGTTGATCGACGCCGGTCGCGGTGTGGACGGTTTGGCCTGGGCAGCATCGAACTGAAGTTGGCGATGCGCGTTTCCATTGTTGTATTCGTGCTGTTTCTTTCAGCCGCGGTGGTTGGTGCGAGCGGCGACAAGCCTCCTTCTGCCATCCCGACCTTCTATCGCGACGTTCTGCCCATTCTCCAAAAGCACTGCCAGCAATGTCATCGGTCTGGCGAAATCGCGCCCATGCCTCTGGTTACGTATGACGATGTAAAGCGCTGGACACGGCAGATTGCGAATGACACGCGCTCGAAACGGATGCCGCCCTGGTTTGCCGATCCCTGCTGCGGTCATTTCGCCGACGATCCATCATTGACCGAGTTGGAGATCGCGACGCTTGCAGCCTGGGCAGCAACAAAGGCTCCCGGCGACGCGCGTGATTCACCGCCGCCCCCGCACTGGACGGAAGGCTGGAACATTCCCACGCCCGACATCGTGTTCTCCATGCCGAAAGCCGTGCCGATTCCGGCCTATGGCGATGTGGAGTACACGTACGAGGTCGTTCCGACCAACTTCACCGAAGATCGTTGGGTACAGGCGTCGGAGATTCGTCCCTCAAGGCGGCAATATGTGCATCACGCAGTGGTCTATATCCGGCCGCCAGATTCCAAGTGGCTGCGCGGCGCGGCCTTGAATTCACCGTTCACGGCATCGAGTCTGAGCGATCCCACCCTGAAGCATCAAGCTCACGAAACAACCAGCGACCTGCTGTTGGTGTATGCACCCGGAAGTTCTCCCGATCGCTGGCCCGATGGCGTGGCGAAATTCATTCCAGCGCACTCGGACCTCGTCTTTCAAATGCACTACACGACCAACGGGCAGTCGGGCAGTGATCAGACTAGCGTCGGGCTGGTGTTTGCGAAGGGTCGGCCAGCGCAACGCGTGCTGACCCTGCAGCTCGCAAATGATCATGATCCGGTGCCGATCCCGCCGAATGCCGATAATTATCGGGTGGAAGTTCACGGCACCTTTCCGAATGACGCCCTGTTGTTGAGTTTTTTCCCGCACATGCATCTTCGAGGCAAGCGATTCGAGTACAACCTGGTGGGGCCGAACCGGAAGTCAGAGACGTTGTTGCGCGTGAACTACGATTTCTACTGGCAGTTGAGTTATCGCTTGTCGGAACCCCGTCTCATTAAAGCTGGCAGCACGCTGCAGGCGGTTGCGTGGTACGACAACTCAACAAACAATGCCCACAACCCTGATCCTGACGGTCCGGTCATGTGGGGCGATCAGACGTACAACGAGATGATGGTGGGATTCTTCGATGTGGCCGTCCCCGCGAGCGTGGACAAGGAGCACTTTTTTACTCGCAGCGGGCACTAGCCGAACTGGTCTCCTCTATCTCATTACTCCGCCGAGGCACCTTGGCATTTGCGAGAAGCATCCAAGACCTTGGCGATGTGGGTGGGACAGGCTCGCTACGACGCTTCCCGCGTATCGCATAGAATCACTAACACCCCTCCCCATCGATAGGCTGTGATGCATAGCGTGAATGCCAAAAGGCCAAGCTTTAGCAGCACTGCAGTCGGCATCCTGGTATGTGCCCTCACGCTGGCGCCTGCCTTGTTCTGCCAGACGGCCACCGACGCGCCGGCCCTATCCACGCGCACTCACTCACTCAGCGGCACGGTGGTGAATTCCGTGACCGGCGAACCGATTCGACGAGTCATGGTGCAGGCCGCGCCTGCCAACGGCACTCAAATGCAATCGGCGCTCACCGATTCCGAAGGCCGATTTGAGTTCTCCGGGCTGCCCGAGTCCGATATCAGCGTTCTGGCCCACAAGCCGGGCTACTTCAGCACCGCCGATTTGAATCCGTCGGATTTCCAGCCTGAGACTGTGCATCTGGTTGACGACACCGCGACGCTCACCCTGCAGTTGCTGCCCGAGGCCATCATCGCCGGACACGTGGCGACTGCGAAGGGCGATCCCATCGAAGACACGCCCATACGCGTCTTTCGAGAAGTGATCTCCAATGGATATCGGCGTTGGGAAGTAAAAGGCCAAGCGACCACCGAAGAGGACGGGCACTTCCGCATGGTGGGCCTGATGCCGGGCCGCTACCTGCTTGCCGCCGGCCCAAATCTGCCCAACCTGCGCGCAGTGCGAAGCCGCGGAGTACGCAAGGAAGGTTTCGGAACGATGTTCCATCCGGGCGCGCCAGACATGGACGCCGCCACGCCTGTTGCCCTTACGGGCGGCCAGCAGGTGACGGCAGACTTCGTTCTCAAACTAGAGCCGGTATTCCAGGTTTCCGGGACGCTCGTCGGATTTCCGCCAGGGGCGGGTGTAGGTGTGCAGTTCACGAACAAATACGGCGAGGTGATTCCTTCGCCGATCGATGTCGATATGCAGACGGGAAAATTTCACGGAGCGATTCCCGGCGGAAGCTACATACTGCAGGCGCGCGGCTCAGATTCGACGGGAAGACTTTCCGCCACCGACTTGCCTTTGATCGTAAGCGGAGATGTGGAGGGTATTACGCTGCCGCTCGGTGCTCCGATCACCATACCCGTCAACGTCGAGCTTCGACCGAGTTCGAATTCGCCCGAGCAGCTGGCCGCTGCAAATTTTCTTCCGGCCCGAGAGGTAGCCGCCTCGTCAGTGCGATTAATCTCAACCGATGTGCACATCGACAACGTCGAGTACCAGGCGGAGAAGGCTAACGGCGGCCTTGCGTTTCGTAATCTGGCTCCCGGCCGGTATTCAGTTGACATTTCTACGACGGCGCCCTGGTATGTCCGATCAGCGAGGATCGGCGCCACAGACTTGTTGAGAGAAGATCTCGTGATCGGCTCAGGCCACCGTGCGGAGCCTCTGGAGATCGTGCTGCGCGACGATGGTGCTCGGCTCAAGGGCAACATTCTCGCCGACGGGCAGTCGGCCGGAGGTTGGGTCCTGGTTTGCGCTGACCAGGAACTGTTGACGCATGCCCGCACCACGCTGATTGCTCCGGGGTCTGGCTTTGAGTTCGTGAGTCTGGCTCCCGGGGAATACAAGGTGTTGGCCTTTGACCGCGAGACGTTTGCCGCGCTGGAGTTCAGGAATGCGGAAGTGCTTGCCCCCTATCTGTCGAAAGCTGCAACGGTCACGCTGCATCCCGGAGAAGAAGCGACGATCAATGTCGAAAGGCAGGGAACCGCGAAGTGAAGCGCTGGTCATTGGCATGGTGGATCGTGGTGCTCGCGACGGCGCTTTCGTCGCATGCGCAAAAAGTGAAGTCTGCCGTGGTAACGGGGCGCATCACCGGCACCGTGGTGCACGCCGGTACCGGGCGGCCGTTGGCTGGCATCGATGTTTCGATCTCGCCCGCTGAGCAGCGCGATCTGGTTACCGAAACGACTACGGGTCCCGATGGGCGCTTCGCGTTTGAAAACCTTGCACGGGGAAAATTCAGTCTTATTGCGCAGGGCAGCGGATTCTCAGAGCAGGCCTACCAGCAGCACGCGCCTTACTCCACCGCGATCGCGGTCGGTCCCGGCCTGGCCTCAGAGAATCTGATTTTTCAGCTTGTCCCGGATGGTTCGATCTCCGGCTCGGTGCAGGACGAAGAGAATGAGACGGTCCGCAACGGGGATGTCTTGCTCTTTTCTCGCGATGGCGCCACGGGAAGAATGGAACTGCGCGCGCGCAATACGCTCGAGGACCAAGGCCGCTATCATTTCGGGCACCTGTTCCCTGGGACATACTTCGTGGCTGTCTCCGCGCAGCCCTGGTACGCTGCCGACCCGCCCGGCGCACAGAACTCGCCGAAGCTCTCGATGGAGGGCGAAAACACAGCGGACCAGAGGTCGGACGCCCCTTCTCCCTCCAGTGGAGATGCCGCTCTCGATGTCGCCTATCGCGTCACTTTCTATGCCGACGCCGTGGACGCAGAGAGTGCCACGCCGATTCAACTCCATGCTGGGGAACGGGCCACGGCTGACGTCACGTTACGTGCTGTCCCGGCGGTGCATTTGACGGTACGGAATGCCAGCACCGATCCGAACCAGCCTGGCTCGGTTGGCGTGCAGCAACGAGTGTTCGATCGCGAACTGATTCCAATCCAAGGCCGTACCCAGCCCGGGCCGTCTGGCTCGCTCGTGGTAGGCGGCATTCCGCCGGGACATGTCGTCGTGAATTTAAGAACTTACTCGGGCAAGGAATGGAAAAATCAGGCCCGTGAATTGGATGTTGCCAGCGACAGCGAGATTGACACTTCAGAAAATTCCACGGGTGCGGTCTACATTCGTGGAACCGTGCATAGTCCGCAACCAGGCCCGTTCCCACCCGGGACTTATGTTCGCTTCTTTAATCGCGACACGCATGAAGGATTTGGCGCACCTGTTTCGGATACGGGTAAATTCGAGTTCAGCCAGAATCTTTCTTCCACCAGCGTTTACGAAGTGGCGGTGATTCATCCACGTCGGGCAATTGTGGAGAAGATCACGGCCAGCGGAGCAAAGGTGGTTGGGAGGACGCTAACCTTTCCGCGGAATGGAACAGTGGATTTGACGCTGACGTTGCTGCCAGGTGCGGGCCGTATCGACGGCACCGTCTTGCGCGAGGGAAAGGGCGTTTCGCAAGCCATGGTGGTGCTCGTGCCGCAGTCGCTCCAGGGCAACGCGGATTTGTTTCGTCGCGATCAAAGCGACAGTGACGGCACGTTCAGTCTGTACCAGGTTATTCCCGGCCGCTACACCGTGGTGGCGATCGAGAACGGATGGAATCTCGATTGGCAGAATCCGGATGTTCTGCGACCATACCTCGAACACGGCCAGTCGGTTGAAGTCCCGGGCAGTGGCACTTACAAGATTTCAGTGCCTGCACAGGCCAGCAACGGAGTGCCCGCCGCCGACACACAAGCCCAGAACTAAGGCTGGCTTGTTGTCCACTCTGGGGCGGCGAATTGCCGAGCCTGATCGGGTAAGGAGAAATTGCTCAAGCGATGAACGAACCTCGCCTGATGGAGACAGCTCGGGGAACGCCAAAATTTCTGGCACAGATACTGGTTGTATTCCTTTGCTGTGCTCTCACACACGCTGAAGACGCCAAACTTCCAGCCGCGAAACGCAGCGCGATGGAAAACGCAATTTCGAAATTCATGTCGGCGAACAGCATTCCGGGCATTGCGGCCGCGGCCGTGGTCAACGGCGAAGAAGTCTGGTCGGAAGGCTTCGGCATGGCCGATCTCGAAAACAGCGTACCCGTCACTCCGCAGACTCTGTTCCGCCTAGCCTCGATTTCGAAACCCATCACCGCGACTGCAGCTATGCACCTGTGGGAGCAAGGGAAACTGGACATCGAGGCGCCCATCCAGAAATACTGCCCGGCCTTTCCGACGAAAGAGTCGCCCATCACGACCCGGCAGCTCATGGCGCATCTGGGCGGCATCCGGCACTACAAGTCTGATCCGAAAGAGGATCTGGAGACCAACAATACGAAGCACTTCGACGATCCGATCGCCGGAGGCATCCAGTTCTTTGCGAATGACCGCCTGGTCGACAAGCCCGGGACCAAGTTCCACTACTCCACGCAGGGATTCACGCTGGTCGGGTGTGTGATCGAAGGGGCTTCAGGCAAGAAGTACGTCGACTACGTACACGCCAACATTTTCATGCCGGCAGGCATGATGAATACCCGTTGGGACGATCGATTCAGCATCATCCCGCACCGCACCCGCTTTTATTCCAAGACGAAGTCAGGCGAGATTCAGAACTCCGAGTTTCTTGATTCCAGCTACAAGATTCCCGGCGGAGGCTGGCTTTCGTCGGCAGATGATATGGCCAGCTTCGAGGTGGCGATTCTTGCCGACAAGCTTGTGAAGCGTTCCACGCGCGACGCCATGTGGACGCCTCAGCACGGCGCGACCCCGGAGGTCGCTGACGAAGGACATCGGGGCTATGCGCTCGGATGGGGAGTCGGTGATTCCGCCGGCGTGCCGGACGTCGGCCATGGCGGGGGGCAACAGGGAACCAGCACGTTCATAATGCTCGCTCCCGAACAAAACTCGGGGGTGGTGGTTCTGATCAACCTCGATGGGGCAGACTCGTCGGCGCTCGCGACGGACCTGATCAAAATTCTTCTGAGGCCTGAAAACAAGTAAGCTTGCGAATTCAGGCTGCCAGGAAGCTGCGGATGGTCGCCTTCACCTCAGCGGGCTCCCATTTGTAGATCCCGTGAGCGGCCGTCGTCCCGTGATTCTTGCGGGTGTGCATCTGCAGGAAACAAGCGCGCGGCTGCCTACGCTTCAGCTCCGCCGACAGCGCGCTGCACTCAGGATGGGTCATGTCTTCATCGACCAGCAACACGTCAAATTGCATCTGCTCGGTGTAGGCAAGGGCCTCCCGCCCACCCCATGCGGTAGTGGTGCTGCAGCCTTCGCTTTCGAGGAGTCGTTCCAGCTCAATTAATGCTTGTTCGTCGTCATCCACAATCAGAATTTTGATAGGATCACTCCCCATATCCGTACTCCAATCCATTCGCGGAGGGTCCAGGGTCTTGCGCGGACGATTTCATCAGGCAAGACGCTCGGCCTCCGGATGGTTGGGTAATCGGTATAAGAAGACCGCATTACGCAGAAAAGGTGGCCGAGCAAGCTCATCTTCGAGCGAAACCGTTTCGGCTTCTGTGACCACGGTCACAGACACGAAAATATGTTGCGGACGATTGGCCTGGCTGGCTCTGTGCATCTTGCCTCCACGGAGGCCACTGCGAGTGAGACTGCTCGGCACGAGAGATTGACCGCTGGTGAGGAACACCATGAGACACGACCGTGCAGAAAAATTGGCGGCTATCCCCTACGGCAGCAGCCTGGAAGAGATTCAAGAGGGCGTGAGCGCCGAGGCGGTGAGCTACGCGGCGGGACTGCTGGTGGAAGCGGTGCGTAGTTACGAATCTGCCGAGGTCAGTGCTCGCAAGCTAAAGCTTAGCCTGACTGAGGCGCAGATGATCACGGCCAATCTCATCGCCAAGGCATCGGCTCGTCTGGATGACAAGACCATGACTGAGCAGATCGAACGGGTACGAAAGTCGATCCGCGAGGTGAAACCCTAAAAAGCGCTACGACTTATCACGTAGAGGCCGATCCTTCCTACTTTGTGTTAGGTACTTGGAAAACGATTCCACGATCTGAGTTCGCGGTCTTGGTCGCATTGACGTCAAGATCGGCCAGCGGCACCTTCTTCGAGTCCTGCTCGGTATAAATCCACAGAGTTTGCCCGACGATTGCGTAGTTGCGGGCCTCGGTGCGATGTCCGTCCTGGAAAACCAGAACGGTCATGGGGGCGTCCGTTTCCGCGGCGGGGGCTGCAGGAACGGATGGTGCAACTGAAGACACCTTCTTGGACGGGATGGGCGGCTTTCCTTTGCCACGCGGCGCTGCCGCAGGCTTGACCGACTCGGTACGGTCGGCCTGCAGCTCTTCCACTGCCGAAGTGAGGCGCGAGACCTGTTGCTGCAATTGATCGATGGCAGCCTGTAATTGCTGGATCTGATTGGCTGTGTCGGGGTCTTGGGCGGCTTGTACAGAGGCTTGCGCGTCGGGCGCGGGCTGTGCAGTTTGGGGTGCCGTTGCATCCTGACTCTGGGCCACGCACCCTAGTGAGACAACACTTGCCACGACCAAGGACCCAAGAAGCCGATTCAAAAGAAGCATTTCAACCACCCGCCTGTCTGGGTTGACCGCACCCTTTGCATCAAAACCGATGCTCGGACTTTATTTCTACTCAATTTCCCCGTCAAGCCGGAATGGCCCTTCCGTGCGAAGGGCGAGCTGTAGTTAGTGGCAATATCCGCCGCTGGATCACCTTGGGCATCCCGGAAAGCAGGTACCCGGCGTACCCATCCGCTGTCGAGGGCACCTACCAAGTGAGGTACAGGTAAATACCGAGTATCCAAAATTCAGCCAATACACCTCCAGGCCAGACGATAGTCTAGCAACCCGGCAAGCATGGAAGTCGACCACGGGAGGCTTTCATTGGAGGTAGGTCAACTGATTTTGCAGGCCCAATCCAACCATGCCGAGAGTCATAAAACTGAGAATGGAAACCAAACTCGCGGTGATATAGCGACGAAAGCCCGCCAGAGATGCTTGACCACTATGCACAACGTCGAGAGCGGATGCTTTAAGGCCCAATGCCAGCAGTTGCTCAGAACTGCCACGGCTGAGCGCATCGAACCGAAAGCGATGGCGCAAATAAGTCCGCAAAGTAAGTCAATTCATGGGGCCCGCTTTGTACTCAGTTTCCTGCGCGACAGCAAGCGAAACGCGGAATCTTAAGGAGTTCCATACCCCCTGGGAAATTTAAGTTCACCATGAGCAAAAAACGAAAACGCCTAGTACACTTCAAAGAAGTTCTGACTCTACTGGTTTCCAGTAAGCCGAAGTCCTCGCTCGAGGGGATGAACCAGCTAGGAAGTTTGCCGAAGTTAGATCGGAAGCGGTAAGAGAATATCTTTGCACACGTTCGGATTTGGGCCTCGTGGCCCGGGGTCAGCGATGTTTAGAAATTTTACGTCGTATCTTTCGTCGACCAAGCAAACTGTTTGCTAGAATCACCCGCGAGGAGGTTACATGCCTAACTTGGATAAAGTGGTGAAGTCATTAATGTCAGAGCAAAAAGCTCTACAAAGTAAGTTGAGTCAGGTGGAAGCCGCGATCGCAGCACTGCGTGGTATGAGTCACAATGGCCGGAGCGCAGGGGTTCGTCCCAAGCGAGTCCTGTCGGTGGCCGCGCGTCGCAGAATCGCAGCAGCACAGAGAGCTCGTTGGGCTAAGTACAAACAGCAGAAGAAAGCTGCCGCTTAGCGTCGCAAGTTCTAGTTGAAAAGGTAAAAACCGTCGGTTCGCGAGGCTTGCATCTTCATCGAAGCGGCTTTGGGGACCGGCGGTTTTCTCTTGTGCCCAGACCCGCCAGCAACGCCTCCAGCCGGGAAATTTCCGAGAGTCAAGCAAATCGCTCTTGCTCAGCCTGCGATATCTGAGATTTGAGCCGTCGTCACGCCGCTTTCGGGCGACCTATGGAACTCCCGTCGCCGCAACGCTCAATCCCCCGTGGAAACAAAGGGTCTTCAAGCGAAAAGGTCCGGTACTGTCAAGGCTCTTCGTCCTTGTGGCGAGATTGTTTACAATAATAGACTTGGCATAATGGGCGGGGCTGCTTCAGGGCCTCCGTACTCTTAAATTAAAGGCTTTACTGCAACTCTTGGAGCCGTTGAAACCAAATTCCGGGAACACCGGTCCGTCCGCCCCTGTCTATTGGCGGGTCGAGGGCAGTCTTCTCGATCTCACCACGGTACAGCCGGTAGCCTTCTTTACCTGGAATGCCCAGACCTTTGCGGCACGTATGGCTCGCCGCGGGCTGGTCTTCCTGATGGCGGCGCTCCGTCCTTTTCTGTACGCCGCACATCGAGTTTTTGCGACGCGGGTGGTCCACAGCGTTTTGCGCGGAGTCAGCCGCGATCGCCTCGATCTTCTGGGCGACGAATACTTCCATTACAAACTCAAGCCTCACCTGAAGCCCGATGGCCTGGCTCGCCTGATGACTATGCAGGCGCAAGGCGCCGAGATTGTTCTTGTGAGCCAAGGACTGGACCACGTGATGCGGCCCCTTGCTCACTTTTTGGGAGTGAAGTGGTTGCTCGTGAATCGCCTGGACTTCCGCGAGAGGGTCGCTACCGGACGTCTTCTATCGCCCGTCATCCGCCCGAGGGGACTGTTTGCGCGTATCACGGGGGCGGGGCCCGATGGCGAACGCACGCCCGACCGGCTTGTGCGCGAGTTGAACCTGGCAGATGCGTCTGCACTGCGCGGCGCGATTGTTTCGTCGGAGCAGTCGTCTTCCGGCGCGGAGCGCCCGGTCGTTTACTTCGACAATCATCGGAATACTGCGCCATTCTCGGTGCGTCGTGCCCTTGCCGGAAAACACGTCATGCTGGTAGGTTTCACCGGCTTCATCGGCAAAGTCTGGCTGATCAATACGCTGCTCGACCTGCCCGAGATCGGTCGCATCTACCTCCTCATCCGGCGTCAGAAATCGAATCCAGCTACCAAGCGCTTCGAACGTGTGGTCGAGGAATCGCCAGTCTTCGATCCGCTCTTCGATCGCTATGGCCTCGGGTTGTCCGCCTTCCTTCAAGAAAAGGTCGAAGTGGTGGAGGGCGACGTGACGCAGGAAGGTCTTGGCATCGACCCCGACATCGCGCGGCGTCTCCAGACGAACCTCGACGTCATTATCAATAGCTCCGGGCTGACCGACTTTAACCCTGATCTGCGAGACGCTCTGGCCACGAACGTCGACGCGGCTGTGCACGTTCTGGACTTCGTGCGGAACTCGAATCATTGTGGTCTGGTCCACCTTTCCACCTGCTACGTTGCCGGCGCGCGAGATGGGCGCGTAAGCGAGAAGTTTCGGCCCAACTACACGCCCGCCGCCGTTGCTGGTTTCGACGCCGAACAGGAATGGCGCAACCTGCATGAGTTGATCAACCAGGCGACGGAAAAAGCCGAGGGTGAAGAAGTCACTCGCGAACTGACCGAGCAAGCCGTTGGCAAGGAGCATGCCGCCAAAGATCTTCGTGGCGCTGCTCTGGAAAACCAGGTTCGCAAAGGGCGCATCCGCTGGCTACGCAATTATCTGACCGAAGCCGGGGCTCGGCGCGCTGCCGAACTAGGATGGCCGAATACCTACACCCTGACGAAGAGTCTTGCAGAGTCGTTGATAGGCAACCGCTCGGCCGGACTCCCTGTCGCCATAATTCGACCCGCCATAGTCGAGACTTCGGTCGCCAAGCCGTTCGTGGGCTGGAACGAAGGCATCAATACTTCAGCGTCACTCTCCTATTTGCTGGGGACGAACTTCCGGCAGTTGCCTTCGAACGAGCGCAAGCGCTTAGACATCATTCCCGTAGATTCGGTGTGCCAAGGCATGACGCTGATATCCGCGGCCGTTATCGAGCGCAGACATGATGCGGTCTATCAGCTCGCGACCTCGGTCACTAATCCTTGCGACATGGGCCGCTCCATCGAACTGACTTCGCTCGCTCATCGCAAACACTACCGCGCGCAGGAGGGTCTGGAATCCTGGCTGCGCCTGCGGATGGATGCGATCCCGGTTTCCAAGACGCGCTACAACCGCTTGTCCGCTCCTGCGCAGATGGCGATCGTTAAATCAATTCAGCGCGTGATGGCTCCACTGCCCCTGAAGAAGACACCCCTGGCGCGGGCGGAACGCAATCTCGAGAAAGTCGGAAAGCTGGTGCAGCTGTTCGAGCCTTTCATTCTGCATAACGAGCACGACTTCGTCGCTGACAACGTCGAGAAGCTTTCTCTCGCGCTGGTGCCCGAAGAACGCGCAGACTTCGGCTACGACACCCGTTCTCTCGACTGGTGGACGTACTGGATCGACATCCACATTCCCGCACTGCGGCGTTGGACTTATCCACTCATCGAAGGCCGCCCGCTGGCCGTGCGCCCGCCGCGCCCTCTCATTCCTGTAAATGATCAGGAAACAGCGCAGGCTGAAACTGTAAAAACTGGAACAAACGGGGCAACGTGGCGATATTCCTGACCGGATCAACGGGCTACATCGGCGCACATGTCGCGGCCAACCTGCTGGACTCGCACGGCGCGTCATTGAACGTCCTGGTGCGCGGAAAAGATTCGCAGGAAGCTGCGCTCCGCCTGTGGAACGGGATGCAGTTGCACATGGACTTCCCTCGCTTCTATGAGCATCTGCAGACGCGCATCCGGATTTTCCCAGGAGACCTCACGTCGCCGCAATTCGGCCTGAACCGCGACGATTACGATCGGCTGATTCACACTACCGATTCTGTGATCCACTGCGCAGCCTCACTCAACCGCAAATCGGAGAAGAGTTGCCTGAATGTAAATTTGCGAGGGACGCTTGAAGTCCTTCAACTCGCCCGCCGATCGCACTACTATCACGGGCTGCGGCGCTTCAGTAACGTAAGCACGGTGGCTGTAGCGGGGAAGCGTACCAACGAGGTGGTGACCGAAGACCGTTCCATTGACTGGAATCGATCGGACTACGATCCCTACGCCCGCACCAAGAAATTCTGTGAACACATGGTTCGCGAACTGCTACCCGACGTGCCCATCACCATCTTCCGCCCCAGCATCGTGCTGGGCGACAGCCGCTTTCCGGAAACGACGCAGTTCGATATGGTGCGAGCCTTTGTATTTCTTGCCAGCCTGAAGGCGCTGCCGTTCCGGCCCAACGACAAGATCGACATCGTGAATGTTGATTTCGTGGCTGATGCGATCGCGAGCCTTCACCAGAAAGCGGAGCCGAAATACGACACCTACCATCTTTCGTCCGGCCGTGATTCGCAGACCTTCCGCGAGGTCACGACTGCGCTGGCGGCCGCGCAGCAAAAGCGCGGGCCAGTCTTCTTGCCGGTCTTTGAAAAGCCTTTCGCGAGCGTAGTCAACAGTCTGGCGAATCGCAGCGGATCGCTGGCCCACGGCGCGGCGTTGATGAAAGTGTTCATGCCTTACCTGGTGTGGAACACGGTGTTCGATAACACGCGAGTCACCTCGGAACTCGGTCGCAAACCGGTGCCGTTCTCTCAATACAGCCTGGGACTGCTGAAGTTCAGCCGCGACTCAAATTTCACTTACGACTACAAGCCTTGGCCTGCTGCCAGCGCCGGAGGATCGGCCGCATGATGGACCTGGTCCTGGAAGGGTGGGTGAGCGCGATCATCGAGGCTAAGCGCGCCTCTTGGATGATGGGCGGCGGCACGACCTGGAAGCCCGGCGAGAAACTGAAGGTCCTCTTCGCCGGATATAACGGCACTCGCAACATGGGATCTGACGTGCGCGTCGAGGAGATGCTACGCCAGTTGCGACACATCCTGGGTGCCGACAACGTCGATTTCAGCGTGATGACGCAAACCTTCGCTCGGTCTGAAGGCTATTTCAAGGACTCGCGCCAGGTACTTCTGCCGCAAATTTTTCCGCCGTTTCTTTCGAGCGAAGTGCCGAAACATCACGGAGTCGTTGCCTGCGAAGGGTCGATGTTCAAGAGCAAGTTCGCCAACGCGCTGACCACCATGATGATCGGATCACTTGGCATCGCCGCCGTACAGAACAAGCTCTCTGTCGGCTACGGCGCGGAAGCCGGCCACATGGACCCACTGGTCGCCCGGATGTGCGCGCGCTATTGCAGGGATTCTCTGATCATTACTCGCAACGATGAATCGCGCACCCTGCTGCGGGAACTTGGCGTACCCACTGAACTGGGAACCGACACTGCCTGGACTTTTCAGCCGCTCCCTGCCGAGTATGGACAGCGTGTGCTGCGCGACGCTGGTTGGGATGGAAGTGCTCGCGTGCTGGTCGTCTGCCCCATCAATCCGTTCGAGTGGCCAGTGAAAGCATCCGTAGGTAAATTAGCCGCAAACAAGGTGGCCGGGGCTTACAAAGACAGCCATTACCGGTCGGTCTACTTTCACAATTCCGGGCCCGAGGCCGAAAAAAAGTACGAGAACTATCTCAGCGCGATCGCCAAGGCCGTGGCGGCTTTTCGCCAGAGGCACAACGTCTTCGTCGTGATGGTGGCCACGGAACGTCTCGATGCGCGTCCCGCAGGCAAAATCGCAGAAAAACTGGGCGGTGTCCCTGTGCTCAGCTCCGACGACTACGACATGTACCAGGTAGTCAGCATCCTGCGCGCCTGCCACATGATGGCATCGTCGCGCTATCACGGCATCGTGACTTCCATGCCGGGACTCTTGCCTTCTTGCGGCATCACCATGGATGAACGCATCCGCAACCTCATGCGCGAACGCGGGCACCAGGATCTGTTAATGAATGTCGATGATCCTGACTTGGAGCCGCGTTTGCTGGCCGCGCTCGAGCATCTTTATGCCGACGGCGAATCGGTGGCGACAGGCATTGGCAAGACCGTCGTCAAGAATTTGAAAGTCATGGCGCGCATGGGTGTTCATTTTGAAGAAGAAGTGCAGCGTCGCTATCCCGATTTTCCGACCCGAACCGGCACGTGGAGTTGGGAGGACTATCTGCCCCCGATGCATCGCGGTTTGCAGGAATTAGTGGAGCGGTTTGACACCTCGGCCGAGAGCCGTAAGCCGGCGGTTGCCAGCTAGCATCAGGCTTTCCCAGCATTTAGAAAGTAACGAATGAGTTTTCTCGAAGACATCTTCGCGAGCCTGCAAAAGTCCGGAGACTCACCTGTTCTGCAGGAAATTCGCGACGGCCGCGTCACGCCGATGTCGGGAAGGGAACTGCTGGAGGAAGTTGCGAGAGGCAGGGAGTTTCTTGCTGCGCGTGGTTTGAAAAAAGGCGATCGCTGCGCGCTTTACGCGAATAATGGGATGCGATGGGTAGCGATGGATCTTGCCATCATGGCCGAAGGACTGATCGTCGTCCCGTTGTATGCGCGACAGGCGCCCGCGGAACTGGCGGCCATGATGAAGGACTGCTCGCCCGCCCTCGTATGCTGCGGCGATGCATCCTTGCGCGACGGCCTCGTGCGTGAATGGCCCGCAGCGCCTCCGCAGTTTGTATTCGACGAGATTTTCTCTTCTCCGCCGACGGCGAATCGCCAGACAAGCCAGGCAGACGCCGATCCAGTCACCATCATCTACACCTCTGGCACTTCGGGTGAAGCAAAGGGGGTTGTGCTGAATGCCGGCAACATTGCCCACATGCTGCAATGCATTAACGGGCGCCTAGATCGCTTGATGGGTGGTTCGACTCATGAAGATCGCGTGTTTCATTACCTGCCCTTTGTCTTTGCCGGTTCCTGGATGCTGCTGCTCACCTCGTTGACACGCAGCAGTGTGCTCACCATCAACACCGATCTTGGCAAGATCGCGCAAGATATGCGCACGCTCGCACCCGACTATTTCTTGAATGTGCCCGCTTTGCTTGAACGCATGCGCCGCGCGGTCGACGAACAACTCTGGCAGGCGGGTGGATTCGTACAAGCGATATACAGCCGGGCGAAGTCGGCCTGGATGCGCAAGCATGAGCAGAAATCAAAATCGCTCGATTGGTTCTGGCTGTCTCTGGCTAACTCGGCAATTTTTCCGACAATCCGCAAGAAGATGATCGGCCGCAACCTGCGCGCCTTGATCTGCGGGTCGGCGCCTCTGGCTGTCGAGACGCAGCTTTTCTTCATGATGCTCGGCATCCCGGTCTTGCAGAGTTACGGACTTACCGAGACCACCGCGATCTGCACGCTCGACGATCCCCAGGATTACGAAGCAGGTCGCGTTGGGCCCGCGATCCCCGGTATCGAGATGAAGCTGGGCGAGGGCGAAGAAGTCATCGTGCGGGGTCCAAATATTTTCCCGGGATACTGGAATCGCCCGGAGGACACCACCAAGGCCTTGCGCGATGGCTGGTTTCACACCGGAGATCAGGGTGAAGTGGATGCGAAAGGGAACTGGCGCATTGTAGGTCGCATCAAGAATCTCATCATTCTTGGTTCTGGGCACAACATCGCCCCCGAACCGATCGAAGAGAAACTCCTGCAGCACTTACCCGGAACGGCGCAGGTCGTGCTCGTCGGCAACGGCAAGGGGTATCTCTCTGCCATCATCACCGGGACGGTGACCGCGGAGCAGGCGCAGGCCGGGATCGATGCGGTGAATTTGCAGTTCCCGCACTACAAGCAGGTTCGCGCATTCCATGTTCGTCCAGAGGCGTTCACCATCGAGAACGGATTGCTGACGGCCAACGGAAAGCTGAAGCGTGACGCGATCGCGCGTCAGATGCGCGACCAGATAGACGACATGTACCGAGTGAAAGTTGCGGTCTAGAGTGGGATCAGAGTTGAACAATCATGACTGATCGATTTCAAGGGGAAGCCATTTCGTGGGAGGTCGCGGGCGGCGTGATCGAACTCGCGCTCCATCGCGGCCCGTGCAACGAAATCGGATCGATCTCGCTCAAGGAGCTTGAGCAGTTCACTGAATCTCTGGACGACCTTTCCCGGAAGTGCCACGCCCTCATCATTCATAGTGCGATGCCGTCCGGATTCTGCGCGGGCGCTGACTTGCGCGAACTCTATCAGCGCTCGCAGGAGATGCAGAAAGGGCAAGCCGTGGTTGGAGTGCGGGAATTCCTTGAGCGCATTCACCGCGCGCTGAATACCATCGACGCCGCGCCCCTGACCACGATTGCCGCCATTCACGGCGTGACTTTCGGTGGTGGGTTTGAGCTAGCGCTGGTCTGCGATCTCATCATCGCCGACAAGATGGCACGCTTTGCTTTTCCGGAACTTCGGCTTGGGTTGATCCCCGGCTTTGGGGGAATTCCCCGCCTGAAGCGCGATCTGGGCAACGCTGTCGTTCGCGATCTACTGCTTACCGGACGCAGCCTGAATGCGACCCGCGCGCACGCAGTTGGACTCGTCAGCCAGTTGGTGGCGGAGGGTGAAGCGTTACGCGCCGCCCGAGCCACGGCTGTGCAACTTGGAAAGTTCGATCGCCGTACCGCGATCACCGCCAAGAAATTCATCAAGCCGATTCCGCATCACGAACTGAAGCTGGAGATTGATCTGTTCTGCCAGTTGTTTGCCGAGCCCGCAGTGGAGGCGGGGTTGCGCAAATTTGTAGAAAGCACCGACCTGCAGCCGTACCTGCCCTGAATCGGACCGTTGAAAGTTGCATCGAAAGAAATGAACTATGCCGAATGAAGACAAAACGCTGGACGAGATTATGGATCTGGCCGCTAGGCATTTTAAAGTCTCGCGCGACAAGCTGCGGCCCGACGAGGACTTTTTCAAGACGCTTAACATCGACAGCTTGCAAGCTCTCGACTTACTGACGCGGCTCGAAAATCATTTCCACGTGGAACTGCCCGACTACGAACTGCAAGGAGTAACGGACTTTCGTACGCTGGCCGGGCGCATTCACGCGCGCCTGTAAAATCACTGCATCAGGTAATGATTTGGTTAACAGCTCTTCTTCGTACCTTTGTGTCTCCGTGGTGAAATAGTCATTTCATGCTGGATTTGCGCCAATATCCGTCGTTAGGGGCAGCACTGCGCGACGCGCTCGAGCACTGGCCTAACGAGACGTGTCTGATCGAAGCCGACCGCGACAGGGAGAAGACTCGCCTTACTTACTCGGACTTCAAGGAACTTGCTCGGCCGCTAACGCGCGCCCTGCAGGATGCCGATTTTCGCGAGGGCGATCGCGCCGCCATCATCATGACCAACCAATCCAAGTGGCTGGTCTCGGCGTATGCCATCTTCTTTTGCGGTGGCGTGCTGGTTCCGCTCGACTTCAAGTTGACCGCGGCAGAACAACTGCAATTGCTCGCTCATAGCAAGGCGAAATTCCTGATCGTTGAGTACTACCTGTGGCGCGCGATCATGCAGTCGCCCGACTTCAAGAAACACACCGTGAAGACGGTGCTGGTCACGGAGTCTCCGCTGCGCGTCGATCTGGGCGGCGCCTATCGCTGGGAGGATTTTCACCGCAAAGGTGAGCCAATCTTTATCGATCGCCAGCGCGAGGACGTTGCCTGCATCGTCTACTCCTCGGGAACCGGCGGACGCCCAAAGGGCTGCGTGCTCACGCACGAAAATTATTTGGAGCAGTGCACTTCGCTCACGGCCTGGTATCCCTTCTGGCCGGGAGTGCGCTACTTGAGCATCCTGCCTACCAATCACGCGATCGACTTCATGGTGGGCTTCATCGGTCCGTTCGTATGCGGTGCGTGCGTGGTTCATCTCCGAACACTGCGGCCCGAATATGTGCGCGATGCTTTCGTTCGCTACCGCATCAGCTACATGAGCCTGGTGCCGATGGTTCTGAAAAATCTGGAACGCGGACTCAGAGCCAAGTTCGACGAACTGCCACGCAGCAAGCGCTTTATGCTCGACCGCATGATTGCGCTGAACCGGTTGCTAACGCGACGCCATCCCAACGTGAAGCTCAGCCGCCGCCTTCTTGGACAAGTCCACAAAGCCTTCGGCGGTCAATTGCTCGCGCTCTTCACAGGTGGCGCATTCATGGAGCCTTCCACGCTCCAGTTCTTCTACGACCTCGGGATCCCCGTATCCAATGGCTACGGACTCACCGAGGCCGGCACCGCTCTTACGCTGAATGACTTTAAACCATTTCGCTCTGACACGGTCGGCCGCCCGTTGCCGGGAGTCGAGTTGCGCGTCCTTAATCCGGATTCGGAAGGGATTGGCCAAGTTGCTGTGCACAGCAAGACTGTGATGTCGCATTATCTCGACGACCCTGAACTTACGGCTGGGACCATCGTCGATGGCTGGCTGCTGACAGGCGATCTGGGCCGATTCGATTTCACTGGGCACCTGCAATTGTTCGGCCGCAAGAAAAATATGATCGTGACCGAGGGCGGCAAGAATATTTATCCCGAAGACATCGAGAACGTGTTCGAAGGGCTTACAGCGAAGGAATACTGTGTCTTTGCGGCGAACTATCTGTGGCCCGCGAAGGAACTGGGAAAGGAATCTCTGATTCTCGTGCTGCGCCTGGAGCAGAATCAGCAAATCGATACGGCATTGCTGGATGATCTGAAGTCCCGCAACCGCCGCCTTCCCGACTTCAAGCGCATTGGCGGCTACCTCCTCTGGGAAAAAGATTTCCCGCGTACCGCCTCTCTGAAAATCAAGCGCAACGTTCTTGCGGAAGAGATTGGTAAATCCACCGAGCGTTCTGCGGTAGTCTCCCTGTGAGTGATGCATATGTAGTCGTGGTGAACCCTGCGGCCGGCGGCGGGCGCTCCCGCAAATTGCTTGGCAAGGCTTTGGAACGTCTTCGCTCCGGAGGGCTCAAACTCGAGGTCGTCGAAACCTCTCGCTCCGGAGATGCGACCCGTATCGCGCGCGATCACTTCGCTCGTGGCTACCGCCGTTTTATCGGGGTCGGCGGCGATGGAACTTCCTACGAAATCGTCAACGGACTTTTTCCCGAAGCGCAGGGTGGGGAACCGCCGATTCTAGGATTTCTCCCGCTCGGCACAGGAAACTCTTTCTTGCGCGACTTCACGAAAGAAGGGGTGGAAGGGGCTATGCAGGCGCTGCTCGCCCAGCGCACGCACGCTTGCGATGTGATGCGCATGCAGCACAAAGGCGGCACAATCTACTTCATCAACTTGCTGAGCGTTGGTTTCGCCGCCGATGTAAACGCAACGCGCTCGCGCACGTTTGCCGGATGGGGTGAGCCGGGATACTTCCTCTCCATCTTTTTACGCCTTGCACAACTCCGCCGCCGGCCTTTCCCGCTGCGGGTTGAAGGGGAAGGGAATCCCGATACCCGCCCTTGTCTCTTCCTGACTTTCAACAACAGTAAGTTCACGGGCGGCACGATGATGATTGCTCCCAACGCGCAAGTGGACGACGGCCTGGTGGAATATGTGCGCTGGGGGCCAATCGGTCGCGTCGGCCTTATCCGCAACCTCTCCACGCTCTATGACGGTACTCATATCAACCATCCACTTGCCGAACGGCGCGCGGCCCGTCGCATTGACTATGAACTCAGCGGCCCGGTGGATGTTATGGTTGACGGGGAGGCTCTAACTTTGCACCTCGAGAAACTCGACGTGCTGCAGTCGGCTCTGCGCGTCGTGGTATAAAAATTTCATGTCTCAGCAACGTAAAGAACGAAAGCAAGTGGAAGAGCCGCCCGCGAAGGACCCGGGCTTCCTGCGCAAGGTAATTATCGGGGTCGTGATCGCCGTGGCCTTGGGTGCAACGTACTACGTCGGATATCACCGGCGCGTACACGAGCATGACAACTTTGCCCGCTGCCTGAAACAGCACGATGTGAAGATGTATGGTGCTTACTGGTGTCCGCACTGTGCCGAACAGAAGGCCCTGTTCAGCGCCTCTTTCGAGTACGTGCCCTACATCGAGTGCGGCATTCAAGGAGACACTTCAAAAATCCAGCAGGTATGTTCTGACGCCGGGATCAAGCATTTCCCCACTTGGCAATTTCCGCCCATGGGCGAGCGCGTGGAAGGCGCGATGCCGTTGGAAGACCTGAGCCTTCGCACAGGATGCCCGCTGCAATGAACTCCACTGCCCGGCGCTTGCTTTTGATTATCGCTATTGTGGCCGGGCTGGGCATTGCGGTGTCATCTGTATCGCTCGATCATCATTTTCGCAAGTCCAAGACGTCGTACTGCGATTTCGGTCAGTCCTTCAACTGCGACATCGTGAACCGCAGCGAATACTCCACCATAGCCGGAGTTCCGGTCGCACTCATTGGGATCCTGGGTTACGTTGCACTGCTTGCTTTCGCGACGTTTTATCGAGAGAAGGCGGAAACGCCCGGCATCTTGCTAGCAGCTTCGGTGGGCGGCCTCGCATTCGCGCTGTACCTCACCTACGTCGAGAAATTCATTCTTGGGGTATGGTGCATTCTCTGCCTGACGTCGCTGGCGGCTATCCTCACGATTGCGGTATTGTCTTCTATATTGTTTGTGCACTCCTTGAATCGCGTGCGTAAGGCTTGAGCGCGCTGACTTTCACACAACTTAATGGAAATCTCATCTCAACCAGTGTCCGCGTCTCCGATTGCCACCCCACCGAATCCAAATGTGATCGGAGGTCTGCGCATTCATGAGTTCACCAGCCACATTTTTCGCAATCGCCGCAATCTTCGCGTCTGGCTCCCCCCGGGCTATGACCTTCCGGAAAATTCCGCGCAGCGTTATCCGGTGTTCTATTTGAACGACGGCCAGAACCTCTTCGACCCGGCAACTTCGTTCACGGGAGTGGAGTGGCAAGTGGATGACACGGCCGACCGTCTGATTCGAGCCGGGGAAATCCCGCCCGCAGTCTTCGTTGGGATTGACAATGCCGCGGTCGAGCGCCTGAAAGAGTATCTGCCCTATCGCTCCTTGAATCCGGTCGTCCTGCGCCCGCAGGGCGCGAAATATTCCGGGTTCCTTACGAAAGAAATCATGCCGTTCGTGGGCCAGCACTATCGCACCGCAAAAGGACCGGAGAACACATTTTTGGGTGGATCGTCTCTCGGGGGATTGATCACGTTATATGTGGCCATGACGACGCCTGGCGTCTTCGGCGGCGTGTTGATTGAGAGCCCGTCACTGTGGGTTTCAAACCGGCAGGTATTGCGCGAGGCGCGGCATCCACGGGTCTGGCCGCACAGGATATTCCTGGCCATCGGCACGCGTGAAGTCGGGCGCGAGGAGAAAGACCGCCAAACGGTTGACAACGTACGCGAACTGGAACGTATTCTGCGCCGTAGCGGGCTGGATGATCGCCGATTAAGAGTGGAGGTGGCCGACGGAGGCACGCACAGCGAATCTGCCTGGGCTGCCCGTTTTCCGGGCGCGCTCCAATTTCTGCTCGCCCCCCGCCCCGACATCCAACAGAAATAACTCAGACCTAGAGCGCAGGGGGCGCAGTCTCGCTCGACGCGTTCCGGTAAATCGCCCATAGCAGCGCAGCCGTCGCGAGCACCGACAACTGCAGATGCGTCCAACGCGCCGCTGGGCCCGCCAGTGGCAACAGATAAGTGAGAAAGAGAAGCCACCCAAGCCAGGGCACGCTTGACCATCTCTCCTCCGCCCAATCCGCCAGCAGAAGAAATGCGGGTGCCAGGATCACAAGGTCATACACGGTCAAGTGCGGCGATACGAGTACCGTCGCCAGCAGCAGCGCCGAAAATCTCAAGTTCAGTGACACCCCGCTCTTCCAACACAGATAGGTTACGTACAAGACAGCCACTGCACTGGCCACGTACATCCAGAATGCGACCGAGGGCCAAGCCAACAACAGTGCCCACAACGCGCGGAGCGAATGTGTCTGGTAGAGCCGCGGTTCCAGTTGCGGCATGAGTCCGGGCGAGTGCCACAGCTGCGCAAAGTAGGTTTGCATCACGGGCGTGCCGTAGTAAGCCCATCCCGCCAACAAGTTTGCTAGCGAACTGACGATCGCGCCCGCGACCACTCGCCACTCTTGTGCGGCGACGAATAAGAAGGCCGCTGCCAAGCCCAGTTGTGGCTTGATCATCAGGCACCCGATGGCCAGTCCCGCCAGGAAGTTTCTCTCGGCCCGTAAAGCGAGGTAAGCGGCAGTAAAGGACGCTAGTGCCAGCGCGGAGGTCTGCCCCCACACAATCAAATGAAAGAATGCCGGATAGGCCAGCACCAAAAGCAATACCAGCCAACCTTCGCGCTGCAGGTTTGAACATGCTCTCCAGATCGCGTAACAGCATAGTCCGTAGAGCAAAACACTCACGGTCAGCCACAACGCTAGTGCTGTTCCGTAGGGAAGCGCAGCGAAAGGCGCAAATACCAACGATGCCTGAGGACCATACAGCGCGACGAAGAAGAGCGTCCCCGCTTCGGGCACTCGCTGCGCCGCAAGTTTCGACTGCGCGGTCGTGTCGTACAGATCTGCTCCCCGATGCTCCAACGCGAGCGATCCGAGGGTGTAAAAGTGCAAGAAGTCCGTGCCTTTGAGCAACCCATTGCGCCCAACGACACCGGGAGCAGTCATGATCCACGCGCAGGTTCCCCACAGGCACAGCGCGAGTACAAGTCCTTGCGCGCGCAGTCGTCGACTATTCAGCCAGGGGCGCGTCTCGAAGGGGGCCAGCGTAGGCATGCCCCGACATCATAGCCTGCACAAATTGTTCAGGAGATGTGAAGTGTGGGTCGGACGCTCCCGTCCGACAGCACTTACGAATGGCTCGGCCGCATCAGACAGGAAGTTTCCGACCACAGAAGCCAGTCAGAAAAGAAAAGGGGCGGCCTGGCAGTAAAAAATCCTTCCTCAGGATCTTTCCGCTCACTGGCCGCCCGTGTGTTCCTGCCCTCGGCAGGATTCGGGATCTTCGATAGCGCTCAGAATCGCCTTACCACAGCGGCTTGCCGTCGCCGTCACGAAACAGAAACTCGTCTTCGCCGCGCTTGATTTTGCGCGCAAAGATCGTATCTACGCCTTCAAACTTCACTTTCACGCCGGTGACTTCGAGGACGTCGCCTTTGTGAAACACCAACTCATACTGGTTTACAAACTTGGTGAGCGCGAGATGCACTTCAATCGTGCTTCCATCCACCTGTTTCAGCATGAGGTGCGAACCCTTGCCGCCCGAGACGGGGCAATCGCGGTCCTTCACGTCATCAACCGTCCCCTTAAACATGGCTTCCGTGGACTTGTCGTACTTGGGAACGGACTCTTTGTCATTCTTCTGTGCCGCCGCCATCCACGTCATCGACACGGCCATGAGCAGAACTAGAACGCAGCGCAAAGTTTTCATGATGGCCCTCCTTCTTGCGGATCCTGGGCCTCTACCGGTAATTATGGGACGTGCTTTTCCTCCCTCCTGTGATGTGGGTCACTGCCTATGGTGTTTTGCAACGGAGTCGCCAACCGATAGCCGGTCAACGAGATAGCCCGGTCAATCGATCGCCCAAAAAATACGCGGGCCGAGACTCCAGCCCGCGCACAACAATTAATAGGAACCCGCCTAGCTTTTCATGGCCGGTTCGTTTTCCTTGATCAGCTTGTCGAGAATGCCGTTGGCGACCTCAATCATATCGGCATCCACTTTGCGGTTGCTCGCAATGGCGTCCGCCAAGGGAACCGAAACGATCTTGTTTCCGCGCAATGCAGCCATTTTCCCCCATTCGCCGCGATGCACCATGTCGATAGCGCCCAGGCCGTAACGAGTAGCCAGTACCCGGTCGAAGGAACTGGGCGAGCCGCCGCGTTGAATGTGACCGAGCACCACGGACCGCGTCTCGAAGCCAGTGCGTTTTTCAAGTTCTTGCGCCAGCGCATTGCCGATGCCGCCCAGTCGCTCGTGTCCAAACTCATCCTTGCCAAGATCCCGAACCACCAGCCCGGGTTCGCTCGATGCCGCGAATTTCGCGCCCTCGGCCGCAACCACGATGCTGAAGTACCGCCCGCGCGCGTGCCGCTGGCGAATCAACTCCGCAACCTTATCCACGTCGAAGGGAACTTCGGGAATCAGAATCACGTCAGCCCCGCCAGCCACGCCGCTGTACACGGCGATCCAGCCCGAGTCGCGGCCCATCACTTCGACCACGATCACGCGATTGTGAGCCTCCGCGGTGGTGTGCACCCGGTCGATGGCGCTCGTGGCGACGTTCACCGCGGTGTCGAACCCGAACGTGAAATCCGTGCCCGCCAGATCGTTGTCGATCGTCTTGGGTACGCCCACAACCTTCACGCCGTTCTGAAACAATTTTTGCGCAACCGAAAGCGTATCGTCGCCGCCAATGGCGATCAGTGCGTCACAGCCGTTCTTTTTCAGATTCTCGGCGCAGCGCTGCAATCCGTCATCGCGCTTGGCGGGATTGGTGCGCGAGGTGCGCAGAATCGTTCCGCCACGCGGCAGAATTCCTCCCACAGTCTCGAGGTCGAGCGGCATGGTCTTGTTCTCGAGCAGTCCCCGCCAGCCTTCCATGAAGCCGACAAATTCATCCTGATAATGAAATGTCCCCTTGCGCACCACGGCGCGTATCACCGCATTCAATCCCGGACAATCGCCGCCGCCAGTTAACATGCCGATCTTCATTGCTTGCTCCTAACGATGAAATAGATCTCGCGCCCGGCCCTCGCCCGCCACGGCGCGTACTCTTGCAGGGTAGCGGAGACGAACAGCAGAACGTCGAACGTAGGGCGGAACCCTAAAGACTACCACTAAAGATAGATACACATGTGCGCGGGAAGAAAATCGTTATTCTAAATTGCTGTCAATGACACATCGCATGCTCAACAGACCGGGCGCCCGGTCACAATCATAAGTGTCGCCAATGTCTGAAGCATCATCCTTGATAGCCACGCCCGGCGCAGTCTGGACTGGTGCGAGTCGTTGGGTCAGCCGATTCCCGCGGATCACTCTCACCATTTACAACCCCGTCGCGATTCGCCACAATACTCGGAACTCAGTCGGTCTTCCGGCCGCCTTACCTTACATCGGAGTCCATTTTCCCCATGTCAAAGCCTGCGCGCGTAGCTGTGTGGGTGGCGGTCGCAATCGCTGGAGCGTTCTCGGTTGCGACCATCGCGCTGCATCGCGGTGAAGAGATCAGCGCCATGTGGCTGGTGGTCGCCGCAGTATGCAGCTATGCCATCGGCTACCGCTTCTACAGCAAGTTCATCGCAGCCCGCGTTCTCTCACTCGACGCTCTGCGCGCCACTCCCGCCGAACGCTTGGAAAACGGCCGCGATTTCGTGCGCACCAACAAGTGGGTCGTCTTCGGACATCACTTCGCCGCCATCGCCGGGCCGGGCCCCCTGGTGGGTCCGGTTCTCGCCGCACAATTCGGCTATCTTCCCGGAACTCTGTGGATCCTCGCGGGAGCCGTCTTCGGCGGCTGCGTGCAGGACTTCGTGATTCTGCTGTTCTCCGTTAGGCGCGACGGCAAGTCCCTCACCGAAATGGCCAAATCCGAAATCGGTCGCCTTGGCGGCTTCGTCGCTTATGTCGCCGTCATTAGCATCGTGGTCATCTTGCTCGGCGTATGTGCGCTCATCGTGGTCAACGCCCTCAAAGCCAGTCCGTGGGGGACGTTCACTATCGCGATGACAATCCCGATCGCGTTGCTGATGGGCGTCTATCTGCGCCGCATGCGACCGGGCAAGGTGCTCGAAACTTCGGTCTTGGGTTTTCTGCTTGTATTGCTCGCCATCTGGGGAGGCAGTTGGGCATCGCACACTCCGTCGGTCGGCAAGTACTTCACCTTGACCGCGCCTACGCTCGCGGTCCTGCTCATCATCTACGGATTCGCCGCGTCGGCGATGCCCGTCTGGCTATTGCTTGCGCCGCGCGACTACCTGAGTACCTTCGTCAAACTCGGCACCATTGCCATGCTCGCGCTCGGCATTGTGGCCCTTCGTCCCACGCTGCACATGCCGGCCCTCACGCGCTTCATCGACGGCACCGGCCCGGTATTCGCGGGAAGCCTCTTTCCATTCGCGTTCGTGACTATTGCCTGCGGTGCCATCAGCGGCTTCCATTCCCTGATTGCCAGCGGCACTACCCCTAAGCTCATTGCGCGCGAGACGGAAACACGTATGGTCGGCTATGGCGCGATGGCCTGCGAATCGCTGGTCGCCATCATGGCCGTGATCGCCGCCTGTGTTCTTCAACCCGGAACGTATTTCGCTATTAACAGTCCAGCAGGTGTGGTGGGCCAACTGCCGGAAGCCGCCACAGCGGCCATCTCGAGCTGGGGATTCCCAGTCAGCGCCGCCGACATGCATGCGCTCGCCCAAGCCGTGGGCGAGCAGACGCTCTTTAACCGCACCGGAGGCGCACCAGCGTTCGCCGTCGGCATGGCAAACATCTTCTCGCATAGCATCGGAGGCCAGGCGCTGATGGCGATTTGGTACCACTTCGCCATCATGTTTGAAGCGCTCTTCATCCTCACCGTCCTCGACGCTGGCACCCGCGTGGGCCGCTTCATGATCCAGGACGCGCTCGGCCATGTCTGGAAACCGCTGGGCCGCACCAGTTGGTACCCGAGCATCCTGATCAACAGCGCACTGATCGTCGGGGCCTGGGGATATTTCTTGTGGCAAGGCGTTAAGGATCCGCTTGGCGGCATCAATTCGCTATGGCCCCTGTTCGGGATTTCCAACCAGCTATTGGCGACGGTGGCGCTGTGCGTGGCGACGACGATCATCATCAAGATGGGACGCGCGCGTTACGCCGCAGTCACTCTGACTCCACTCGCCTGGCTCGTCGCCGTGACGTTCTCCGCGTCGTACTACAAAATCTTCGATCCCAATCCGCGCGTTGGATTTCTGTCGCACGCCAGTCAACTCGCCGCCGCGCCCACCGCTGCAGGCACCGCCCACCTCATCTTCAACGATCGCCTGGACGCCGCTGTTACCGCCATTCTGATCATCATGGTCGCGATGATCCTGATCGAATCCGCCGCCGATTGGATTCGCATCCTTGCGGGACGGAAGCAGCCCGTAGTGCGCGAGACGCCATTCGTCGCCACGCGCTTCGCCACGGAGGAGCGGGCATGAAAAATCTTCTGGCGAGAATTTGCTCCAGCAATCGCAGAGCTTGGACAATCCTCGGTGCCGTTCTACGGGAGATTTTCGACGAGTCGGCCTACGCTCGTTTCCTGGAGCGCCGGCAACTCACGACATCACCTGATGCCTACGCCGAGTTTTTGGCTGAATCTCGCCAGCAGCGTGAACGCCGTCCGCGTTGCTGCTGACGGCCCCTACGATTGCGCAATCTCCTCGCGCTCTTTGGGGAGTGCTGGTTGATCTCCACAGCAAAAGTCGGAAAAACAGCCTCCCCGAAGACTTTCTCTGTGTCTCTGTGGTGAGGTGTCTCAACGACTCCCCAGTTCTCCTCTGAAGACTATTTCCACACTGCCAGGCACGGTACACTTCCCACATGCGCGTCCTCGGCATCGACTGCGGTACTGAGTACACCGGGTTCGGCGTCGTCGAACTCGCGCCCGGTGGACGTCTTCACTGCCTCACCTGCGGCGCCATCCAGCTCTCGCCCCGCGAACCGCTGCCGGCGCGCCTTAGCCGCATCTACACCCGCCTCGACGAACTCATCCACGAGCACCAGCCCGATGAGGTCGCCATCGAAGACGTGTTCTACGCGTTGAATGTGAAGTCAGCGCTCAAACTCGGACAAGTCCGAGGCGTCGCCATGCTGGCCGCCGCCGCCGCTGGCCTCGAAGTCGCCGAGTACGCACCGCTGTCCATCAAGTCTGCCGTCGTTGGCTACGGCCGCGCTGAGAAGCAGCAAGTTCAACTCATGGTCACGCGTCTCCTCGAACTCGCCGAACCACCTGAACCCTCCGACGCATCCGACGCCCTGGCCATCGCAATCTGCCATCTCCACACATCAGCCACTTTGCAGCGCCAGATGGCCACCAGACGCTAATACGCTCTCTTCTCTGCGTCCTCTGCGTTTTAAGATGTTTCTGTATCCCATCCGAAACCGGGATGCGTCCGAATCGCGAAAGCCGTAGAATCATGCAGACCCTATGAACGTGTTTTCCCGTCTGTCCCTGGTAGCGCTGATCCTGGCGGTCACCGCGTCGCTAGCCCAACAGAGTCCCCCAGCAACCATCTCGTTCTCGCTCGACTTCCCGCAGTCGATCCCCGATCACTACGTCATTACGGTTTCTTCCGATCGGCATGCAACTTACGAGTCCACGGGAAAGCTCACACCACAATCCGATCCGGGGGACCCGTTCCACGACGACTTCACCGTCTCTGCGGACACCTGCAAGAAAATCTTCGACCTCGCCGCCAAAGTAAAATACTTCGAAGGCCAGATCGATTCCGGGAACAAGAAACTTGCCTCCACTGGCGTGAAGGTCTTGAAATACGAAGAAGGAACTCGCAAGACGGAGGCGACCTACAATTACTCGCCCATCCCGGCGGTCCAGCAGATCACCGCGGTCTTCCAGAACATCTCAACCACGCTTGAATTCGGACGCCGGCTCGACTTTTTCTACCGCCACCAGAAACTGGCCCTGGAAGACGAACTGAAGCACATGGAAGAATCGGCCAAGTCGAACAATCTCGGAGAACTTCAGGCAATCGTCCCGATTCTGCGACGCATCGCCGCCGACCACAGCGTCCTGAACGTAACCCGCGCTCGCGCCCAAAGGTTACTCAGCACCGCCAATGCCGCACCCATCGCGGGTTCTTAAATCCTATCCGGTTGAAACAGATCGGGTTGCACTTCGCGCAAAGAGCTAGAAGCGGTACCCTGCGGCAAAGCGCAGAATCCGAAACGTTATGTTTTCCATCAGGATGGTGTGATCTGTGCCCCGAAATTACAACAATCTAGCAACTCAAACCCAGCTGAGCATGATCTAATGAAGTAAGGCTTAAGGTCTCCAGGAGACAATTTATGTCGAAGCGAAGCTTGGGCACGTGGCTTGCTCTGAGTGTCGGGTTGATCCTTGCGTTAGCCGCGACTGCCGCTATGGCGGAATCGCACGCCCGCATCGTGCGTCTCAGCGATATTCAGGGCCCAGTTCAAATCGATCGCAATACAGGGCAGGGCTACGAGAAGGCCACCGTGAACATGCCGCTGGTCGAGGGCATGAAGCTAGCTGCAAAGGCAGAAGGCCGCGCCGAAGTCGAGTTCGAAGACGGCAGCACCGTCCGCATCACGCCCAACACGAAAATTGAATTCACCGCACTGAGCCTGCAAGACTCCGGAGCTAAAGTTTCGACGGTCACGTTGACCGAGGGCCTCGCTTACTTCGACTACACCGCGAAGCAGAAAGATAACGTCTTCACCGTCATCTTCAAGGACGAGAAAGTTCGTCCCGAAGAAGCCGTTCGCTTCCGCGTGAACCTCGAAGAAGCCACCGCGGTGGTCGCGGTCTTCAACGGCAGCCTCAAGCTTGACGGCCTTTCCGGACCGGTCGAAGTCAGCAAGAACCGTTCCGCCATCTTCGATCTGACCAACGGCAACAAGTCCACGATCGCGAAAAATATCGAGGAGGAGCCCTTCGACGCTTGGGACAAACAGCAGGCTAAGTACCAGCAGGAATACGCCAGCAAGGGTTCGTATCACAATTATCCTTACGGCTACGGCGTCAGCGACCTCAACTACTACGGCAACTACACCAACGTCCCAGGCTACGGCATGATGTGGCAGCCTTATTTTGCAGGTGTGGGCTGGGATCCGTTCATGGATGGATCCTGGATGTTCTATCCCGGCGCCGGCTACACGTGGGTTTCCGCCTATCCCTGGGGATGGATGCCTTATCGCTATGGCGCGTGGAATTTCGTTCCTGGCTACGGATGGATGTGGGCGCCCGGTGGTTTCGGTGGCGGATGGGCAACAGTAGTTCCGGTCACGAATCCTCCGATTCGCTTTAAACCGCCGGCTCCTCCCGTACGCGGCACCGCCACGGTTGCGGTCGGACGTCCCGTGCCATCCTCATTCCCGACAAGCCGCCTGGTCGTGCGCAGCGACAGCGCTGGCCTCGGCGTGCCTCGTGGCGCGGTCAGCAACATGAGCAAAGTCGCGCACCAGGCGCAAACCACGGGCGTGGCCACCGTACACCCCGCTCCATCGCGAACTCCTGACATGATGGCCCCGACCTTCGGCGGCAGCCACGCGAGTACGGGCGCGAGCCACGGCAGCACGGCTGGCAGTCACGCGAGCACCGGCGGCGGCCACATGAATACCGGCGGCGGCGGAAGAATGAGCAGCGGAGGCGGTGGCGGCGGCCACACCTCAGCCCCGAGCCGTCCTCACTGAAGTCACCAACCGCGTTCACAGAAGAACTGAGAGGGCTGAATTTAGATTGGTAGGAAAGTCAGGAATAAAAGGGGCGACGCCAAACGTCGCCCCTTTCTTATTCTTATGTTCTTCTCGTCCTCTGCCACGCGAACGAAGAATTTGCAAGGGTACAATCGCCGGCGCCTGCCAGTCTGCACAACCCGAGCCGCGAAGCGGCGGCATAGAATAGCCCAGTGCGTAAGCACTGGGTGGGCTGAGCAAATGAAGCGAGCCCCGTAGGGGCGGCACGCAGCGAAGCGGGCGTAAGCCCGCAAGCCCTTGGCGACTCGAGACGCTGGCTAAACAACAACCATCAGACCCAACTCAATTCCTCAACGTCTTCCCGGTCTTCAACGTGTACTGAATTCTCTCCTGCGTCTTCTTCTCACCGCACAATGACTTAAACGCTTCGCGCTCCAGATCAAGAATGTACTGCTCGCTCACCGGAGTCCCGGGTGTCACATTTCCGCCGCACAACACCTCGGCCACCTTGTTCCCGATTTTCACCTCATGATCGCTGATGTACTCGCCCTCCCGCATCAGGTACACGCCCAGTTTCAAGGTTGCCAAAATGTTCTCCCCCGGCGCCGGCAAATCCATCCGCATTACGGGTGCTTCATAACCCGCCCGCGCCAACTCCAGCGCCCGGGCCTTCGCGTCCGAGAGCACACGCTCTCGGTTCATGCTGATGTTGTCGGACTCCGAAAGAAATCCGAGTCCCCGAGCTTCGTGCGCTGAGGTCGCCACTTTCGCCATCGCAATCGTCTCGAAAGCCCGCTTCATCGCTTCCAGCAACTCCACGGACTCTCCTCGGCCATCCGGACGGATCGTGCTCGCGCTCGCCAGCGCACGGACCAGCATCTCCTTACAACCGCCGCCGCCGGGAATCAATCCCACGCCGACTTCTACTAACCCGGTATACAACTCCGCGTGCGGCTGGCGCGCCGGAGCATGCAACGAGATCTCCGTCCCGCCGCCCAGCGTCAAGCCAAACGCGCCCACCACGACCGGCTTCGGCGAGAACTTGATGGCCTGCGTCATACCCTGGAACTGGCGGATCACCATGTCCACGTCGTCCCACTCCTCCTCCTGGACAGCCATGAGCAGGAGCATGAGGTTGGCGCCCACCGAGAAATTCGTGGCGTCGTTGGTGATGACGAACGCGTCGAAGGCATCGCCCGGTCCGCCCGGCTTCAGAGTCTGCGTGATGAGCTGAATGATGTCGGCGCCCAGCGAGTTCATCTTCGAATGAAACTCGATGCAACCCACGCCGTCACCCAGATCGACCAGCGAAGCGCCGGAATTCTTCTTCACTACTCCATTGGATTTTTTCGCCACTGTTACCGACCACACGCCTTCGGGAACAGTGACCGGTTGCCAGTGGCCAGCGGCCAGATCCCAGTACTTCCGGGCGGAAGCGGCTTTGGCGTCGTCCGCATACCAGCTCTTGCTCCCTGATGCGAGTAGCTTCTCCACGTTGGCCGCGACCGGCTTGCCTTCTTTCTTCATGCGCACGACCGTAGTCTCCACGCCCGCCGCATCCCATAGTTCGAATGGCCCCATCTCCCAGTTGAAGCCCAGCTTCATGGCGCGATCGATCTCGACCACCGTTTCGGAAATTTCTGGAATGCGGTTGGCTGCGTACGTCCACAGGTCGGTAAGCGCCGCCCACAAGAAGGCACCGGCTTTGTCGTTTTTTTGCGGCGCACCTTCAAGTCCGAGCAGCATTCGTACGCGTGCGCCCGTGTCTTCGACGTTCTTCGCCAGGTCGAGGGCGGCAAACTTGGGCTTTCCACGCGGATGATATTCGAGCGTCTTCCAATCAAGCGCCAGTCGCTCTTCCTTGCCGTCCGCTCCTTTGGCCTTCTTGTAAAAGCCGCCCTTCGTCTTGTCGCCCAGGATCTTCCGCTCGAGCATGTGCTTGTAGAAGTCGGGAAGTTGAAGTTCACTGCGCTCATCGCGCACGTTGTTGGTCATGTTACTGACCACGTGCCCGAGAATATCCAGCCCGACCAGATCGATCGTGCGGAAAGTCGCCGACTTCGGCCAGCCCACGGGAGTGCCCGTTAGCGAGTCGACGTCCTCGATCGTCATGTCCATCTCCTGCATCAGGCGCATCACGTTCAGCACGGAGAACGTCCCGATGCGATTCCCGATGAAATTGGGCGTGTCTTTCGCGTACACCACACCCTTGCCGAGCCGAACGTCGCTGAACCAGGCAACGGCTTCGAGGACAGAGCGATCAGTATCGGGAGTTGGGATCAACTCCAGTAGTCGCATGTAGCGCGGCGGATTGAAAAAGTGCGTTCCGAACCAGCTGCGCCGGAAATCTTCCGGAAAACCATCGGCGATTTTGCCCACGGGCAGGCCGCTGGTATTGGTCGTGATGATGGTTCCGGGCTTGCGCGCGGAGTTTACCTTCTCGAGCAAGGCTCGCTTGATGTCGAGATTCTCCACCACGGCCTCGATGATCCAGTCCACCTCGCCCAGCTTCTTCAGATCATCTTCGAAATTTCCTACAGTGATCAATTTCGCCAGCGATGGCTCGAAGAAGGCAGCCGGCTTCGATTTTCTGGCGCCCTCCAGTCCGGCAGCGGCGATTTTGTTGCGTGCCGGCCCGTCCGCATCCGGCGGCACGATATCGAACAAGTAGCTAGGCACGCCGGCATTGGCAAAGTGCGCTGCAATCCGCGCGCCCATGGTTCCGGCGCCGAGGATGGCGACTTTATGAATGCGTTTCATGAGTTATGACTCCCGCGCGGCCACCCGCCGCGCATGCCATGCAACTCTATGAGCCAACCATGAGTTGCTTTCGGAGAATATGTGTGGACACGAAGGGGATCATTCTAAAGGATTCGACCCGCCAAGGACTGTGATAAGGGATGCCCCGTTTGTGGGGATTCTCAAGGGGCTGGAAACGCGTTGGCCGAGGAGGGAGCGACGATCCTTCAAGGCAGCTTGTCAATCGACCACTCGGTGCCGCCAGTCCTGACGACCACTAAACTGGAACTCTGCGGCCGCAGCCACCTGGTCCCCGGACTTTGCGGCTTCTGAAAGAGCGAAACCGGAAATCGGTACCGTCCCGGCGCCACTTTCTTTCCGCGTGCAATCTCAAAACTGTGCGACTTGCCGCCCAGGCAAGAGAAAAAGTTCTCCAGCGCATCTTCGGATGTGTGCTGCTTGAGCCGGTCCGTGAGCAGAAGAATCCCGGCTTCCCGGTCCTGCGTTTGCCAAGCCCGCAGAAAATCATTGGCCGTACCCAACGCCAGAACGTATTCGGAATCTACCGATAAATTGGTTTTGGATTTCGCCGAAGCCAATGGCGCCACGAAACCCAGCGCCAGCTCCAGACAGACTATGACGGAAATAAGAGGACGCATGAAATGCACTGTTGTAGTTAGCACGATCGGGCGGGCCAAAGGAATGCCAAGAGAGATGCCCAGGCAGCGTCGCCTACCAATAAACTCCTGCGGGCTCGACAGTTTTCCCGAGAGGGAATCAACCTCAAAAATCTGCACAAGAAGGGATGTGCAAAAGGGGATCTGCGAAAAAAGGATCGTAAAAAAGGAAAGGGCCCGACTTCAGTCGGGCCCTGAGGCCCAAAAAGAAAAGCGGCTTTAGCCGCTGAGGTCCGCTTCTACCCAGAAATCCGACAGGCGCGTACCGAATTAGATGTGGGGTGAGGATGGCATCGGTACGCGCCCTATTAAGTTGAATCCAGTCTACGCCCGCGCCCGAAGATGTCAAGCAAAATCGTTTTACTAGGGGCTTATGAAATGATTTTCGCAATCACAAATGCGGTTCCCGCCGCAAGTCCACCGATCACCATTGTCTGTGACGCGCCTCGAAGCGGCGCCGTCCCCGTAAACCGCGCCTTCATGTATCCGAACACTCCCAACGCTGCCAGCGTGACCACCGCCGACCACAGCAGTCCGTGCCATGCGTTCCCAAGAATCATGTACGGCGACAGCGGAATGAATCCGCCCGCCACATACGACAGCGCAATCGTCGCCGCGCTCGTCACTGCGCGCTTAGGCTCCGGCTCCTCAAGTCCCAACTCGAAACGCATCATGAAATCCACCCACGACTTCGGCCGCTGGCTCAGCGCCTCCACCACCGGTTTGGCTTCAGCTTCCGTCAAGCCGTACTGCTCGAACAACTCTTCGACCTCGGCCTTCTCCGCTTCCGGAATCTCAACGATCTCGCGCTCCTCGCGCAACTTCTCCTGCTCGTAATGTTCGGCGTCACCCTTGGCGGCCAGATATCCGCCCAAGCCCATGGCGATTGAGCCGGCCGCGATCTCCGCGAGCCCGCCAATCACGATGAGCCGGGTGGAACTCACTGCTCCGGAAAGCCCCGCGGCCAGCGCAAACGGCACCGTTAATCCATCGGCCATGCCGATGACAACATCGCGAACGAACAGACCGGCCGTGAAGTGTTTCTCGACGTGTGGCGTGGTGGGCATTGTGAGGTCAGTCCTCCGGATGAGATTTGAGATATTCCTGCGCCTTGCGCACCACCTGCCGCTCGCCGTTGTAGGCGAGCTTGCGGGGCGCTTCTTCGAGCGGCAGCCACAGCGCTCGCCGCACCTCGACGCGCATTTCCGGCGTGACATCGTCAATCCGCCCGGAAACATAGCGCAGCAGGTAAAAGCTTACGATCTTGAAGACCCGTTCCCGGTCCCCCCAGGAGCGCACGTAGACGTAGCGGATGTCGGCAAGTTTCGTGATCAGGCTGGCGGTGATACCGGTTTCTTCAAAAACTTCGCGAATCGCTGTCTGGTCGGGCTTTTCGCCGGCGTCCACCAGCCCCTTGGGCAGGGCGAGGATGACCTTTCGGGACACTCGACGCTTGCCGGGTGCGGGTTCGGACCCTTCTTTCTGAGGCTCAATGGCCGCGATCTGCCATTCGCCGGACATGCGCCGGAGCACCACGCCGCCCGCCGAAAACTCGCGTACCATGCGCTGACAAGTTAACAGGAATAAAGCAGTTCGTCATGCGGAGGGTTTACGGGACAGCACACGCGGCAGCCGAGGCGTCGGCGACCGTCCAGCTAATAAAAGTCCCCTGACTGCCTCCCGAAGGCTCTAGGCCTTCTCATTCTGCAAGGCCAGACCCTCCAGCTTAGGCAACCGCTAACTGCCCGTAAAGGCGAGCCTTCTGCCACTTAGCCCGTCCGGCGCGGGTTTTGAGACAAAAGAGTTACAAAAGGTAACACTAAAGTGGTCTGCACCACTCCCCCTGAAAATGGCATCTTACTAACTAGCTGAGGATGCTTTTCTGCCCGGGAAACCGGGATGTGGGGCTCGCTTGAAGTCGGTCAAACGGATCATTCGGTCGGTTCAGGCCTTTGGGCGCGAACTCTCGCGTTTATCGGCTGGTCCCGAAACCGCGCCCGCCACTCCAGGGATCGGAATCGCACTGGGCGGCGGATTCGCGCGAGGCATCGCCCACATCGGCGTTCTCAAGGTCCTCGAAGAAGAAAACATTCCTATCAGTTTCATCGCTGGAACCAGCGTGGGCGCGCTTATCGGCGCGGCCTATTGCAGCGGAGTCTCGACGGCCGAGCTGGAAGTCATCGCGCGCCGCGTGCGCTTCAAGACCTTTGCGCGCTGGACGCTCTCGCGCCACGGCTTCGCGACCAACCAGCGCATGATCGGTTTCCTCCAAAGCATCCTGAAAGTGAAGTCGTTCGAGCAGTTGCATATTCCCCTCGCCGTGACTGCAACCGACCTCAGCACCGGCGAAGGCGTGGTATTTCATTCCGGCCCGCTGGTCGAACCGGTGCGCGCCAGTTGCGCCTATCCGGGGATGTTTCTGCCCGTGAATATCCGTGGCCGCTGGCTGGTGGACGGAATGCTCGCACACGCCGTTCCCACCCGCCCGCTCGTGGAAATGGGTGCCAAGCGAGTGCTCGCGGTCCATTTGAAGGGACGCTGGTCGAACGGAACCGCCCCGCGCCATCTGTTCGACGTCATCGGGCAATGCTTCGCCATCGCACAGGACATGTGCGCCAGCCACTGGAAAGAAGCTGCGGATCTCGTGGTGGAGCCCGATGTAAGCGGCTTCGAGTACGATGCCTTCGTGCAAACCGCCGCTCTCATCAAGGCGGGAGAAACTGCTACGCGAGCCGCTGTGCCGGCGCTGAGGAAGTGGCTCCAGCAAAACGACGCCGCAACGCAAGCCAAGGCCGCGCGCACGCTGATCCAAGCCGCAACCATGCCGGCCGATTGAAGCAGTCGCAAGTCGTTAGTCTTCAGCCATTAGGTCCACTTGCTCCACATGCTTTCTTCGCGAACTTCGCGCAGCCTTAGCGCTCTTTGCGGTTATGGGCTTTCCTCCGAAACAAAAATCCGCAAGACACGCCGAAGAAAGCTGATGCCACCGCTCTCCGGCGCCCCTTGCGGATTCAGCCGCTCTCAATTCACCGTTAAGACGAGAGTGCTGCTATTGCCGCCGCTGGAACATCCGACGTCGCCCGAGCCACCGCTGGGCGTGTGCACCACGACGTTCACCGCTCCCGAACCCGAAATCACGCCGGTGGACAGCGTTACTTTCAACTGCGAATCGCTGAGCACACTCGTTGCTAATGGCTTCCCGTTGATCTCCACTTGCGAGGCCGCCACGAACTTGGCGCCTTTCACGGTCAAAACCACTCCTTGCTCAACCTGTGTGAAATCCACCGTGCTGGGCGTGAGCGACCCGATCATGGGCACCGGGCGAGCGCTTCCACAGAATGGATTCAATGTGTTGTTGCAACCTGGAAGAAACAGTACCGCGAGGAGCGCGGCTAGGGTCAGACGGGGCATGGAGATGCTCCTTTATGGATGAGTCTCCCGGCTAGATCGTGAGTAGTGCGGGGATGGGACCACGCTCAGCGGGTCGAACCCAGTCGGGAACCCCGCTTCGCCCGGGAAGTTGCGCGTCCTCATGAAAAATATTGGCACCTCGGATCCCCCCGCACCCAGGGTAGTCCGTGCGACCGTGAACTCCCTCCCAATTCGAGAACTATTTCAACCTCAACATTCCATTGACACCCTTCCCTCACAGGAGTAGGTTGAGTCGCCTTCCCCAACAACAAATTCACGAAATTCGAAGGAGCAAAAAATGCGAGTGCCGGTTGCGCTTTGTAGCGTCTTGATGTGTGCTTGTATCGCCCCCATCGTCTCAGCGCAAGACGCAGTAAAGACGGACCCCAAGCACTACACCGTCGTCAGCGAGAACGACGACGTCAGAATTCTCCGAGTGCACTACGGCCCGCACGATAAGTCCGTTATGCATAGCCATCCCAAGTCGGTTGCGGTGTTCCTGACGGATTCCAAGGCGCACTTCACCCTTCCCGACGGCAAGACGCAAGACATGAGTGTCAAGGCTGGCGAGTCGATGTACACCGCAGCCGGCACGCACTTGCCGGAAAATACCGGGGACAAAGACATGGAACTGATTTTGGTGGAATTGAAGAAGTAACTGAAGCGCCACTTGGTAGTTTGCCCCACGTTGCGCGAGTAATAAGCGTGGGGCCGTTTCTTTGTAGCGCGGGCGCCCTCGCCCGCGGCCTTTGATTCTGCAAGGCTAGCTATAAATGCATTGCCGGGTGCCCCACGTTCGCGCGTACTATGCGCTAACGTGGGATTCCACAATTCTATCGCCCTAGAGCTCTTCCCAAGACACACTACGTAGCCCGAGCCTCTTCCCGGATTCGTTTCCAAGCCCGTTCCACGTGTTGCCTCAGCGTATTCGTCTGTCCAACGCACAATCGCAGCGTGAACCGGTCATTCAATTTCGTATGCGTGAGGTACAACTCCCCCGAACGATTCAGCCGCTCCAGCAGCGCCTGGTTCGCCGCGTCTCCTGACTTCAACCGGAAGCACACGAGGTTCAGCGGCGCCGGGGCAGCAATCTCGAAGTGCTCATCGTCGCGTACCCATTCGGCGAACTCCTGCGCCAGGGCTACTTGCTCGCGGATATGGTGCTGCAGTCCCTCAACTCCGTAATGCCGCAACACGAACCACAGCTTCAGCGCGCGGAAGCGACGACCCAGCGGAATCTGCCAGTCCCGGTAATCGATGACCGCTCCCGACTCCGTCGCTTGGTTCCGCAAGTATTCCGGTAAAACGCTGAGTGTCTGAATGAGCGCTTTTCGGTCGGCCACGTAAAACACATCGCAATCGAAACTCGTGAACATCCATTTGTGCGGATTGAAGCAGTAGCTGTCGGCGTGTTCGACTCCGGCATGAATGTAGCGAAACTCCGGACAGAGCGCCGCTGTTCCTGACATGGCGGCGTCCACATGCAACCAGATTCCGTGTTCGCGACAGATATCCGCAATCGCCGGCACCGGATCGATCGCATTCGACGACGTCGTCCCGACAGTCGCGCATACGAAGCAGGGAAGCAGGCCGGCGGCCTTGTCGGCGGCAATCTGACGCGCCAGTTCCTCGGGACGCAGTGCGAACCTCTCATCCACCGCAATGACTCGCAAATTTGCAGCGCCGAGTCCGGAGATCTTCGCGGCCTTCTCCACCGACGAATGCGTCTGTGTCGAGCAGTAGGCGACCAGTTTCCCAGTGCACCCGGTAGCGTTGCTGGCGTATCGGGTGGCGCGCTCACGCCCGGCGAGTAGCGCACACAACGAGGCACTCGAAGCCGTGTCCTGAATCACTCCGCCGCCGGTGCTGGTGGAAAGAAATTTCTCAGGAAGCCCGAGCAGCGGTACCAGCCAGTCGAGCACGTGTGTCTCAAGTTCGGTGCACGCCGGACTGGTCGCCCAGAGCATGCCTTGGACGCCGAGCCCGGACGAGAGGAGATCACCCAAGATAGCCGGCCCTGACGCATTGCAGGGGAAGTAGGCATAGAAATTCGGCGACTGCCAGTGCGTGATTCCCGGCAAAATTAACTTGTCGATATCGGCTAGCATCGCCGAAAACTCCTCGCCTTCCAGGGGAGCGGAGGCGGGCAACGACCTCCGTATCTCGCCAGGCTTAGCTTTCGATAAGACCGGGAACGACTCGATCCGCGTGTAGTAGTCGGCGATCCAGTCCACCACCGCATGCCCGTTCCGGCGAAATTCGTCGGGCGTCATGTGAAAAGATTTTGTGGAAGTTGCAAGTGCAGCATCGTCGGATTTCATAAGAAGTGGCTCGCTAGAGTCTTCTGCCAAGATTCATCGGCTTGCAGAAACGATTCATTCCCGCGCGGTCACAAAACAATTCTGCTCCGCTTGTGATGTCATCGCCGTTGGAGGCTACGACAGTCGCCCATAGTACAGGCGCGTTACGTAGTCCATGCCAATCTGTCCGTCCCGCTGATGCGCATCAAAAAGCCGCCGCAGTTCGCGCAGCATCGGTGCGTGTCGCGGATGTACTTCTCCGGGCGCGTAAGACGAAGACAGCAGACGGCCCTCAAGCTGCTCATAGTCGAAGTCTTGCCGCATATCAAAGACACGCTGCTCATAAGCAGTGGGCTCAAAGAAACTTCCAATGTTGTTGGTCGTGTGCTCGTGCCGTACCTTCTCGTAGTCGGTGCCGTACTGCAGAAGCAATTCTTCATATCCGCGCAGAAAAGGCGTCGTGTCGGTGCAGCGCTCGTTCCACACCAGCACCGCCCATCCCCCCGGTTTCAGGATGCGCTCGAATTCCTTCCGCGCCTTGGGCAGATCAAACCAGTGCGCGGCCTGAGCCGCAGTGGCAAAGTCAATGCTGTCGTCGGCCAGGGTCGTCGCTTCTGCGGTTCCGTCGACGCTGGTGAAACGCGGGAACTTAACCAGCAATCGCTCGGCGGCCTCGCGCATGTCACGGTTGGGTTCCACGCCATACACGCGATTACCGTTTTCGAGCAACAGGCGCGAGAAGATGCCAGTCCCGCTGGCAATGTCGGCAACCGTAGAATCCGGAGTTAAGCCGCATTCAACGCGCAACGTCTCCAGCACCTGCGGCGGATAACTCGGCCGGTAGCGAATGTAGTTTTCAACGCGATCAGAAAAACGCTGGGTGGAGTCTGTCGTAGGCATATACCCAGTTTATCGAAATTGTGAAGGCTGTTTGCGCGGACGAACCAGAACTCCTTGCTAAACTGTAATCCTGAGAAACCTTTCAGGAACCGGAAGCCTCTCTTAGGGAACAGACCTCCGAAGCCGAAGCGGACGGGAAGCAACTCGGAAAGTTTCGATCAGAGCGCGCCTTCAGGCGTGCCGAAAGCACCGGAGAAATAACGCGGCTTTAGCCGCAGTCCAAACATGCGCATGGTCATCAAAGTCGGAACCAGCCTAATCGCTCCGGGCGGCCGCATCGACAAAGAGCGTATGCGCGCGCTCGTCGATCAACTCGACCTCAACCGCCACGAATACCTGATTGTCAGCTCGGGCGCGATCGCCTCCGGCATGTCGAACCTGCGTCTCAACGACCGCCCATCCAGTGTCCCGCGCATGCAGGCCTGCGCCGCCGTCGGCCAGAGCCTGCTGATGCACACCTACGAACAACTTTTTTTTGGAAAGAAAGTCGTGGCCCAGCTTCTGCTCTCCAGCGACGATTTCACTTCCCCGATCCGCTACAAGAATCTTCAGAACGCGCTGCACGAACTCGTGAAGCTCGGCGTCGTCCCCATCGTCAACGAGAACGACAGCGTTTCGGTCCGCGAACTGGTCGGCGCTTTCGGTGATAACGACGAACTGAGCGCCCTGCTCGCCACCGCCGTCAAAGCCGACTGGCTCCTGCTGCTTACTGACGTCGACGGTTTCTACGTCCCCAACGGCCGCAAAGCGACCAAGCTCGTGCGCACGGTGCGCAAGCTGACTCCTGCCATGGAGGACCTCTGCGACGGCAAGGGGAAGCTCGGAACCGGAGGCATGCGTTCGAAACTCCGCGCCGCACGCAGCGCCAGCGAATCGGGCGTGCACGTCGCTATCGTCAACGGGCGCCATCCCCACGCGATCGAGTGGGCGCTCGCCAAAAAGATCGGCACATATTTCCCGGCTCAGAAAGCTCGTGGCTGAAATGGCGACCGGCGTCAATCCCACCATCACGACTCGAGAGAAGCTCGAATTCGCCCGCGCCGCCGCGCCTCGTGTGGCCCAGCTATTCACCGACGAGAAGAATCGCCTGCTGCAGGCGATGGCGAATGCGCTCGAAGCGCAGGTGCCGCATATTCTCGAAGCCAATCAGAAGGATCTCGACTCAGGCGGAGCCATGGGTGCGATGCGCGACCGCCTGCTGCTGACGCCCGACAGAATCGCCGCGATGGCTGCCGGTCTGCGCGCGATTGCCTCTCTGCCCGATCCCATCGGCGAAGTAGTGACTGAATGGAAGCGCCCCAACGGGCTGCTCATCCGCAAGGTGCGCGTTCCTCTGGGCGTGATCGGCATCATCTACGAGTCGCGCCCCAACGTAACGGTCGACACGGTTGCGCTCGCCCTGAAGACCGGCAATGCCATTGTTCTGCGTGGAGGGAAGGAGGCCATCCACAGTAACGAGCGCCTGGTGGAAATCCTGAGCGCGGTTCCTGGCCTGCCTTCGGGTGCCATTCAACTACTCGATTCCACCACGCGTGATTCGGTGCAGGAGTTAATTCAGGCTCGCGGCTTGGTCGACGTCATCATTCCCCGCGGTGGCGCCGGCTTGATCAACTTCGTCGTAGAAAACTCCATCGTCCCGGTCATCGAGACCGGGGCAGGGAACTGCCACGTCTTCGTCGACGAGTCCGCTAACCTCGACATGGCTGACCGCATCGTCCTCAATGCCAAGACCCAGCGGCCCTCGGTCTGCAATGCCGCCGAAAAGTTGCTGGTGCACGAGAAGATTGCCGGCGACTACATCCCGCGAATCGCGAAGAAGTTGATCGACCTGGGCGTCGAGCTTCGCGGAGACGAAGCTGCCCGGAAACTCGTCCCCTCCATTGGTCCCGCGAAAGAGGAAGATTGGAGCGAGGAGTATTTGCGCCTCTGCATCGCGATTTGTGTGGTGTCGAGCGTTGATGAGGCGATCCGTCACATAAACCGCTACTCGACGAAAAATTCCGACGCCATCGTCACCGAAAACGAAGCCAACGCTCGCCGCTTCCTGCGCGGGGTCGATTCGGCCACCGTTTATTGGAACGCCTCCACGCGCTTCTCCGATGGCGGCGAATTCGGCTTCGGCGCCGAGATGGGCATCAGTACCCAGAAGCTGCACTGCCGCGGCCCCTTCGCCTTGGCCGAGTTGACCTCCTCGAAGTATGAAGTCTTCGGTACAGGCCAGGTTCGAGAATAGAAGACGACGAAGCCGCACGCTGTTTGTAGCGCCGGCGTCTCGCCGGCAGTCAGGCGGGCGTCCCGCCCGCCTTGTCAAAGCAGCAGAGGTTAGTCGAGTTCCCGATCCGCATTCCCAAAACGTTCGCGGTACAATCCATAATTCGTTTCCTAGGGGCCGTCGTGAGAGGGGTCACTCCGGATACAACTCGAGCCGTCCTTTCTCCCGGCGAAGTCGCGCCCGACTTCGACCTGCCGGTGCTCGTCGGAGGCGTGAAGAAACGCTTCCACTTGCAGGAGCAACTGGAGAAAAGTTGCGTCGTCCTGGCCTTCTATCCCGCGAACTGGGAGTCCATCAGCGCCCGCCAGTTGAGTGAATACCAAGCCCAGCGTGAACGCTACTTCCCCGCCAGCGAGATCGTCGGCCTTGGTGTTGACTCCATAATGAACACAACGGTCTGGGAGCGTGAGATCGGCCCGCTCGAATACCCACTGTGCAGCGATTTCTGGCCACACGGCGAAGTGAGCCGAAGCTACGGCGTGTTCCGCGACAGAAACCCACTTGCCGGAACAAGCGAGCGCGCCATTTTCGTCATCGATTGTGCGGGACGAATCGCATTCAGCAAGGTCTACGGACTCGAAGACCTTCCACCATTCTCAGAGACACTCGAGGCGCTGCGAAAAATTTGATCATGCCACGGCTCGACCGACACGCTCATTGCCTCAGCCACTGCCTTCATCTTCCAGGAGCATCATGAAAATTTTCCCGGCCGGCGGTCTGGCGTGTGCACTATTTCTGTTTCATCTGAGCGGCGCGACGACGCCCGATGGCAGCAAGTCCGACTCCACTCTCTTCGGCTTCCACGATGCGTCCCAGGAACTCAAGGCTGAAACGCGCTTCCTCGCCGTGCCCGATCCGAAACTTGCCGAAGAGCATCTCCGCATCCTGACTCAAGTCCCGCACATCGCCGGATCGCCCGAAGACAAAGCTACGGCCGAGTACGTCGCCTCAAAATTCCGCGACGCCGGGCTCGATACCGAGATCGTCGAATACCGCGTCTGGTTCAACTACCCAACCGAGCTCAGTGTCGATGCCACCGCGCCCGCAGGCCTCACCATGCACGGTCCGACCCGCGAGCACGTCGACGGTGATCCCTTTCAGGACGACGCCCGTGTCGTCCCGCCCTACAATGGCATGTCACCTTCCGGTGACGTGGAAGCCGAAGTTGTCTACGCGAACTATGGTTCGCCGGAAGATTTGCAGAAGCTGGCGCAGATGAAGATCGATGTGCGCGGCAAAATTGTTCTCGTCCGCTACGGACAGAATTTTCGCGGCGTGAAAGTCTTCGTCGCGCAGGAACACGGTGCCGCCGGCGTCATCATTTTTTCTGATCCCGCCGACGACGGATGGAAGCGTGGCGATAAATATCCGCAAGGCCCGTGGCGTCCCGACACCGGCGCGCAGCGCGGCTCAGTCGGCTACATGTTTCAATTCCCGGGAGATCCAACCACACCGGGAGTGGCCTCGGTCCCGAACCTGCCCGAATCCAAACGCATCTCCTTAGACCAATCGGCGCAGCTTCCGAAAATTCCTTCGACCCCTATCTCCTACGGCGATGCCTGGCCGCTGCTCGAGCACCTCGGTGGCCCCGAAACGCCACGTGACTGGCAAGGCGCGTTGCCATTCACCTACCACGTCGGCCCCGGCCCAGTGAAAGTCAAGCTTCATGTGAAGCAGGACTTCCAGTTCCGCACCATCTGGGATGTCATCGGAAAAGTTCGCGGCACCGACTTGCCAGATGAGTGGGTCGTTTCTGGCAATCATCGCGATGCCTGGGTCTACGGCGCCGTCGATCCCAATAGTGGCACCACTGCGATGCTAGAGACCGTACATGGCATCGGCGATCTCCTGAAGTCCGGATGGAAACCTAAGCGCACAATGGTCTTTGCAAGCTGGGACGCGGAAGAGGAAGGCCTGATCGGTTCCACGGAGTGGGGCGAGCAGCACGCCGAAGAGCTTTCGCAAGCGGCCGCTTATTTCAATGTCGACGTCGCCGTTTCAGGACCGAAATTCGGCGCGTCCTCGGTTCCCAGCCTCAAACAGTTTCTACGCGACGTCACCAAGTCCGTGCCCAGCCCGCAAGGCGGCACCGTCTACGAAGTCTGGCGCAAGGCCACGCAATCGGGCAGCGATACGTTCAATCCGCAGGAAACCTCCGGCAGCACATTCCGTCCGCCTGCCGCACAGGCGCACACCGATGTCTCCGTCGGCGATCTCGGCAGCGGCTCCGACTACACCGTCTTCCTCCAGCACCTGGGCGTGCCTTCTACCGACGTTGGTTCGACCGGATCGTACGGCGTCTATCACTCCGTGTTCGACAATTTCAACTGGTTCAAGAAATTTGGCGACCCGAATTTCCTCTACGAGCAGGAGATGGCGCGCGTCTATGGCCTCGAAGCCCTGCGCATGGCCAACGTCGACGTGTTGCCGTTCGATTACGAAGAGTATGGCAAAGAAATCCTCGCGTATCTCGACGCTGCAAAGAAGAAAGCCGAGGCCAAGTTCGGCACGCAGTCGCCCGACTTCGGTCCTGCCGGCGACGCGGCCAAGCATTTCGAGGAAGCGGGCGCAAAAGTTCTCGCCAAAGAACGCAAGCCACCCGAGGACACCACGAAGCTGAACCACGCGCTCCGGGATGCCGAACGCGCCCTGCTCCTCCCCGAAGGCCTGCCCAACCGTCCCTGGTACAAGCACGCCATCTATGCTCCCGGTCAGTACACCGGATACGCCGCAGTGGTGATTCCGGGCGTCAATGAAGGCATCGAGGCCGGCGACCTTGAGCGAACCAAAAAACAGATCGCGGTGCTCGCTCAGGCACTGCAGAGAGCCGCTCACGTTCTAGAGAGTTACCACTGAAGTCTGCAAGTTTTTGCACATACGCGTTTGCCGTGGAACCTGGGGTCAACTTGCGCTAAACTTCCTTCACGGTGCTGGCCGGGGAGGATGGCAATCTCTCTCCGGATCTGTCTTCCCGCTTCTTAACGAACGTCTGCCCTTCTATTTTTTCAGCTTGTTGATGGGTAGCGCCACACCGAAGGCCTGCAATGCCCTTGGCTCGCATCATCACGACGTCTGTCGACGACTCCCTGGAACTTTCCATGCAGTTGCGGTCGCGCGGCTTCCGCGTCGAGACCGTCGCGCCCGATCAGATTCCAAGCGCTCCTGCCGATCTTGAAGTTTGTCTGGAAGAATGCGCGCCGGAAGATGTTCTGACGAAAGCCGCAATCGTGCAGGAAAGCGAAGATCTCTGGGTCTTCGTCGCGCCGGGAGCGCTCGACGAGCGGTCGCGCCCCATGCGCGTCATCCCGCTCACTCCCCACGTTGTCGAAATTAGCGCGCGCGAACATGATGCTGCGGTCGCCGCGCTCGTGTCGCAAGTTGAAGTCGCGGCTGTCGAAGTAAAACTTCCCGAGACGGAGAAGAAGACTCCGTTAGTCGAGGTTCAAGTCCCGGCAGTGGTAGTGAAGGAAGTGGTGCTGGCGCCGGTGCCGGAAGACGAGCCGCTGTTATGCGAGATCGAAGCGAAGGCAAGTGTCGCGACCACTGATCGGGTCGCTTCAAAAGTGGAAGAGATTTCGACGCCAGTTCCCATAGTGATCGCGGAGCCGGCAATCGTGGTTCCAGCGAAAATCAAATTGGCGGACGCCGCTCCGTTGCCGGTCGAAGTGAAGCAGAGTGCATCGCCGGCGCCGGTCGAAGTCAAATCTCCGGTTCCGGTAGAAGCGAGACAGAAAGCGTCGCCCAAGCCATCTCTCGAACGAATCAAGAGGCTTGCCGTTGTCCAGCAGGCCGTCTCGCAGATTCCCGCGGTACCGCAACGAGTCGAGCCCAAGATCGTTTTGTACAAGCCCGCTCCACCCAAGCCCAAGCGGCGCGGCCCGTTGAAGTCCTACAAGGTTGCGTTTCAGACTGGACCGAAGTTGTGGCGCGCCGCTTCCGTCACATTCGCGCTACTGGTACTCGTGGGTCTGGTGGCGACCGTCGTGGCTGTGCGCCCATCCGTGCCGAAGAAGGGAACTACAGTTCCCAACCCAGCGGTTTTCCTGCCCTTAACGCAGGTCTCTGCCCCACAGTCAACTGGCCGGGCCTCCACGACGGCCACGAACGGTGTTCCCAAGACCAACTCGATCCAATCTGGATCTCATCGCCGCTCTGCCTCTGACGACGGCCTGATTGCGAAGGACACGGTCGTCTTCTACAACCGCAAACCTTCACCGCCGCCAGCACGGGAAGACAAGCCACCTGCGCGCCAAGCCAAACTGCCTCCGCCTCCGGCCTCAGGCGTGAAGCATTACTCCGACGCCAACTGAACGCTCACCGCGCTTGTGAACTGAGCGCGCGATCCACCGACAACGCTCCCCCGCCGCGCACCATCAAAGCGAGTGCAATCGCTAATGCGAGCAAGTGATACTCAAAGCCCTCGCCCTTCTGTTGCCCAGTCCAGTTCATGAAGAAACCGACCTGGGCGTGAACCATGAGAACCGCCACCACCATATTCGTCGCGATGCCGAACGCGGCAATGCGGGTCAGCGCCCCCACGATCAGACCAATCCCTCCCAGAAACTCCGCCAGGATGGCGAGCACTGCGAACGGCGCCGGGATGTGCATCATGTTCGTGAAAAAGCCCATGGTGCCCGAAAAGCCGTAGCCTCCGAACCAGCCCAGCATTTTCTGCGCGCCATGCATGAAGAACGTAGCGCCCATCACTAGGCGGAGCACGGTCAGCGTCCAGTCGTTCGAAGTTGCCAGCAGTTTGCGAAACATGGAATCCCTCCTCAAGTTGGTGTCAGGCACGCGCAGCGTGGTTTGTTCTTGTTGCTGGTCCCGTACTTCTACTTCCATTACTTGATTAGTCATGTATCCCTCCAAAAAAATTAGCCCAGCTTCTCTCGAATCTTTTCTAAAGTCCGAATCAAAGCCTGCTGCTCGGCGCCTGGCAGCGGCTCCATCGATTTAACGCCCGCCGCCGCCAGCGGCTTGTCGAGTTCCGCCAGCAGTCGTAATCCAGATTCGGTGATCCAGCAAAGAACCTGACGCCGGTCTTCCGGACAGCGCTCGCGCCGCACCAATCGCTTGGCCTCAAGTTTGTCGAGCAGGCGAGTGACTCCGGGCGTCATCTCGATCATGCGGTCCGCGATATCGAGCGTCGGCGTTCCCGTTTTGCCCGCCCCGCGCAGGATGCGCAACACGTTGTACTGCTGCAACGAAATTCCGTGCGGCTCCACGATCTGCGTGAAACGACGCCGCAGCATGTCGCTGGTGCGGTAAAGCGCCAGGATCGCCTCCTGCGCCGGAGACTCGAACGGCTTCGACTGCCGGATCTCGTCCCGCAACCCCTTAGCTTTCCGGGATGCATCGCTCTGGGCCATGCAAGAATAGATGACACGTCAACTAATGACGATGCAAGCTTTTTGTGGTGTGCAGAATTGGGAGTGCGAGACTTCCGTAAATACAATTTCTTCAACAGCTTGCCACGCAATGGTCGATTTGACGCTCACACGGGCAGCCCAATATGATGACCAACTCGGAAACGTAAACGCTGAACCCTACGTAGGATCATTCACCGTAAAGCGAGAGCCGCCCGATTTGCTGAGAACTGAGAACCGAGAACGCCTGACCCAATGAGATCGACCAACGCCGTCCAGCACCTGCTGCTCACGATCCCGGCCGGCGCCACCGCCACCTACCTCGCCCTTTTCCCGATCGTGAACCCCTTCGGAGGCATCCCGCTCTTTTTTTCAATCACCTCCGGCTTCACCCCGCAAGATCGCTACCGCGCCGCGCTCAAAACCGGTTTCTACGTGTTCCTCATCCTCGTCACGTTCATGTTCTTCGGACGCTTCGTCCTGAACTTTTTTGGCATCTCTCTCCCAGTTCTGCAGATTGCAGGAGGCCTTATCGTCGCCAACACGGCGTGGGGCATGGTCACCGGCGGCACCCGCATCACGGCGGAAGAAAGCAACGAAGCCAACACGAAAGAAGACATTTCCCTCACCCCGATGGCGATGCCCATGCTCTCCGGCCCAGGCTCCATCGGAGTCGTCATGGGACTCGCGGCCCACATCGTGGGCGGAAGCACCTACGAAAGCATGACCGGCTACCTTGGCATGGTCATAGGCATAGCTGCCCTCGCCGTGACGGTGTACCTCTTCCTGCGCCTGGGCGGCCCGCTCGTCGAACGCCTGGGTCCCACAGCTGTAGGCGCTATCAACCGCATCTTCGGATTTCTCATCCTGGCGATCGCAGTCCAGCTAGTGTGGGACGGCATGGCCGAGTTCAAATAGAAATCAAGCGAAAGTGCGGCTTTACCGCAGAGTCACAGAGAAGAAAGGCGATGGGTCGTATCAGGGCGCGGCTTCAGGCGCGCCATAAAAGCGCTGCGCTAAAGGCCCCTTCTGGGGCTGTCTAGCCCAGCATCGATCGCCGCGCTTTGGGAAGGGAACGGCTTCAGCCGTGCCACGCAGACTTAAAACATCGTCGCTTCAGCCACTGGGGTGAGCTTTAAACAAAAAACGACGGGCCAAGGCGCCCGTCGCTCGTAGATTCTTTCTTAAATTCCGCGTTACTTCAAGGTCACCAACTTATCCACCAACTCCGAATAATCCTTCTTCTCTAGCCCGTGCACCTGCTTGTTGTACTCGTCCACCTTCGACGAATAATTCATCGAGCAGAATTTCGGACCGCACATCGAGCAGAACGCCGCCTCTTTGTAATAGTCATCGGGCAAGGTCTCGTCATGCATCGACCGCGCCGTCTCCGGATCCAAAGACAACGCAAACTGCTTCTCCCAATCGAACTTGTAGCGCGCATAGCTGAGCGCGTCATCGCGATCCCGCGCCCCCGGACGATGCCGAGCCACATCGGCCGCATGCGCCGCAATCTTGTACGCGATGATGCCGTCCTTCACGTCTTTCTCGTTCGGCAGCCCAAGGTGCTCTTTCGGCGTCACGTAGCACAACATCGCCGCTCCGTACCAACCGATCATCGCCGCACCAATCGCCGACGTGATGTGGTCATACCCAGGCGCGATATCAGTTACCAGAGGCCCCAGAGTGTAGAACGGAGCCTCATAGCAAAGCTCGTTTTCCTTTTCGACCTGCTCCTTAATCTTGTCGATCGGGATGTGGCCGGGTCCCTCGATCATCACCTGCACATCGTCTTTCCAAGCAACCTTGGTCAACTCGCCCAAGGTCTTCAACTCGGCAAATTGTGCCTCATCGCTGGCATCGGCAATGCATCCCGGACGGAGCCCATCACCCAAAGAAAAGCTCACGTCATACCTTTTGAAAATCTTGCAGATATCTTCAAAGCACTCGTACAGGAAATTCTGCTTGTGGTGATACGCCATCCATTGCGCCAGGATCGCGCCGCCCCGACTCACGATCCCTGTAATCCGTTTCGAAACCATCGGCAGGTACTGGATCAGCACGCCCGCGTGGATGGTCATGTAATCCACGCCCTGCGCGGCCTGCTCCTCGATCACTTCCAGCATTACGCTCGCGTTCAAATCTTCCACGCGCTTCACACGCGAAATCGCTTCATAGATCGGCACGGTCCCGATTGGCACTGGCGAATGCCGCAGAATCGCCTCTCGGATCTCGTGAATATTGCCGCCGGTAGAAAGATCCATCACAGTGTCGGCGCCGTAGTGAACAGAGGTGTGGAGCTTCTTCAGTTCCTCGTCAATATTCGATGTGACCGCCGAATTTCCGATGTTCGAATTGATCTTGCACAGCGAGGCAACGCCGATGCACATCGGTTCCAGTTCCGGATGGTTAATGTTCGCGGGAATGATCATGCGACCCCGCGCAACCTCGTCGCGCACCAGTTCCGGAGTCAGCTTTTCACGCTCCGCGATGTACACCATCTCTTCGGTGACGAGACCCTGGCGGGCGTAGTGCATCTGCGAGAAGTTGCCGTCCCGATTCTCGGCCTTGCGGCGGGTCAACCATTCCGCGCGAGGCTTCACAACCTGGGTGTTGCCATTATTGCCGTTACTGGGAGAACCGTTTGCGGGCGTGCCATTCGTGGGGGTCATGAACTGCGCAACCTCTCAAAGTATGGATTGCCCGATTATACGCTGCGCGAGAGGTGTAATCCGGCCCAAACCGCGCGTTTAACCGCAAAGGTCGCGAAGAACAGCCGCGAAGATCGCAAAGCATTTCGAGAGGTCTTCTTTGCGAACTCGGCGATTCTTTTGCGAACTTTGCGTTTTAAGACTTTCTCCTGTCGCTCACACGATAGTGTGCCCACAGTCACCACCTGCCACCGCGTCTGCGCTTTATTTTGGATCGCATGAGATCCGTCGACCTAACGCCGCAGATTATCTGCGCCGCCATCAAGGTGCATCGCAGGGTGGGGCCTGGACTACTTGAGTCTGCGTACGAGGCCTGTCTGGCCCACGAACTCCAACTAGCCGGAATGCGAATCGAACGCCAGAAGCCCGTGCCGTTGTTCTACGACACCGTCAAACTCGATTGCGGGTTCAGAGCAGATTTGGTGGTAGAGGGCCGGGTCGTGGTCGAACTGAAATGTAAAGACGCCTTGCACCCAGTGGACGAAGCGCAGCTCCTATCTCATCTACGCCTACCGAACATCCCAGTCGGTCTCCTTATAAATTTTCACGTCGTCCTTCTCAAGAACGGAATCCGGCGAATGGTAAACAACTATCGCGAAGATGGACTCGAAGAAAAGCTCTTGACCGCAAAGTTCGCAAAGTAGTCGCAAAGACTGCAAAGACGATCTTCGCAGGTCCTCCTTCGCGTCCTTAGCGGTTTCTCTTAGCGCCCTTTGCGGTTAAAAGCTTTCCTTCCCCCAACTTGTCCGTCTAACACATCTGCACCTACAATCCTCTGTTCACGCGTGAGGCTATTGTGCAACGATTCAGACTTTCCTGCGCCCTGCTCCTTCTTTCCGCCGCCGCCCTTGCCCAAGCTCCGGCCACTGCCAAGATGCCCGAAGGTTTCGGCATCGAGGCGATCGACAAATCCGCCGACCCCTGCGTGGATTTCTACCAGTACGCATGTGGCAACTGGCTCAAGAACACGGAAATCCCCGCCGACCAGACCGAGTGGGTCAGCTTTTCCGAACTCTACGAACGCAACCTCGTCACGCTGCGCGGAATTTTGGAGAAATCATCTGCCAGCAGCACGAACCGCAGCGCCATCGACCAGAAGATCGGCGACTACTACGGCGCTTGCATGGACGAGAAGTCCGCCGATGCCAAGGGTCTCGATCCACTCAAGCCGGAACTCGACCGCATCGCCGCGATCAAGAACAAGGCCGATCTCATCGACGTCGTTGCGCACGAGCACATGATCGGCGCCAATGCGCTGTTCGCGTTTTACTCTTCGTCCGATCTCCACAACGCCGACACGGTTATTGCCTACCTCGATCAGGGAGGCCTCACGCTCCCCGACCGCGACTACTACATCAAGGACGACGACAAGCACAAAGAAATCCGTCAGCACCTGGTCGAATACGTAACCCAGATGTTCACGCTCGCAGGCAAGTCACCTGCCGAGGCCGCCGACGCCGCCCAAACCGTGCTCCGCATCGAAACCGCGCTCGCCAAGGCCGAAATGGACCGCACTCTTCGCCGCGATCCCAAGAACCGCGACCACAAAACGAAGCGCGACGAAATCGTAGCCTCAGCCCCCAACTTCGCCCTGAACCGCTACTTCACCGCCGTGAACGCGCCCCAGTTCACCGAACTCAACGTCTCCAATCCCGAATTCTTTAAGCAGGTCAATTCGGTCATCGACTCCGAGCCGCTCGACGCGCTCAAAACTTACGTGAGCTGGCATCTGCTCGACTCAACCGCGCCCTGGCTCTCCAAGCCCTTCGTCGACGCCAACTTCAAAATGCAACAGCAACTCACGGGACAATCGGAAATCCAGGCCCGCTGGAAGCGCTGCGTTGACGCCACAGACGGTGCGCTCGGCGAGGCCCTCGGACAGAAGTACGTCGACGAAACTTTCGGCGCCGACGGCAAAGCACGCATGCTGAAGATGGTTGACGCGCTCGAAGTCTCGCTCGATCAGGACATCAGGGCCCTCCCCTGGATGACCGACGACACCAAGAAGCAAGCCAAGGTCAAACTCGAAGCCATCCGCAACAAGATTGGTTATCCCGACGTGTGGCGCGACTACAGCTCCCTCGAAATCAAGCCCGGCGATCTGATCGGAAACTACTTGCGCGCGAACGATTTCGAATCCAAGCGCCAGATCGCAAAGATCGGCAAGCCGCTCGATCGCAAAGAGTGGGGTATGACGCCGCCCACGGTGAATGCCTATTACAGCGGCTCACGCAACGAAATCGTTTTCCCCGCCGGAATCCTCCAGCCGCCGTTCTTCGACAAGAAAATGGACGACGCTGTAAACATGGGCGGCATTGGCGTCGTCATCGGCCACGAACTCACGCACGGCTTCGACGACCAGGGCCGCAAGTTCGATCCACAAGGCAACCTGCGCGATTGGTGGACGGAGAAAGACGGCAAGGAATTCGAGACGCGCGTTAGTTGCGTCGCCAACGAATACGGGAACTTCATCGCGGTCGACGACCTGAAGCTGAACGGCCGCCTGACACTAGGCGAGAACACGGCCGACAACGGCGGCGCCCGCGTGGCCCTGGCCGCGCTAGAGCAAATGATCGCGCAAGACAAAACCGGCAAAGCAGCCGAGAAGATCGACGGCTACACCCCCGAACAGCGCTTCTTCCTGGGCTTTGGCCGAGTCTGGTGCGAAAAGCGCCGCCCGGAATTCTCGCGCACCCTGGTCACGATCGATCCGCACTCGCCGGGCAAATACCGCATCAACGGCGTGGTGCAGAACATGCCAGAGTTCCAGAAAGCCTGGAGCTGCAAGGCCGGGCAACCGATGGTGGCGGAGAATGCGTGTAGGGTCTGGTAACGGAAGAAGCGTTTCGCCTTTTCCCTAGTCTCGGGACAATGGGGCTGTGTTGGCCCACCGCGCTTACTCAAGCGCTCCAAGCACGATAATCGACGAAGGCTCTTCGCCGGTCGGGCCGAAGGGAGAGCCTTGAATGGAGCTTAGGGCTCCATTGGAGTTGATGGAGAAGGACCGGATTTCGTTCTGAGAATAATCGGTCACATAAACGAATCTTGCTGAAGGATCCACAGTGATCG
>DASRDJ010000109.1:0-34297 GCA_035652655.1 Terriglobales bacterium
TTGAATTCACGAAGGTACGCTCGCTGGTGAATGGCGTCGCTGGACTGGCAAAGGGACAGATTGGCGATCTGGTTGGGCCTACAACGATTCTCACAACCGTGTCGCAGGTAGAGCCTATCAAGGCTTACTTTGCGATTAGTGAACAGGAATATCTGAAGTTCGCGGAGAGGATCAGCGCGGTGGCTGAAGGTAGAACACGAATGGGCGAGCGGAGGGTTCTTGAACTTATACTCTCGGATGGAACGGTCTATCCACGCAAAGGATGGGTCGTACTCGCCGATCGCCAGGTTGATGTGAAGACCGGAACCATTCGGGTGGCGGGGGCATTCGACAATCCGCGCGGCATTTTGCGTCCCGGGATGTTCGGCCGAGTCCGTGCGGTGACAGGAATTGCCAAGGCTGCCTTGCTGGTCCCGCAACGTTCCGTGGTTGAGGCTCAGGGCAGCTACAGCGTCGTCGTGGTCGATTCGAACAATCAAGCCAGCATCCGCCCGGTGAAAATCGGTGAACGCGTTGGCCAGATGTGGGTGATTACCGACGGATTAAAGTCGGGAGAACAAGTAATTGCCGAAGGCATGCAGAAGGCCAGGGAAGGCTCAACGGTTCGCCCTAAGCAATTTAACTTCGCCGGACAAGGAGAATGAACCATGTCCAGCTTCTTCATCAGACGTCCCATCGTGGCCATGGTGATTGCCATTCTCATGGTACTCGTTGGCATCGCAGCAATGTTGGGGTTACCCACAGCCCAGTTTCCAAACATCGCTCCCCCTGAAGTTCAGGTGAAAGCCACTTATCCTGGCGCAGATGCGGTAACTGTGGAGCAGTCCGTCGCTACGCCTATCGAACAACAAATGAGCGGCGTGGACAACATGAATTACATGTACTCCAACAACGCCAACACCGGGCAGATTACTCTGACCGTGAACTTCGATATCAAGACGGATCCCAATACCGATCAAATCCTGGCGCAGATGCGGACGAATCAGGCTAATTCACAGTTGCCTGCAGACGTGGTCAATTATGGGGTCACTGTCCAGAAGTCCACGACAGCCCCGTTGATGTTGGTGAACCTCTATTCGCCGAAAGGGACGTACGACAACATCTATCTCGCGAACTATTCCTATATCAACTTGAATGATCAGCTTACGCGTGTGCCGGGTATCGCGAGCGTGAGCGTGTTCGGAGCCGGTCAGTACGCTATGCGCTGCTGGGTCAGGCCGGACAAACTGGCAAAGTTGGGGGTTACGGTCCCCGAAATTGTCAAAGCGATCCAGACTCAGAACACAGTGAATCCTGCCGGTCAGATTGGCGGTGAACCTGTCCCCCTAGGGCAGGAATTTACCTATGCCGTGTTGGCACAGGGGCGGCTCCCATCGGCGGAAGAATTCGGCCAGATTGTGATAAGGGCCAACCCCGACGGGTCGATCCTTCGCCTGAAAGACGTAGCTCGGCTGGATCTTGGGTCGCAGGTCTACAACGTAATCGGGCGTTACAGCGGCAAGGCGGCGGCAGTCGTAGCCGTGTACCAACTGCCCGGGTCAAACGCGGTGAAGGCAGCGGCCGGAGTTCGCAAGTTGATGCTAGAGGCCAAGCAGCGTTTCCCACAGGACCTGGAATACGACATCGCGCTGGACACAACCCTAGCGGTTACCGAAGGACTGAACGAGATCAAGCACACGCTCTTTGAAGCCATCCTGCTGGTCATCCTCGTCGTTTACATCTTTTTGCAAGGGTGGCGCGCCACCTTAATTCCGCTGCTGGCGGTACCGGTGTCACTGATCGGGACGTTTGTGGTGTTTCCGCTTCTGGGCTTTTCCATCAACACGCTTTCCCTCTTCGGTCTAGTGCTAGCCATAGGACTTGTCGTGGACGACGCCATTGTCGTAGTCGAGGCAGTGGAGCACCACATCGAGCACGGCATGTCTCCCAAGGATGCCGCTTTCAAGGCAATGGAAGAGGTCTCAGGCCCGGTCATAGCGATCGCGCTGATTCTCTCGGCGGTATTTGTTCCCACGGCCTTTATTCCGGGCATTACGGGACGTCTGTATCAGCAGTTCGCAATCACGATTGCCATTTCCGTAATCTTCTCTGCCTTCAATGCGTTGTCACTGAGCCCGGCCCTCTCGGCCTTGTTGTTGCGCCCTCGCAAGGAAAGCCGTGGTCCTCTTGGGGCATTCTTCCGTTGGTTCAACCGCATGTTCGGCCGGACTACCGACGGCTACGTCAGTCTCTGCGGAGGGTTGATTCGCAAGGCCGGCGTGAGCATGCTTCTGCTGGTCGGCATGACCATACTGGCGGGATGGTTTGGTTCGCGCCTGCCAAGCAGCTTCCTGCCGGACGAGGACCAGGGGTATGTCTTCGCCGGCCTGCAGTTGCCCAATGCAGCTTCACTCCAGCGTAATGATGAGTCATCTCGCAAGATTGAAGAGATGATTCAGAAGACGCCCGGCGTTCACGCGGTGACGGCAGTTCTCGGTTACAGCATGTTGAGCGGGGCCCAGAATACCTACAGCTCCTTTTACTGGATCACACTCAAAGAATGGGCAGAGCGCAAGGCACCCGAGGAACAATACGAGGCCATCAAGAAGCACCTGAACCAGGAGCTTTCGAAAATCACTGAAGGTGTTGCTTTCTCCTTCCCGCCTCCAGCGATTCCAGGCGTGGGAGCGTCAGGAGGCTTTACTTTCATGCTGGAAGATCGTGCAGGCAAAGACCCTCAATTCCTAACTCAAAATCTGGACAAGTTTCTTGCCGCAGCACGCAAGCGGCCTGAGCTGGGCGCAATCTACACGACTGCTTTGCCAACGGTACCTCAGGTATACGTTGACGTGGATCGTCCCAAGGTGATTGCACAGGGTGTCCAGCTCTCCGACGTCTACAAGACGTTGCAGACTTTTATGGGCGGTCTCCTCGTGAACTACTTTAACCGGTTCGGTCGGCAGTGGCAGGTCTACGTTCAAGCAGAGGGAGATTATCGGACCCGAGCGGAGAACTTAGGTCAATTTTACGTGACCAATGATACCGGCCAGCCGGTGCCGATGAGTGCGTTGACTACAATTAAACCCCGCTCCGGTCCAGAATTCACACTGCGCTACAACCTCTATCGGTGTGCGCAGATCAATGGCAGCCCCGCGCCCGGCTACAGTTCCAGCCAGGCAATGAAGGCACTCGAAGATACCTTCGCAGCCACCATGCCCGTGGAAATGGGATATGACTACATGGGCATGTCGTACCAGGAGAAGAAAGCGGCGGAAGGAGTATCCCCGGCGGTGATCTTCGGCATGTCGCTGCTCTTCGTGTTCCTTATTTTGGCGGCGCAATACGAAAGTTGGTCCCTGCCCTTCAGCGTTCTATTGGGGACGCCTATCGCGGTATTCGGCGCGTTCTGGTTCTTGTGGATGCGGGGCTTGGACAACAACGTTTATGCGCAGATTGGTTTGGTCATGCTGATCGGCTTGGCCGCCAAGAACGCCATTCTTATTGTTGAGTTTGCCAAGATGGAGTTCGATAAAGGCAAATCGGCAGAAGAAGCGGCGCTGATCGCGGCAAAGTTGCGCTTGCGACCGATCCTGATGACCGCATTCGCATTCATCCTGGGATGCGTGCCTCTCTGGACAGCATCTGGCGCCGGTGCCATCTCGCGACAAGTGCTGGGAACAGCCGTCATTGGTGGTATGTTGGCCGCCTCGATTCTGGCGATCTTCTTGATCCCAGTGTGCTTCGACGTCGTCGAACGACTTGCCCATCGAAAAAAGAAGCATCTGCCACCAGCATCCACGCCGGCCATCCTGCCGGCGGAAGGAGATTAATCATGTTCAGGCTGCGCTGGCTTACTGCAGTTGTGTGTTTGGCGCTGACGGGATGCATGGTGGGACCCAAATACAAACGTCCACCAGTTACCGTGCCTGACTCTTACCGTGGGATCGCTCCAGATGCAGGCCCGCAAACTGCGACATCAATCGGCGACGAGAAGTGGTGGGAGGTTTTCCAGGATCCACAACTGCAAGCACTGATCCGGGAAGCGCTCTCGCAAAACTACGATGTACGTATTGCTGCAACGCGGGTGCTTCAGGCACAAGCTCTGCTAGGTATCACACGGGCTGACCAGTTCCCGACGATTACTGGGGGCGCATCTTCCAGCAACGAACGTCTACCGGCGACGAGAATCACACCGGCTTTCGAAACTAGCCCTTCCCAAGTTAACCTCTCACTATTTTGGGAGCTTGACTTCTGGGGCAAGTACCGCCGGGCTACGGAAGCGGCACGTGCAAACCTATTGGCGACGGAGTGGGGTCAGAAAGCAGTGATGTCCAGTCTGGTCAGCAACGTCGCGTCGGCGTATTTCCAATTACTCGAATTGGATTCCGAAATGGACATCTCCCGCAACACGCTCGCTTCGCGCAAGGAGTCCTTACGTCTGGTCGAAGTCCGAGCGAAGGGCGGCGCGACGTCGATGCTCGACGTTCGCCAGTCGGAGCAACTGGTGTACACGGCGGCGGGAACTATTCCTGATCTGGAACGGCGTATCGAGCAGCAAGAGAATCTTATCAGCATTTTACTGGGTAAGAATCCAGCACCTGTAACGAGGGGCAAGCCGCTAGTGGACAATGCGATCCTGCCGACGGTGCCGGCGGGGTTGCCCTCGTCTCTGCTGGAGAGGCGTCCCGATATTCAGTCTTCGGAACAACAGTTGGTGGCTGCCAACGCACGCATAGGCGTTGCGAAAGCAGCGTATTTTCCGCAGATCACGCTAACCGCTGTTGGTGGATACCAGAGTGCGGCCCTGACGAATTTATTTACGGGGCCCGCAGGCTTGTGGAGTGTTGGCGGACAACTGGTACAGCCCATTTTCACCGGCGGAAGAATCCGCTCGAATGTGAGGCTGACGGAAGCCCAGAAGCAGGAAGCCGTCCTCGTCTATCAGCAGTCTATTCAGCAGTCCTTCCGCGAAGTATCAGATTCCCTGGTTGCTTATCGCAAGAATCAGGAATTTCGGGCGCAACAGGAGTTGGTTACGAATTCCGCGCAAGACGCCACTAGGTTGTCAGATATGCGGTATCGGGGTGGCGTGACAAGTTACCTGGAGGTTCTTGATAGCGACACCCGCTATTTCGATGCCCAACTGAGCCTGGCACAGGCGCGGCTCAACGAGCGACTTGCCTTAGTGCAAGTTTACAACGCACTTGGAGGGGGATGGCAGCAGTAGGAGACCTTCTACAACCATGTTCGCAGACTCGGTGCATCCGTCTAAACGAATTCTCGAGCCGATGGAGAGAATCACCGAGGTGCTGTTCGCCTTAATCATGGTCCTCACGTTCACTTGCTCGTTCTCCGTTGCGGGCGCGGGCCGTGAACAAGTGCGCACCATGCTCGTTGGAGCATTAGGATGCAATCTCGCATGGGGGATCATCGATGCAGTTTTCTATTTAATGGGTAACTTCAGTATGCTGGGCCAAGGTATCCTGAAGCTAAGAGTCCTACGCGAAGCAACCAACCCTGCCCAAGCACACCAGATCATTGCCGATGCGTTACCGCCAGTGGTGGTTTCCGTATTGTCTACGTCAGAACTCGAGAGCATGCGCCAGAAGCTGAACAGTCTAGCGGACCTGCCACCCGGTCCGCGACTTCGGGTCACTGATTGGGTTGGTGCTTTGGGAGTGTTCCTGATCGTTGTCTCGGCGACACTGCCGGTAATAATTCCTTTTGCACTGATCGAGGATGCGAAACTGGCGCTGCGATTCTCGAATGGGATTGCTATTGGGATGTTGTTTGTGACGGGATACGCATTCGGGCGTTTTTCAGGCCATCGTCCACTTTGGATGGCCACTGCTATGGTCATTCTTGGAGGGGCCATGGTTGCGATCACAATTTCCCTCGGAGGATAACAACCACGCGATCTTTATGGACTTCCGCCATCGCAATTCTCCTCGTGGGAATTGCCGCAGCTCAATCGCCGAATGGCGAGACGGCGAGCCCTTCAGCGGACTCCTCCCGCGACGAGTGGTCTTTTTCCCTCAACGTCGCAGGCTACATTGTGCCTCACGACCGATCCTATGCTTCTCCTACATTCTCTGCCGATCGCGGCCATTTTCATTTCGGATCGCGATACAACTACGAGGACAAGGAGACTGGCTCCTTGTGGTTCGGCTATAACTTTCAAGCGGGCGAGAAACTGGTCTTCAGGGCCACTCCGATGGTAGGTGGCGTTTTCGGTAACACAACAGGCTTTGCTCCAGGGTATCTGGCGGGAATCAACTGGAAGATGCTGGACCTTTCCACGGAGGGCGAATTCGTATTCGATACCCGGAACAGTGCGGGCAACTTTTTTTACAGCTGGACGGAACTGAGCTACACGCCCAGGGACTGGTGTCGGGTGGGTCTCGTGGCGCAGCGGACAAAGGCTTACCAAACTAGCCTCGACATTCAGCGCGGGATCCTGATCGGTCTCTCGCACAAGAATGTGAATTTCACAACCTACATATTCAACGCGGGGTGGACAGACCCGACTGTGGTTCTGTCGCTTGGGTTCAATTTTTAGTTGCTTTGCGCGCTTGGCAGGACGTTCCCCATTCGGCTCTGCGTGCCGTGAGGCCCACTACTGCCTGGGGGTTGTTGGCCTCTGGCCAGCCGAAGAGGTTCCCGGCGTATGACTACCACGTGCCTATACGCAGGACGATGCCAGTGCTGAGACGCAGGCCATGATCGAAGTTCCTGCCGTTCAGATTTCCCAGCCAGGAGCGTGTGTAGTCGAGATTGGCGACACGCAACGCGAGGGCGCGGTTAAGGGCGACATCGACTCCTCCTCCGAGCGCCATGGAAAACCCAGTCGTCTCCCAGTGCTGGGTGTAGAGGTCATGATATTTGTGTTTGTCTGCGCCCGGCGGTACCTTTGCGAGCACCAGCTTTTCGAGTTCGGGGTTGAGTAGCTCTTCTGTGATTTTCTGTACCCCGACCCTGAAGTGGGCATGCGGGCTCCACCGTCCTGCACTGTGGACGATCCATTGAGGGCCGACAGCGAAAGTCAGCGAGTCCCCGCTCCAGTTGCGAGGCAGGGAGTTGCCCAGGGTGCAGCCACTCACTTCCACCGTCCACTGCCTGAGGTCTGTGGCTCGAAAAGCACCAATCCCTCCACCTCCAAGGCAATTGAGCCCACCAATCTGATATAAGCCCGGCAGCGACGCAGCCAGTTCGAACTTGGGCACGACATTGAATCCCTCGGGGTGACCTTCTGGGCTCACCGCTGCGGCGAGCGACTCGGAGCGGCGCAGATAAATCTCACCATCGTATTGAGTAGGGCTGGCGCGATTTTCTCGACGCCAGGGGGAATGGAACATCATTAGGTTGGCGAAAGTTTGAGGCGGGTTCAGAGCCATTCGCGTCAGAATCCGGACGTTTCTATTGTGTACACGGTTCTCGATAGGAACCGTAACGTACCGGTCGACGGCATCGCCAGCGAGCATCCAAACCAGGCCGCCATTAGGTGTTATCACATGGTCGACAAATCCATACTGACAGCAGTACCGCTGAATCTGCCCGATGGACGCTTCGCTGATAGGGCCAATCTCAAATTGTTCGCTAAAGGCCCACGCGAAAGCGTACGCGCGTAGCCGGCTCATCCAATAATCTCGGTCGGTGCCGAACTGCACGACACGGTAGCGAGGGTCATGGTGGATCCAGATGTAACCAGAAACCGCACCCTCGATCGGATGCCCCAGGTAGTTCTCATAATAGCCATCGCCGTCCGACCAACCGTGCATTGATCCCAGTGACTTGAAGTACCCCCCGACAACACTGTTGCTCAAAGCTTCGCGTGTACCTGCCTCCGTGCCCAACCGGAAAGCATGCATGACCCCGAGGTAGGACATAGAGCCCTTCAACAGCGATTTCCACTGAACGCTCGAGGCAGGAGAATCAGAGGACCGGACCACGGGCATGGGAAGGGGCGAGATCGGCATTGCTAGTGCGTCCGGCTCTGCTGAGTTGGGGCTAGAGCTATCAGCAATGTCCGATAGCGCAGAGAATGGGATACTGGGTTCCAGACTCGGGCCGACTCCTATCGGTTCGGGTCGAGAAGTCGTCGCCACGCTCGCAGCTCCCGCGTACTTGCTATTACCTCTATCCTGGGCACGTGCCGAAGAAAACGGCGTAATTAGAAATAGAGCAGTAAAGATGAAAAATAATGGGTTCCTCATGAGACTTTCGCCTGACCTGTTTTGGAGGACCTTCGACCAGAAGGTCTTTCCATAAAAACCACATGGTTAGCATCCCAAGCTCAGAATTACAGAGGCGAATCGTCGAAGGAACTGTGAACAGTTACAGCCGACAAGCTCATTTTTCTGCAAAGCCAGACCGGACCGAACCGAATGGGTGCTGGGTTCGGTTCCCAGCCCGAGTTGTGGTGCGGACTGTCATTTCTATCAGTGGCGCGGGAGTTTTCTTGCTCCTACCCTTTGCTTGTTGTTCGCGTTCGGCGATCGTGTGGCTCGGGCGACCAGCATTCCAAATGCACCGTGGATGCGTATGACGTCTAGTGTCAGCAAGCAGTGAGAGTTACAGTCCCGCACATGCGAATGGTGGCTGCTCGGGGAGTTGGCGGTCTGCTCGGGAAGTACGGAGATCACAACACTGAACCAAATCCAACGGCCAACCCTTCGAGCTGGGGAGGAGAAATGTCGCTAGATGCGCAAATAGCGAGAGTCGGAGCTCAGCGCAGATGATGTGAGCTTCCCGGCCGTTACGGAAACAATCCAGACCATTCGTTTCATACAACAACGCGAGTCGAAGGAAAAGCGATATGGCAGCGCACATACAACCATTCAGCCAGCATCTGCAGGAGAAGCGTTCAGCGTGGCGGGCCTTGGCGGGCCATTACAGAAAAGTTCGTGACATGCATCTCCGTAGACTCTTTGCCGATGACCCCTCGCGTGGTCAACGCATGACGGTCGAAGGCCCGGGGATCTACCTCGACTACTCCAAGAATCGAGTAATGGACCAGACAATAAAGCTGCTCATACAACTGGCAGCTGAGTCAGGCTTGCAGGCGCGAATTGACGCAATGTTCCGCGGCGAGAAGATAAACATTACTGAAAACCGGGCAGCCTTGCATGTGGCGCTCCGCGCGCCAAGAGGCTCATCCGTCTTCGTCGACGGCGATAATGTAGTGCCGCGGGTCCATGCAGTGCTCGACAAAATGACTCAATTCTGCAACCGTGTCCGACGAGGTGAATGGAAAGGCCAGACCGGCAAGCGCATTCGCAATATTGTCAATATCGGAATCGGTGCTTCAGCTTTGGGCCCCGTTATGGCGTACGAAGCGCTGAAGGCATACAGCGATCGGACCATGACGTTTCGATTTGTAGCAAACATTGACGGTAGTGATTTTGTGGAAGGTGTTCGAGATCTCGATCCATCCGAGACGTTATTCATCGTCTGTTCCAGGAACTTCACGACCCTCGAAACGATGACGAATGCATGTTCGGCCCGCGCCTGGTTACTTGCTGGTCTTGGAGACGACAAGGGATCCATTGCGCAGCATTTTGTCGCTGTCTCGACGAATGCCGAAGAAGTAGCGAAGTTTGGTATTGATTCTGCGAACATGTTCGGCCTTTTGGACTGGGTAGGAGAACGCTTTTCGATCGACTCGTCTACTGGACTGTCTACGATGCTTGCCATTGGACCCGATCAGTTTCGCGCAATGCTAGATGGCTTTCATCAGATGGATATGCATTTCCTGGCGACTCCCTTCGAACGTAACATTCCTGTCCTGCTGGGGCTGCTAACTGTTTGGTATGTCAATTTCTTTGGAGTCCAGTCGATCGCGGTTTTGCCCTACGAGCGATACCTCAGCCGATTCCCCGCATATCTACAGCAGTTAACGATGGAAAGTAATGGTAAGCACGTAACCCTTATTGGGACAGAGGTTACTCAGTTTACCAGCCCGGTGTACTGGGGTGAACCGGGCACGAGTGGTCAGCATTCGTTTTACCAGTTCATCCATCAGGGGACCGGTCTCGTACCGTGTGATTTCATTGCATTTGGAAAGTCGCTCAATCCGATCGGACGTCACCACGACATGCTCCTGGCGAACGCATTTGCCCAGGCTGGGGTGTTGGCCTTTGGGAAATCGGATGAGGAGGTCAGGGCTGACGGCGCGCCCGATTGGCTCGTGCCGCATCGTGTATGCGACGGCAACCGGCCATCGAACATGATCCTTGCAGACCAACTCAGCCCGGCAACGCTGGGCAAACTTTTGGCCTTATACGAACACTCGGTGTTCACCCAGGGTGTGATTTGGAACATCAACTCATTCGACCAGTGGGGCATAGACCTTGGGACGGAATTGGCGCAGCGTATCATTTCAGAACTCGAAGGCACTGAGGAACCTGTGTCGGAACACGACAGCTCGACCAACGCGCTAATCCGCCGGTATCGGGAGTTTAGAAAAGACGGTACCAAAGCGGCAGAGCAGAGCACTGTGCTCGGTGGAGAGCCGCGGAAATGTATATCACCGTTGTAACGAATAGGGCGTGGATTCCACTCCTGGGCTCCTCTTGGATTCTCGAGCAAGAACCAGCGTCGCCATTTCTGGATTTCGATTTGTCGAAAGCCGGAGCAATCTGCGGTGATGCTTCTTGGTGATCCAGGGCTATTCGTTTGGATCTGGCTATGAGCGAAGAAGTTCAATCGACCGCGCTCAGAGCGGCTGAGTTACGCAGTGAGCGCCTACGCATCTTCGGTGTCCTTTGCTTTGTGGCAGTATTTGTCGGCGTAACGATCGTGCGGGTATTTGTTATCCGTACCGCGTCCAGTGAGAGCCCGTGGATTTGGAGCTTGCTGCTGGCTGCCGCCATTGCCGCCTACGAGGGTTGGACGTTGCGCCAGGTAGATACTGCCTTGAAGACAAGCGCCATCCTCCCGAGAGGATTTTGGGTGCTTAGCACGATTGTAGAGACGTTGATTCCCGCATTTGCGCTTGCATTCCTGGTCAATTCACAGATCGAAAGTGCATATCGCCCGCTGGCCAGTCCGGCGATCCTCGTTTTCTTTATCTTTATTATATTGTCCACGCTTAGGCTGAGCCCCTGGATCAGTGGTCTCTCCGGGGTTGTTGCCAGTGTTGCTTATCTCTGCGCCGCTTTGTATTTGGGGTGGCGGCCACCGATTCCCGGCGTTCCGGCCCATGTCACCCAATCCAGCGTAAGCCTGAATGCGATAACCCTCTTTGCGGGTGGGCTCGTGGCCGGGGCCGTTGCTGGACAGATTCGCAAGCATGTTCAGGCTGCGCTCCGCGAAGCGGAAACCAGGAGCAAGTTGAACGCGATCCAACACGACCTTCAAGTGGCACAGTCCATACAGCAGTCACTTCTTCCTCGGGATACGCCTCACCTTGCAGGATTCGACATTGCCGGTTGGAATCGGCCAGCGGATGATACCGGTGGCGACTATTTCGACTGGAAGACCCTTCCCGACGGAAAGGTGGTAGTCAGTCTCGCCGATGTTACCGGTCACGGCATCGGGCCAGCGCTGTTGGCCTCGGTGTGCCACGCCTATGCCCGATCCAACTTTGCCTCGGCGCGGGACCTCACGACGGCCCTCGAACGAATCAATGAAGAACTCGGAGCTGATCTCACCACTGGACGCTTCGTAACCTTCGCAGCTGCGGTCTGCTGTCCCGGGTGCCCCGACGTAGAGGTACTTTCTGCGGGACACGGCCCTATCGTTATCTATAGCCGACCAGAAGACCGGTTCACTGAGATGAATGCACACGGGCTTCCCTTCGGCATTCTGCCCTCTTTCCGCCCGGATCCCGCTGCACATCTGCAGCTCCAATCGGGGGACCTGGTACTGCTGGTCACGGACGGCTTCTTCGAATGGGAAAACGATCAGGGCGAGCAGTTTGGTGTACCTCGAATGGAAGGGGTGATTCGGGCAGCACGGGACTCGGCTTCTGCGGAGATCATCACGAAGCTCTACGAGGGCGTTACAGCATTTTCGAACGGTACCAAACAGCAGGACGATTTGACCGCAGTTATTATCAAACGGCTTTAAACGGGGAACACCTTGACGCTGAAGGACGCAGCACGATTCGGCGTCATGAGGTTGTGCCGAACGGGTCTAGCTTCCGTAGTTGGTTTCGTATCCCTTCTCGGCAATGCTCAGGACCTGGCTCCGCGCGCATACCTGATCACCCCCAAACACTCGAATGCGGTTACGCTGAGTTACTCATACTTCACCGGCGACCTTATCCTCGATGGTGCGCTCCCGCTCACGGGTGCCACGGCAAAAGTCAATGTGTCGGTATTCAGCTATACCCACTCCTTCAACCTGTTCGGGCGTTCCGCGAATTTCAGTGCATCGCTGCCGTATGGTATGGGTAACTTCCGGGGAACGGTAGTTGGTGCAGAAACGAACGCGTACCGTTCGGGTGCGCTGGATTCCTCCTATCGTTTGTCCGTGAACCTGAAGGGCGGGCCCGCCATGGATCTGAAGGAGTTCCGTGGCTGGCAACAAAAGACACTCCTTGGCTTCAGTGTGAAGGTGGTGGCGCCGACGGGACAGTACGATCCCACAAAGCTGATTAATTACGGCGCAAACCGCTGGGCTTTTAAGCCCGAGTTGGGTCTGTCAAAACGATTGGGACATTGGATAATCGACACGTACGGAGCAGGCTGGTTCTTCACTACTAATCACGACTTCTTTTCGCGGAATCAGTTTTCTCCCGGGACCAATACCCAAAAGCAAAGCCCGACCTTCGCGTTCGAGGGACACCTGAGCTACGACGTGAAGCCTCGCCTTTGGGCTTCACTCGATGGCAACTTTTGGGTTGGCGGCCGCAGCGCCTTGAATGGCGTTGAAAATCCAAGCACACTGCAGCGAAACTCGCGCGTTGGAGGCACAGTCTCCGTGCCTGTGAGCAAGCATCAGTCTATTAAGTTCAGCTACAACCGCGGTGCTTACATCAGGTATGGAGGGAACTACCAGAATGTTTCGTTCGCGTGGCAGTACTCCTGGCGAGGGAGACCTAATTGATTCGCGGGCGCAGGACTGTCCATGTGACCGGGGTGGTTTGTCTTAATTGTGAGCTCTGAACTGAATCACAGGAGCAGATTTCAGGAGCCACCGATCTCTCCCGTTTTCTTTTCTATATTCTTTTTCCTCGGCATGCTGACCATGTTGTAAATTGGCCGCCGCTTTGCGGTGAGGCCCCGATCGAAAGAGGCATTCGGTACCCGACGCAGAAATAAACGGAGAACGTCGGCTTCGGGTGCAGGAGACATTCGGTCCAGTGGTCTTGGCACAGGTTAAAAGGCACCGTCGCTCCGCATCTGCTTCACCAACAGTTTGACAAGGCGGCCGATCGCTTTATTCACGTCGGTAGGGTTGAAGGTGTCGGTGATACCAGTCCAGACAAGTTCTCCTTCTCCAGACGAGACAACGTAGAGATTCGTCTCGATGCGTACCTTCTTTTCCTCCTTCAAGTATCCAGGAGTGTAGACCATCGGGTATACCGCGCCATAGTAACCGTAAAAGGTGCCATAGTAGGGAAGGGGCGGGGGAACGTAAGCAGTTCCCGGAACATAAGTGACGGTATTGTCTACTTTGATCAGTCGTGACACCACGACTGCATCGAGCTTGTTCTCCCGCACCTGTGTCTTGAGGTACTGCAGATCGAGGTGGGTACCCTCTGGCCTGAGCAAAATCGTATTGCCGGGAATGGTTTCCACCCCAGTGTCCGCAAGCTGCGCTGCAAGTGCGTCTTCGAAGTCGGCACGGATCTTTGCTTTGTCACTCAGCCCCAAGGCTAGCACTCGAGAAAAAGGTTTGGTGCGCACGTAGGCGGGGTTCTTCCAACTCATCACCACCTTGCTGGATTTGCCCACTGCTGACATGACCACGAACAGGAGGCTCACTCCAACCATGATTCGTCTACACCAGAAGCGAACCATTTCATCTCCGATCGTTTCAGGATATGTGAGCCGACGACGCAATGGGAGCTCTCCTGCGCATAATCCGATTGCTTAGTGCTCGGGCTAGAACATAAGGCAACGTGATCAGCACGGGCCCAACCAGCAGGGCTGCGCCCGGACGGACCTCATGAAAGATGAGAAATTGTGAGATGACCTCCAGGATAATCGCGATCGCGACCACATCCTGAATCGAAGCGAATGCGCTTCCGAACAATTTACGCCGGTGTTTTCCATGAAAAGCGAGCGCCCATAGAAATGGAGGGAACCCTTCCCGAGCATCTTTAATTCCACTTCTCACGCCAAGCAAAATTGCCACCGTTGGCTGCACGATGAAACGCAGCCTTCCCGGTCCAGACAGACGTGCCAAGATGTCCTGAAAAAACCGCTCGGTAAACAGGTACGGGTCGCCAGTGTGAATTAGTTTGCGTGTAGCGCCTGGCAAGGCAGCCAATAATAGTGCGATCACCACCGCATACAGTATCGAAGTACGGGAAATGAAAGACATTTGTCCCTCATGCACAAGCGAACTAGGGTGCGAAAGTGTTTCGCTTCACCTGTTCTTCGGTTTCTTTCCTGCATTTGCGCTTTTGTCCTGGAGTAAACTCAAATTCCACTTCCAGCAGAAACGCCCTGCTCCGACATCACTTCGTGGGGTTGGACCGTGTCTTCCAGCCACGCAAGAAACAATTTGTATCCGATGGACAAAACGATTGCTCCTAGAAAAAGACCGATAGCGCCCATTGCCACGAAACCGCCAACCACACCCAGGAACACGACCACCATTGGAACGGCTACCCCACGTCCCAACAGCAACGGCTTCAGCAAATTGTCCATCGTTCCCACGATGAGACACCAGATCAGAAAGATCACAGCCTTGGTGGTGGTGGCAACTGCGAACACGTAGATCAACGCCGGTAGCAGCACCACAACTCCAAGCTGGAGCACGGCGGCAATCAAGAACATCGCGCCCCACAATCCAGCACCCGGTAGCCCCACCACCAGAAATCCGAGGACCGCGAAAATTGACTGGATAAACGCAACGCCAATGATTCCGGTCGTGACGCTACGGATCGTAGCTCCGGCAAGTTCTACAAATTCCGGGCCCTTGTCGCCAAAAAAACGGCCCGCTAGTGAGTGAGCCACTTTCTCACCACTCTTGGCGTTAGCTAGAAGGACTCCGGAAACGAAAATAGAAAGAATGCATTCCAGGACTGCTACGCCGATTCCAGCAGAGGCGGAAAGGATCTGTGGAACTAGCGCTCTGATCTGAGGCGCAAACTGTTGCAGCACAGCGGATAGGTTCTTCGACGCCAGTTCCCATACATCCTTTAATCGAGCCCCCACGATAGGCCAAGCTGCAATACGCGGAGGAAGCGGCGGGACAATCGGCATTCCCTCTTTGAGGTGTCCCACCAGACTCTGAATACCGTCCACCAATGATCCGGTCAGCAAAATGACCGGCAAAATCAGGAGTGCGAACAGGAAAATGGTGCAAACGACCGCGGCAAGTATTCTGCGTCCACCCAGGAGATTCCGTATTCTCCGGTAGCCGGGGTGCACGGCAATGGCGATAATCACGCCCCATGCAACCAGAGGCAGAAAGGGGCGCACGATGAGGAAACAACCGGCCGCCAGCAAGATGAAGAGCCCAACGTTGATGGACACTTCAAGTGCTCGACTCACGCGATCATCACGGTGCGTGTAGGACATCGTACTGTTCCTCTCGATCTGTGACGCGGACTGACTGGAAAAGTGCTATTCCAGAATTGCTGGACCGACATTGACCAACGGAGATGTCGGTTGCTCAGGTTGTCGCCTGCGTTTTCTCCTTGCGAACAAAGTGAAAGTACGCGCCGACGCTGAGTGAATTGATGAACACCGCGATCACGTTCCACGCGATCACGGGCCGTGACGCAATCAGCAACCCGTAGTAGATCCACAGGACCTGAAAGATGCCCATGATTGCCACCATCCTCGGGTTCATGCCAGCGCTGGACCGGCGCCTGAGCATAGCAACCAAATCTGGCACCGCAGCAAAAGTCGTTCCAAGCCCTGCAACGAACCCGAAAATCTCTGATCGCTGAAACTTAGGGATGAATAGACTGGACGTATCTCGCGGAACCAGATCTTGACAGCCCAACAAAGAAAGCAGGCTTAGGAATAGGACAACGATCCAGAAACGGTTGAGTCGAACCATACCGGTCTCCGCGATTTCTCCGGGTCACGAATTAACGCGTACACCGGCTTCAGTCCGCAGCAACGACATCCCCCAAACGTTTACGTTGCTCCAAATCAACCCCTCACGAATCGCTGCTGAGCTTGGCTACTGGGCATCATCAAAACACGACCTTGAGGACGCGCGTGACGAGCTCCTCAGGAGAAAAGATGGTGAGCAGGAGAGGCAAGAGGGGGGCCGCCGTGGCCGCGGCCAGACGGGAGATGTCCTCGAGCCAAAAAGGAACCGCACGCATGTCGCGAACCATGGCATAGCTATCGCCGAGATCGGCCAGCGATTGGATGTCGCCCGATCCGAGGAGTTCCTCGGTACTGGCGGGTGGGCGGTGGACCCATTTCTGTTCGAAGCTTTCGACGTAGTGCTGAGAGAGTAGACCGTAGTCGCCCAATCCCTTCCTTTTCGCACGAGCCATCTGGGGAGTAAACATCAAGAGTGGACCGAGAATGGCCAGGACGAAGAACACTACAAAGCCCACGATCTGTACCTTAAAGGACACCAAGCTCTCCCCTCTGTAAAGGACTCGCTCGGCAACCAGTCCGGCGAGCATAACCCCTTGAGCGAAAAGAAGCGGGCCGAAGGCGTAGGCACTCTTGCCGAGGAAGGCAAGGCCCGCAGCGCGATCAGGGTGAGTCGGTATGAGGTTGAGGTTGATTCTGGAGACGTGCCATAGAAGGCGAAACCAGATGAAGAGTCTCATGTACCAACGCAGAAGGATGCACCGCAAGAGTGGAATGCTGACAAACACGTACCAGATCCCGGCCAGGGTCAGGTGCCAGCGTCCACCGGGATTGGCGTACCAGGTTGAGACGTCGAGCGCGATCCGACGGTTCCAGAGCCACAGGCTTAGAGGGTACACAAAGAACAGGAGCCCAATCTCAAGAGGGATGGAATTGCGCAGCCTGACGGCTGACTTGATCGCATCGTGAAAACGGGGCAGGTCTTGGGGCAAAACAAGACTGCGATCGACGAAGTTGCGTACAACGACACGTAGCCGCGAATGGACAATGAGTTCGGCGGCGATGAGAACGGGAAGCGCAATCAGGAACCGGATATGGACTTCAACGTCGTGAAGAAAGGAAAGCCGCCCCAAATTTCCTGCGGAGCGGCCGAGCGCCGCAAGGAGCAACAGCGGCAGCCAAGCGACCGCAGTGATCATGAGCAGCCGACGATGTAAGAGTTCCAAGCCCTCCCCGGCGAGATGCGACCTCCGAAAGAACTGGAAAATCGGTCCACCCAAGACCAGGGAGAAATCATTCGGTTCCTCGAGGAAGTTGGGCTCTACTGTGTGTAAGCTCACGCTCCGCGGGGGATTTTGTTGTGTCGATGCCATTCGTCGGACCTCTGGGCCACAGACATATCCCGGGCTCTATGATTTCTCCTAGTCGATCGGCGGACAGAGTTTTTTTAACTGGCCTTCACCCCCGCAACCTGCTCACGAGTCATTCGAGAGATGAGATCTTGCTTGCCAGTCTCGAGAACATCCGCCGGGTTCATGCGTGCAAACATATCGAGTGACCGCGCGATGATACCGGTCCATCCCGTTTGGTGGCTGGCTCCAAGCCCTGCACCGTTGTCCCCGTGGAAATATTCGTAGAAGAGGATGTAATCCTTCCAGTGCGGATCCTCCTGAAATTTCTTAGCTCCGCCATAGACGGGCCGCTTTCCGTCCGCATCGCGGAGGAAGATGCTCGACAACCTGCGACCCAGTTCCTTCGCTACCTCAAACAACGTCATGTATTTCCCTGAACCAGTTGGACATTCCACCTTGAAGTCATCGCCGTAGAACTGATAAAGGTTAAGCAGGGCCCGAATCAATAAACCATTTACCGGCATCCAAACCGGACCGCGCCAGTTGGAATTGCCGCCGAACATCCCGTTGTTCGACTCTGCGGGCAAATATTGGACTCTGTACTCCTGTCCACTCAAGTTGAATACGAACGGATGGTCCAAGTGGAACCGAGAAATTGATCGTATCCCGTAGGGACCGAAGAATTCGTTCTCATCGAGCATGTAAGCCAGGATCCGTTCGACTTTCTCCTTGTTGCAGACAGACAGAAGCCGGCGGTCACTGTACCCCTTGAATTTGCCATCCGCCGGAGCAATATGCTTCATCAGATCGGGATGACGCTTCCAGAACAACGCGACCAGTTCCATCATCCGGGGATGGCGTTGCAGGATTCCATTTGCTTCAAGCACAGTCGAAGCGCATAAGGGCAGCAATCCCACCAGGGATCTGACTTTCAGGCGCATGGCGTCGCCATTCGGTAGGTGGAGCAGGTCGTAAAAGAACCCGTCTTGAGAGTCCCACATTTCGTCGTGGTGCTCCCCAATTCGATCCATGGCATACGTGATCCATACGAAATGTTCCAGAAAGCGGAAGGCGATATCCTCATACATGGAGTCGTATTCCGTCAGAATCATCGCGATCTCCAGCATGTTCTGGCAGTAGAATGCCATCCACGCGGTGCCGTCGGCTTGATCAAGGTGTCCGCCCGTTGGCAGTTGAGCGCTGCGATCGAATACCCCAATATTGTCCAGACCGAGAAAACCACCCGCGAAAACATTCTTGCCCGACGGATCCTTCCGGTTGACCCACCAGTTGAAGTTCTGCATCAGGCCTTGAAACGACTGCTCGAGGAAGCGCAGGTCGGATCGGCCGAGTTCTTTTTCAACGTTGTAGAGGAACAATGTCGCCCAGGCATGCACCGGCGGATTCACATCACTGAAGTTCCATTCATAAGCCGGAATCTGCCCGTTGGGATGGGCATATAGATTCCGCAGCATCAGCAGGAGCTGATCCTTGGCAAAATCGAAATCCACTAGCGATAGGGCAATGGTGTGAAAAGCCAGGTCCCATGCCGCGTACCAGGGGTACTCCCACTTGTCGGGCATCGAGATGATGTCACGATTTAGCATGTGGAACCACTCGGTATTCCGGGCATTGCCCTGCGTACTGCCCGTCATGGGATGAGACTTGTGCTCCTCCAGCCACCTGTCCAGATCGAAGTAGTAATACTGCTTGCTCCACAGCATCCCGGCCAGCGCCTGCCGGTGCACACGACGCTCATCCTCGCTTAGCGAAGCCGGAGTGATTCGGGCGTAGAATTCATCGGCATCTGCGACGCGAGAGGCAAAAATCTCGTCAAATGTTTTGAATGAATCCGCGGCTGGTTGCGCGCTCAGCCGCAGCCGCACGACTTTGCTACCCCCGGCTGGCACCTCCAGGCGGTAATACGCAGCTGTTTTCGTGCCCGCTTTTGAGGGGTCTACAGCATTCTGGTTGCCGGATATGACGTAGTTGTGAAATGCGTCCTTCACGTACTGCGTTGCATTTGGCTGTCCCCAAAGCCGATCTGCGTTCGATTCATTTTCCGTGAACAGTAACTGCGGGGCGCCGTCGCAGTGAAGGGTTCGGTCGCCAAGCTGGGGGTGAGACGCTAATACCGTTCCATCCTTCACCTGACGCAGCGTAGGCCGAGTATCCCCTTGCTCCCAGGACCAGGTGTTGCGAAACCAAAGTGTCGGGAGCAGATGAAGCTCTGCCGCCTCGGGGCCACGGTTGTGAACTGTGATTCGAACCAAAATGTCTTCTGTATCAGCCTTGGCGTACTCGACGAACACATCGAAATAGCGGTCGTCATCAAAAATGCCGGTATCAAGTAACTCGTACTCGAGTTCTTCGCGCGAGCGGCTGCGGTTTTTTTCTACCAGGTCACGATAGGGAAATTCCTGTTGGGGGTATTTGTAGAGATACTTCATGTAGGAATGCGTGGGTGTGCTGTCGAGATAGAAGTAGTATTCCTTGACGTCCTCGCCGTGGTTGCCTTCGCTATTCGTCAGGCCGAAGAGCCGCTCCTTCAGGATTGGATCCCGCCCATTCCAAAGGGCGATCGCGAAGCAGAGCTGCTGTTTGTCGTCGGAAATTCCCGCCAGACCATCTTCTCCCCAGCGGTAGGCGCGAGAACGGGACTGGTCATGACTGAAATAGTCCCACGCATTTCCATCCTGGCTGTAGTCTTCGCGTACTGTTCCCCACTGCCGTTCGCTGAGGTAGGGTCCCCATTTCTTCCAGGGTGTTCCGTTTTCACGGGCAGCATTCAATCTGTGTTGCTCGCTAGTTTCCGCGTATGCAATCTGGGGCTTCAGACTTGATTTCACTGACGTCTTCATATCTCTTCTCCGATGGCGCGTCTGATCTTCATGTCAGATACAAGCTCTATCTAAATCGACGAACGGTGGCCGCTGGGATGCACTGGCTCAATCTCGTACGACCTACCCATCAACCGCTGCTTGGCTGGTCTCAAGAACGGTGCGAACCACCCTTCTTTGTGCGAAGGCACTGGAAGAAGTGATAGTTCCAAGGCCCTAGTTCTATGTAAAGGCCCTGGGACGTCATCTCGTCTCCATCCCGTTCGTAGATCGAGTCCGATAGCTGGTCCACCATGTGCCATTTTGCGCGAGGTGTGAGCGCCCATGGCACCCGAACCCGAGCCTGCGAGGAGCAATCGCTGAGGTTTACAACGACCAGAAAAAACTCGTCTCCCAACAACCAGCTCCATGCCACCAGATTTTGATAGCTCGCGTTATCGGGCCACCCCGTGAGGTCACATAAAGCCCACTTGCCGTCGTGAAACGCAGCTCGATTAACGCCGTGCAGGAGTTTGCTGTAGAACTCGCCGAGTTCTCGATCGAAGTGTTCAGCTGGTCGTCTCCCGAGGAAAACTGGCAGTCTCACCTTGCGTCCCTCGAATTGCCCTTCATGGAATAACTTTGTGCCTGGAAGTGTGGCAGTCGTCAAAGCAACCGCGTGCTGCTTTGCACGGAAGAAGCTTGCAGCGGCGCGAGGCTCGTCATGATTCTCAATGAAGCGCAAGAGCTTGCCCTGGTAAGCGAGATCAGCACAGAGATGGAGTCGTATGCTTTCGGCATTGTTGTGTTCAAGGCGGTCGTAGAGTTTTTTGTCGTAACAGAAGTCGAAGCCTTGCTGCTGGAGTTCCCATTCCAACTCCCAGTAGGCCTCAGCAATAAAAAGAAAACCTGGATAGGCCCTCTTCGTGGCTGAAATAAGCTCGATCCAGTACTCCATGGCTGGACGTGGTCCAGTCCGGCCATTCCAGGTGCGCTCGAAAATCGCATTCAGAAAAAGCATTGCCATATCACAGCGCACGCCGTCGCACTGCCGGGCAATACCAGCGATTGTTTCGATCGCGGCCTGGCGGAGTCCTGGTTCGAAAGCATTCAACTGCAGGACATCGGGCCACGCCGGAAAGTAAGGGTCTCGCCCACAGGCGAAGACTGTCCCGCGAACTGTCATGTGAGACGAGGGGTCAGGTGCAATGTGGTTCGCCTTGCCACGGATGAAATACTCAGGATGATCGGTGACCCACGGATGATCTGGCGCAACGTGGTTGGGCACGAAGTCCAGGAGCAGGTTCAAGCCTCGTTTCGAGAGTTCCCGGCGGGCTACGGCCAGACCTTCCGGACCTCCAAGATGCGCGTCGACCACGTAGCGCCGCACACCGTATGGAGAGCCTACGTTATCCTCAGGGCGAAAGTCAGGAAGTGCACGGCGAAAGTCATCCAGCAAGGCTTTGTTCTGATTCGCAATCGCAATGCCAGCGGGACTTCGCTCCCAAACTCCCATCAGCCACACTGCATCGAAGCCATGCGCGGCGATGGCATCCCACTCGGCGGAAGGTACCGAAAACAGATCGACTTTTATCTCGTATTTCTGGCTCAAATCCGAAAGCCAGACCCAAGTGTTGATCTCATAAATAGAAGGGTATTGGGGCCAAATGGAAATGCTCTTGAGTGCCGTTCTCGGTTCAGCAAGGGTTGCACTCATTTAGATTCTCTCCTGATCGAGACCTAAAAGCATCGACCGCAGATAGTCAAACTTCTGCCCATAGCCGCCCGCAATGGAAATGCCGTCGCGTCTTGATGTTTCTAATTTCAGAACTGATGCTGTGGCCGTCTCCGTTTGACAGCGGTCACGTCTAGAGTTTTCTCACCGAGGTGTTCAGTCGTGAACTGTCGGTTTTGCCAGTATTCGGTGCTGGGATGAGTGGTTAAACACAAGGCGTGTCTTAGCTGTGAGCGAGACCACTGGGAAGGCGAGAATCCAATGAAAAACGCTTCGATACTTTCAATCCTTGTAGCGCTAGCGGTGTCAGGAATGGCACAAACTTCATCGCCCGGGGCGGCAATATCGTCCCCTGCCAAGAGCATAGGCATGTTTGCGTACCCAAAGAATCAGCAGAATGCCGACCAGCAACTCAAGGACGAGACTGAATGCTACAGTTCGGCGAAACAACAGTCGGGAGTGGATCCTCAGGCTGCACCACCTACAGCACCTAGTGCTGAGGAACAAAAGGCCGCTCAAGAGCAGGCTGCAAAGCAAGCTGCAGGCTCAACGCCCAAAGGCGGGGCCGTAAAGGGTTCCGCTAAGGGAGCGGCTGGGGGCGCTGCCATTGGCGCTATTGCGGGAGATGCAGGAACTGGCGCTGCGATTGGTGCGACGGCTGGCGCTGTGCGCGGTCGACGCCAGCAAAAGAAGGCACAGAAAGAAGCTGGACAACAAGCGGCTCAACAGACTGCGCAAGCGCAGCAGCAATCGCAGACCCAAGCTCAAGCCGAGCATCAAGGAGCCTCAGATACCTTCAAGAGGGCCTTCTCGGCGTGCATGGATGCGCGCGGATACTCGGTTAAGTGACTGCGGGGGCTGGGCTCAGTGGCAGGATGGATCATCCTGAAAGCTGCTGCTTCCCAACATCTTCGCAAGGAAACGTCCGCAATTTATGATCTTCTGAGATAGAGCCTCATCGCGTAAGGCACCGGGTGACAGAGCGTATTTCGCGGTGTCCATGCTGCGTTTTGCCTCGACCAATCTATTGCTCCATTCACTCACAGCCTCGAACTCGTTGGTGAGCAACTGAAGGGCTTTTCGGTCGCCCTCCGTAGCAGCAGCCGCGGACACTAGTCTGAGATTGTTCGCAGCTTGCTCACGGTAGTTCGCTGCCCATTCATCAGTGATCTGGTAACCATTCTGGACCGCATTGGCCATTGTGCTTGCCCACTCCCTCATCGTCGCGAATTCCTCAATTCCTGCTCGCATGAAATCTCGCGACAGCGCAGAGTCGTCCGCCGGAGAATGTATCGGATCCGATGGAGCATCGGCTGCTGAACGGCCCATATCGGTTCCACGGATGCTCAAGGTAATACGATTCTCCTTGAAGCTTAGCGATCCATTCGTGATCTCCGCGAGAGATTGCAAATCGACGTAAGCGCGTCCGTCTTTTTGAATCACGTTGGCATGTCCGGGGTGCCCGTCTACTACCAGAACACGGAGCGACTGGTCTCGTTGCGCCAAAGTGACGCTCGGGAGCAGCAGGAACGACAATATCGTCAGCAGAAAATCTTGGAAGTTGAATCGCATGTTGTCCCCCGAAATGCGCCCTAAGTCAGTGTTATCCCAGTTAGTGGAAGAAGCAGCGTCAGTGTATGCAAGACGCCGAAGGCGTTGAACTGTCAAGAGTGATAGGTTCTGACAACTCACGACGCATTCTTGACTGACCCGCATTTCACATCTAATCAGACGAACAACGCAGGTGGGAACGACTAGTACTTTTGCTAGTTCATTCCACGCTGGGGCGCGAGGAACATGGTTTCGTAAGATGGCGCCTGGAGTTGGTCGCGCAAAGCGCAGGAGCGGTGAGAATCAAAGGGCATGGCTATGGAACACCGAAAGTGGCTCCTCGCCTTGGTTGAAATGTGTTTGCTCTTTGGCGTGCCCATGGTAGGACAGGTGAATCAGTCTGTTACCTCACAAACTCCCCAAGCTCGTAAGACAAAGCACAGTGCGGTCAAAGACGACATACAAGCGATTGGTACCCGCAACATCGGCGGAAAAGGGATCAGCAATTGGTACTCTGTTGAACAAGAAATCGGGATCGGCCGCGAGTACTCGAGAGAAATCGAAGCCCGCGCCCGACTGCTGAAGGATCCTGTTGTCACAGAATATGTGAACCGGATTGGGCAAAATCTAGTCCGCAACTCGGATGCCAAAGTGCCGTTTACGATCAAAGTCATCGACTCTGACGAAGTCAACGCATTTGCTCTTCCCGGTGGATTTTTGTACGTAACTAGTGGCCTGATCCTGGCTGCACAGGAGGAGGCCGAGTTGGCCGGGGTGATGGCGCACGAGGTTGCCCATGTTGCTGCTCACCACGCTGCCCGGCAGATGACTCATTCCCAGATGTTCACCTTGGCCAGCATTCCACTGATTTTCGTGGGGGGTGGCATCGGTATCGCAGTAAGGGAGGCAACTGGGCTCGCGATGCCGCTTACCCTAACCAAGTTTTCACGCAGTTTCGAGGCGGAAGCGGATTACCTGGGAGTGGAGTACCTCTACCAGGCCGGCTACGATCCTCAGGCATTCATCTCTTTCTTTGAGCGTATTCAAGCTCTGGAAAAGCAGAAACCCGGTGTCATGGCTAAGATGTTTTCTGATCATCCGCAAACGGCGGATCGCTTGCGAAAGACTCAATCGGAAATTGTCAAAATACTTCCTCCACGGGAAGCTTACGTGATCTCCACCTCAGATTTCGACAACACGAAATCACGCCTGACAACTATTGAGAATCGGCGTCGGGCGCGAGGGGAGGAACCAGATCGCCCAACTCTGCGGCGCAGGTCACCCCGTGATCAAGGTGAGCCCGAAGGCGAGGACGAGCACCCAACACTGAAAAGACAAACTGACTAGCGCATATGCAGCACTCGGCCCTATGGCAGGCGACAATTTTCAGCAGAAGCACTGTCAGAACTTACATATCCTCCACTACCAAAATGCTCTTACGCTGACGTCGAGCATTTACGGGTCATATCATGTCCTTGGCTTTGCGACTGGTATTTGCATTGCTGATGAAGCGGCAATAGAAGCCAAGATTGGATTTGACCGCGAAGTGAAACGAAGTGCAGAAGCGAGCCCATGGTCACAAAGTGTGCAAATCCTTCTTGCGGTGCTGTGTTCCGCTATCTCCGGGGAGGGAGGCTGTTCCTCTTCGAGGTGCCAACCAGGATGCAGGCCGCAGTAACGCCATTTCCAGAAACGGGCAAGAGTCTATTCCGCAATAGTGAATACTTTTGGCTATGCCAAGAATGCGCGAAGAGCATGACGATCAATTCGGATGAAAACGGGCACGCATTTGTCGCCGTGCACGAGCCGAAATACCTGAAACAGTCTTCCCGCTAGCAAGAAGTTGGAAACGGGCAGTTTCACCAATCGAACTGTCAGTTCTGGCAGTCGTGCTTTCTGTTTTCCTAGGCAATCATTCAGTAAGAGATCCGGGCATCAGAACATGCGCAATTCTATGCCCGTGTGATAAATCGGCATTGCCAATATAAACGGATCGGCCGTGGTTGCTGGTGCTGAGAGGACGGAACCTCCATCATGAGAGTCACATTTCTCCGGATAGAATTGTCGATACATATCGTTAAAAAGTTCATGGCCATCCTTTGTGCGATAGTGCTTGTGCCGGGCGATATGAACTTACAGGCACAATCGTCTCCTGGGGGAAGTCCCCCCGCTGGAGAGCAGGCAGCCCGTATCCCCCCTGAACAACTTGATTCCCTGGTTGCTCCGATTGCACTCTATCCCGATCCGATGCTAACCCAGACGCTTGTCGCTTCCACCTATCCGCTGGAAATCATCCAGCTTCAACAGTGGCTAGGGAAGAATAAAGGCCTGAAGGACAAGGCTCTGGCGGATGCCGTAAAAAAGCAAGATTGGGATCCAAGCATCCAAGCGATGGCAACGCTGCCGGATGTGGTCAAGCAAATGGCCGAAAACATCAAGTGGACGACGGATCTGGGCAACGCTTTTCTGGCGCAGCAGAGTGACGTCATGGATGCGGCTCAAAGGATGCGCAAAAAAGCCAAAGACGCGGGGAACCTGAAATCAAGTGAGCAGCAGAAGGTGGAGACCCAGGTAGTTGAAAGCAAGCAGGTCATCGTGATCCAGCAGTCAAGTCCGGAAGTCGTTTATGTTCCTAGTTACAACCCGACTGTGGTGTACGGTCCGCCGGTCTATCCGTACCCGCCCATTGCCTATCCTCCAGCTGGGTATTACGCCGCGGGTATGGCGATCTCGTTTGGGGTTGGAATTGCCATGGGAGCGGCTTGGGGCGGCGGTTGGGGCTATCACGGCGGGTGGGGCGGGAACAACGACATCACCATCAATAGAAACAACACCTTCGTCAACAACTCCAATCGGCAGAACGTTTCGAATCGGTCGGCCAGCGGTGGCAACAGCTGGCAGCATAATCCGCAACACCGCGGGGGTGCTCCCTACTCAAACCGAGCGACAGCCAACAAGTATGGTGGCACAACTCGAGGAGATTCAATGTCAAATCGGCAAGCAAATGCCCGTCAGAACCAGGGTCAACAGGGAGGCAGGGGACAGGCCGGTGTAAGCGACCGGAGTTCTGATCGGAGCAGGCAGCAAGCCGGTGGAAATGATCGCGGTGCAGGCGGGAGAGACTCCGGCAGCCGCAGCGGCGGAGGTGGGGTTAGCGACATGAGCTCGAACCGCGGCGGCGGTGGGGACCGTGTCGGGGATCGTAGCGTTTCCAGTGGTGGCGGCTCTCGCAATTCCAGCGCCTTTGGCGGTGGATCGGGAGGCAGCGCGAGCAGCGCTCGAACCAGCAGCGCGCGCGGTTCGTCCAGCATGGGGGCTTCCCGTGGTGGCGGGGGACGCAGCGGGGGCGGCGGCGGACGGCGTAGATGAGTTAAGCCATGCATCAGGAGAATTACAATGAGAAGGCAACGGGTTGGTGTAACCGAGATTAAGTCATTGGTCGTCCTCTTCGTGGTTGTGTGTGCTTTTGAATTTCACCTCCAAGCAAAGCCAGCAGGGGAGGTGCCATCCACCACTCAGCAGGTGCAAAGAGCCTTCAATACGCCGGAAGAAGCGGCGGTGACATTGATCAAGGCTGCGGAGACGTACGATGTCCCCGCGCTGCTGGAGATATTCGGCCCAGAGGGCAAAGATTTCATCTCGTCGGCAGACCCGATTCGTGACAAAACCACTGCCGAGAGCTTTGCGGCTAAGGCTCGCGAAAAGAACAGCGTGACCATCGATGCTCACGACAAGTCACGAGCTGTTCTCCAGGTCGGCGCGAACAATTGGCCACTGCCAATCCCCATCGTCAAAAAGAAGGGGAAGTGGTACTTCGATTCTAAAGAGGGCCATGACGAGATTCTCTTCCGGCGGATAGGCGCCAATGAACTCGACGCCCTCCAAGTCTGTCGCGGTTTTGCTGAGGCGCAGCACGAGTACGCGTCGGACATCTACGACAACTCTGGGATCAATCAATACGCGCAGAAGATCATCAGCACACCCGGAAAGCATGACGGTTTGTATTGGAAGAACGAGGATGGCACGCCGGGCGGTCCTATCAGCGAAGCAGTCGCTCGCGCCATCGAGGAAGGGTATTCGCCCGGCAAGACCTCAGGCTACCACGGCTACTACTTCAAGGTACTCAAGGGGCAAGGTCCTGCTGCGCGCTTTGGCCAACTCGACTATGTCATTGATGGAGCCATGATCGGAGGCTTCGCATTGTTGGCCTTTCCTGCTGAGTATAAGGTCACGGGTGTGAAGAGCTTCCTGGTCGGCTTTGACGGTGTTGTATATGAAAAGGATTTGGGATCTGCCACCCTCGACGTCGCCCAGAATATAGATCGATATAATCCGGACAAGACCTGGCACGTCACCAATGATCAGTGGCCCGCGGAAGCCTCAATTGCCAACGACTGAGCACCTGTAATGGGTGCTCGTTAGATTGTTGAAATCGGAAGGGACGCTCACGCTTGCGTGCGGCCTCTTGCATCCCCGTCCTGTCCCTTATTCCTCAGGAAGCTATCGACTTCCTCCTACCCCCAGGTGATGGAGCTCCAAGTGCACGACATTTCAATTCGAGGCGCTCATGGGGACGATTCGTGTACTGATAGCTGATGACAACAAGAGATGCGCGATATGCTTACTTCGATGCTGGGTGCCGAATTCGACGTCATTCGGGCGGTCGGTGACGGTGGTGCGGCACTCACCGCTGCTACTCAACTGCTTCCCGACGTTGCGATTCTCGACATCTGCATGCCAGTTCTAAACGGCATCGAGGTTGCGAGACGAATCAGGGATACCCAGACCAACGTCGCGGTGGTTTTCCTGACTGCCTGCTCGGACATTGATACCTTTGACGCCGCTAAGGAAAGTGGATCCTTGGCATACGTGCTGAAGCTGCGACTATGCATCTCGTGCCGGCAATCAACTTGGCCTTGAGCGGAACTCCGTTTGTTTCTCCCGGCGTGGGATAACCACATTCTTCTGAATCAGGTCCTGACCCAAGAGGCTGCAAGCACGCACGTCGATGCTATGCATCTACGAGTTGAAGCCCTGGAAAGCCGGAGAAGCGTCCACAGAACTCTAGCGGTGCTTCAAGGCAAGCTGGACAGAATGCTTCGTCCACCGCTTGGACAGACTGTATCGAAACCATCGCGTTACAGTGGTTGCAATACCATAGCGTGGCCCACATCTGCGGGACAGCGGCGCAACTACGAGCTACATCCACATCCGACATCGTGAATCCCTTTCCCGTCCAGACGAGCCTAGTTGCAATCGCACGTATCTGAGAACTGTCATTTCGCACAGCGGACCAGATTCTGTTGAATGATCCGGGGAACCTGTGAGAACTGTCAGTATTTCTGCTTAGGCCGGGATCGGTACTCTGTCCTTGACCGAATTAAGGTCCGTCTATGTTCAACGACGGTGGAGACCAAATGAAGCTAAACCTGGGGAAGATGTGGATTTACGTGTTAATGGCTGCATTTCCTGTAGTTGCCTTCGGACAGAAGGTCCGTGTGGGATATGAGAAAGGAACCGACTTCCTGAAGTTCAGAAGCTACACGTGGGCCGCGCCCGCGATGCCAGTCACCAGGCCGTTGGCCTATGCGAGTGTTGTCGGTCGGGTCGATGAACAATTGAAGTCCAAGGGACTGACGAGGACTGAAAGGGACGGCGATCTAGTTCTGATTCCTGCCGGGGGAATGGAATTCGGACTCAATCAGGCAGCAAGCGTACCCATTCTCCCAACCTATGATCCGACTACCTGGATCGGAGCCACCATGCCCACAAACCTGATGGCCCCATATGTCCCGGAAGGATCTCTCATGCTCACCCTCGTCGATCGCATCTCCAACAAAGTTGTATGGACCGGTACCGTCACCGAAAAGCTTGATATCGAAAATAAGCAGAAGTCTCTGGAGCGAATCGACAAGGCGGTTGTTAAGTTGCTCAAGCAGTTCCCACCCAAGAAGCAATAAGCATAAAATTCCTCGGTTCGCCTGGTAGTACGCTCGAGTGGCGTTTCGTCTTCCTTACCAGCCTCGGCGAAACATCTCCACTACTAGCTGTCTCGTTTGTCCGATCGAGAACAGGTGAGCTCACGGCTCAACCAGAGGAATCTCAGAAGCCAACTGCAGATCCAGCAAAACGGAAATGCGGCGATCCAACTGGAAAAACAGGGCCGCCTTTTTGCCGGGCAGCACGTTTTGGAATATTGGGATGTATTTTGCTCGAAGTTGAACTGCTGACTGGTCGGCCTGCGCCCACTTGTTTACCAACGTCTGAGCCTGGTTGTCAGTGAGCTTCTCAAAGTTCGCAGCGTAGTCCTTAATGACCAGCAGCTTATCGTCGTTGATCTTCACTTTTTCGGCATTGTACTGCTCGTACAGCGGCCAAAACTTCTGGGCCTCAGCATCCGTCAACGGCATATTCGCCGCGATGATCTGCTTTTGTGCCGACCGCAGATCCTTTCTCAGTAACTGGATATCATGGTCAGACGCGGTTGGAGTTGCCGGTCCTTGCTGTGCGAATGCGCAGCTCAGAAAAACGGTCCCCAACACGAAAGCTGCAACAATAGTCCTGATCATTATCTTCTTCTCCTTAGTGTGGCGTGAGCCTGCGCTCCATTCAAAGGGGAACGGATACACAAACGGCGATACGACCGTCTCCCCGCCTTGTGTCAGGCTAGTAGTTGCAACAGGGCAGTTGCCACTGGCAGAATCGACAGGTCGAGTGAAAAGTGAATTGCGCAGTGGATGAGCCGATTGATGCTAAGGAATGTCCGAGTCGGGGCTCGCCAGGTTCAGCAACGTTGCAAGACGTGCCCTCGCCTGGTTGAATTTGCTGGTGTCGGTGGGTTGGTCGATGGCCCCCGGAGGCAGTTGATTCCGCATCTTGTCCAGACGCTTTATTCTCGTCGAGATCAAGGGATGTGTCTCAAACAACCGCCCGATGAACGACGGTGGCTTGTCCTGGTCTTGAAGCGCACTCTGCAATAGTCTGCTGAATTCGTTCGGGTCATAGCCGGACGCATTTTGATATTGCAAAGACAGTTGGTCTGCCTCGAATTCGGTGTTGCGAATCATTTTCTTGGTTAAGAGCGGACCAAGAAGACGGCGGACCAGATACCCCGCCGGTCCTGCAGCCAACGCCACTCGTCGCCCAATGCGCATCTTATGTTCGACCTTCGCGAAGTGTCGGGCCGTTACGTGCCCAGTTTCATGAGCCAAAGCGGCTGTCAACTCTCCCTCACTGTCAGCAAGCAGGATCAGGCCACTGGTTAGGTAGAGAAAACCCCCTGGCAACGAAAATGCGTTGACCTCCGAAGTGTCTAAAATCTTGACGAGGAAACAACCATGCAAATCCGACTTTTGCACAATGGTAAGTTCTAAGCTGTTAACATAGGCCGTTAGGATGGGATCCTCGACGACAGACGAGTCCTGCTCAATCTTTGCGGCAAGCTCACTACCCGTTGTCCATTCCGCTTGCCATTGGTCGCTCACACCAGTCAATTTATTGTTTGTCGAGAATGGCACGCCCTGACATCCGGGAGTGGGTTTGTCGACCGGGAACTGGGTGTCTCCGACACGAGGGGATCGGCGTTCAACCTCGAGAAGGAGTTCCGCAAGCACAGGCCTCGAGTCGAGAGCGATCAGCGGCACTGGACTAGGAGCCTCCAATCCCGACTGGGCTATTGCAAGTACACTGGACATCACAGCGAGCAGGCAGCACGCATAGATGTGCTTTCTTCCTTTTAAACTGTGGTGGTCGAAAGTGGGTGCTACAGCAGACGGATGGGAAATCGAGAAAAAGGAGTCCTGTTTTGCATCGTCTCCATCGTGCGCGACATAGGAGTCGTTATGGGTTTTAGCGCATGGCATTCCGAAGCTGCCCTGTCGCCGGATTTCGCATATCGCATGCTATCCGGCAAGACCATCTTCGCCTGAGGGAACTACCCCGGAAACTGCTAGAGATGACAGTCGTTTGTGTCAATCATGGGGTGCAAGGCAGGACCGATCAAGGTTACAGGTGGGCCGACTGAGTTGAAAGCTCAGCAGACGGGCTCTCATGTCAGGTCGACCAGGCCAACCCGCGCGCGACTCCAATCTAGTAGGTATAGAACAAATTCTGAATGTCCGCGGTTGGGCGCGATTTGAGCAGTGCCAGCATAAGTAGAATCCTGGACTTCTGAGGGTTGAGTTCATCGGAGGCCACAAGATTCATCTCATCATCATTGACTTCCACGTTACGTCCAACGGTTCCGGTAGGGACTCGGCTGCTTCGAACGACTATCACACCTTTCTTCGCTGCCCTTGCTGCGGCTTCGAGCGAAGCCTGATTCATATTTCCGTTGCCAACCCCGGCAATGACGATGCCCTTGGCGCCATTCGCCACTGCGGAGTCGATGAGATCAGGCGACATGTCAGCGCACGCAAACAGGATGTCGACGCGAGGTAACTTCAGGACATTAGCTACATCAAACTCGCTAGTAGTAGTGTGTTTCCAGCCCGGTACGCTGTAGAAATCATTCTTACCGTAACTGGAAATACCCACGAGTCCCCGCAGGGGTGACATGAACGTCTGAATCGCGGTAGTACTGGTTTTGGTGAGGGAGTGTGCTCCATGAATCCAGTCGTTCATGACCACCAGCACGCCGCGCCCTCTGGATTGTGGATCGACGGCAACGCCGACAGCGTTGTACAGATTCAATGGCCCGTCTGCGCTTACGGCGGTGGACGGCCGCATAGAGCCGACCATTACGACTGGCTTATCGCTCTTTACGACCAAGTTTAGAAAGAACGCAGTTTCCTCCATGGTGTCGGTACCGTGGGTAACGACGATGCCGTCGACATCGTTCTGTGCCAGCAGGACATTGATGCGCTTAGCCAGCGTCAGCATTATGTCCAGCGTCATGTCTTGGGATCCCACATTGGAGATCTGTTCGCCCTTTACGCTGGCGAGGTCCTTGATCCCCGGAACAGCTGCGAGCATTGCGTCGATGGTCACCGCACCGGAGGTGTAGCCGGCCTGAGTTCCGGTAGCGGCCGCGCCGGCGATGGTGCCGCCGGTTGCGAGAATCACTATATTCGGCAGTTGTTTGCCGGTGGCCACTGAGGTGAGTGCAGTGCCGTACACGAGTAGGACAAGCAAAAGGCGGATTCTGTTTGTCGGTTTCATAAAAAACTCCTTTACTATAATTAACGAATCATCACCCTTGGTCTCGACGATGAACCTTCGACAACCGGCGAAGCCGTGATGATTGGCATAAACGGCACGGAATCACTTCGAATGCGCTGCTTCCCACGTTCGTACCCGCTGCCTGGCCGCGTCGAAGATGCGCTCGTAGTTTCCGGAGCGTACCTTCGCCGTGGCTTCTTTGTTTAGCTGCTTCCAGAGCGGGTCATATTGGTAGTAGACCTTGAGGTACTTCTCCTGGGTTGCCGGTGCAACTTCATCGGTGCCAAACAGAAATCGATCTGGATAGCGATTGATGAGGTCTGCCGAGATCCTGATCGACTCGGGAGTAGACGTCAGGTATTTAGCAACTTCATCCCAAGAAATATCGAAATACACATGGCTAAATTGCGGATCTTTGAGAATCTCTTCCATGACGGCCGCATGACCCTGAACCGGGCGTACAATCCGGCCCATTCCCGTATGTGCCCAAATGATCGTCGCTTTAGGGTGGCGCGCGAGAACGGATTTCATTTGAGACAGGTAAGCTGGTTCTGTGCCGGACTTAGCGAATGGCACGTCCATATCGTTGTGGATCAGAACGACGAGACCGACTTCGGCGGCGAAGTCCAGCAGTTTGTCGAGGGCAGGATTTCGCAGCGAGGCGGTCTCTCCTGCGACCTTCGCGGAGACAAATTCTTTATGGATTGTGAATTCCCCGATGCCTGAGAAGACGCCCGGAAAAGTCTGCAACACTCTGCGAATGTGATCCGCTGCATACATGTCAGCCGGATTAAACCCGGTGATCATGGGGTCAAATCGCGCCTGCTGCTCTTTGGACAGAGAACGATAAGCCATCGCGATGTACGCGTCCGTGAAGGAGTAGTAATAGAGGGGGGCGTCAGTCTGCAGATAGTAGGTTGGAGCCAAATCTCCGGAATTCTGGTACGACCACTCCTGCTGCAGCGGTATTCCGAATAGCGCGACGCGCCCAACCTTCGTGCCCATGATGTTCAAGAAATCGTGGATATCCGTTCCTACTTGAACGTAGTTGGTCAGGTGGAAGTGAACATCGTTTAGTTCGGGTTGGTCTGCAACAAAGGGGTGGGACTGAGCCGCTCCCCATTGGCACGATAGCAGAAAGATGATAAGGGCCAGAGAGAGTCTCTTCGATACGGCCTCGTCGGTATTCTTCATCACCCTCTTGATAGTCGATAGCGAAACCACGGCATCTATTTCAATCCCACCGAACTCGGCGAATAGAGGTTGTAGTTCAGCTTCTGCGCCACGTATTCGATGACTTCTTGAGCCTTCACGCTGTTTCCGGCTTCGTCGAGGGGAGGCGCGAACACAACGATGGCGCCCTTACCGGGGGCAATGGCCACAATCCCGCCGCCTACGCCGCTCTTCGCGGGCAACCCAACGTGCCAAGCCCAGCCGCCGGAGCCATCATAGAGGCCGGCCATAGTCATAGTGCTCAGAATGTGAGGGATGTGTTCGCTCTTAATGACCTGGACACCTGTG